>NZ_CAJPHA010000010.1:0-277125 GCF_905339895.1 Burkholderia sp. BCC1988
CCTCACGCTCGTCGCGAACCAGTTGCGCACCAGCGTGTCGCGCTTCAAGGTCGACGCGTGACGCGCGCCGAGTCGCACGGCGCCGCGCACGCGCTGTTCCTGATGTTCGAGCTCGACGGCGAGCGCTACGCGCTCGACGCGGCCGACATCGACGAGGTGTTGCCGCTCGCGACCACCAAGGCCGTGCCCGGCGCGCCCGAATGGATCGCCGGGCTGCTGATGCGCGGCGGCCAGCCGGTGCCCGTGATCGACGTGCCGATGCTGGCGCTCGGACGGCGCGCGCATGCGTTGCGTTCGACGCGACTGGTGATGGTCCGCTACCGCGCCGGGCAGCTCGACCGCGAGCGCGTGATCGGCCTGATCATCGAGCGCGCGACGCAGACGCTGCGGATCGATCGCACGGCGTTCCGCGCGAGTGGCATATCGACCGCGCGCACGCGCTGGCTCGGGCGCGTCGCGAACACGCCCGACGGGATCGTGCAGCAGGTCTCGGTGTCCGACCTGATCGACGACGTCGCGCGCCTGTATCTGTTCGACGGCCTGCCGGGCCACGGAGGGGAGTCCGCATGAAAGAGTCCGATTCGCGATTTCGCGGCTGGCTGCTGCGCGAGACCGGCATCGACCCCGATTCGCTCGGCAACGATTTTCTGAGCCGCGCGCTGACGGAGCGCGTGCAGGCGCTGCAGGGCGACGGCGAGCGGCTGCCGTCGGCGGCGCGGCCGCCCGTCACGCCGGAAGCGCTCGACGCGTACTGGCAGCACCTCAACGCGTCGGCCGACGAACGGCGCGCGCTGATCGAGCTGTTCATCGTGCCGGAGACGTGGTTCTTCCGCGATCGCGAGGCGTTCGCGACGCTCGCGCGGCACGCGGCCGAGCGGCTCGCCGCGACGCCCGGGCGCGTGATCCGTGTGCTGAGCGCGCCGTGCTCGACCGGCGAGGAGCCGTATTCGGCGGCGATGGCGCTGCTCGACGCCGGGCTCGAGCCGGCCAGCTTCACGATCGACGCGCTCGACCTGAGCGCGCGCGCGATCGAACAGGCGCGGCTCGGCTGCTACGGGCGCAATGCGTTTCGCGGCACGGCGACCGAGTTCCGCGGCCGCTACTTCACGCCGGTCGCCGACGGCTGGCTGCTCGACGAGCGCGTGCGCGCGTGCGTGCAGTTTCGCCAGGCGAACCTGGTCGAACCGGGCACCGATACGGGCATCCGCTACGATTTCGTGTTCTGCCGCAACGTGCTGATCTATTTCGACCGCGACGCGCAGGACCGTGTGATCGGCTCGCTCGAAAGCGCGCTCGCCGACGACGGCATGTTGTTCGTCGGGCCGGCCGAAACGGGCGTCGCGATGCGGCACGGGATGCGTTCGGCCCGCGTGCCGCTGGCGTTCGCGTTTCATCGCGGGCGCGATGGCGCCGCGGCGGACGGGTACGCGGCCCGCCATGCGGCACCGCTGCCCGCGGTTGCGCCGTACCGGCGCGCCGAGCGTTTCGCCGTGGCGCCGCCGGCTGCGACGCGTCCGCTGCTGGCCGTCGTCCCGCCGACGTGGCGCGATGCCGCGCCGTCGCGCGCTGCCTTTGAACCGGCCGGACGCCCGACGGCGTTCGGGCCGCGGGCCGACGTGCGCGTCGACCCGCTGGCCCATACGGCGAACGTGGCCGACACGCCCGCGCCGGCGCCGGCGGCCGCCGACGGCGCCGCGCCGACGCTCGAGGAAGCGCAGGCGCTGGCCAACGCGGGCGCATTCGACGAGGCCGAGCGCGTGCTCGCGCAGTTCTCCGCGCACGCCGGGCCGCACGCCGACGCGTTCTACCTGAACGGGCTGATCGCGGATGCGCGCGGGCGGGTCGCGGAAGCGGGCGATTTCTACCGGAAGGCGCTGTATCTGCGGCCGACGCACCACGAAGCGCTGACGCATCTCGCGACCTTGCTGGACGTCGGCGGCGACGGCGCCGGCGCGCAATGGCTGCTCGAGCGTGCGCGGCGCTCGGCCGGATAACGAGAATACGGGTTGGGAGCCGACATCGGGATGACCGAGGAACGAATGAACCGCGACGCCGTTGCCACTGACGACACGACGATCGGCGTCGACGATTGCTGGAACCGGATCGGCACGCACGGCGACCGCTCGTGCGAGCGGCTGGCCGATTGCCTGCGCTGCCTGAACTGCCCGGTCTACGCGTATCACGCGGCGAAACTGCTCGAACGCCCGCTCGGCGCCGCCGAGCTGGCCGACGCGACGCAGCGGATCAGCGCGTTCGACGCGACCCGCGCGCACGGCGACGACGATACGCATCAGGCGGCACTGGCGTTTCGCGTCGCCGACGAATGGCTCGCGCTGCCGATCGGCGTGCTGCGCGAGATCGCCGGCACGCGTCCGATCCATTCGCTGCCGCATCGTCGCCATTCGGCCGTGCGCGGCGTGGTCAACATTCGCGGCACGCTGCGCATCGCGATCTCGATCGGCGCGCTGCTCGGCCTCGACGCGGGCAAGGGCCGCGAGGGTGGCGCGGACGGCCGTTTCACGCGGCTGCTGGTCGCCGCGCACCAGGGCGAGCCGGTGGTGTTTCCGGTCGACGAAGTCGAGGGCGTGCTGCGCTTCGGCGCATCCGAATGGGTGCCCGTGCCGGCGACGGTCGGGCGCGCGAGCGCCGGCCTGTCGCGCGGCGTGCTGTCGTGGCGCGGCAAGTCGATCGGCTTGCTCGACGACGATCGGCTGTTCGACGCCGTGACACGGAGCATGCGATGAGCGGCGATGACGATCTGAGCCAACTGTCGCTGCTCGAGCTGTATCGCGAGGAGACGCGCACGCAGACCCAGGCGCTGTCCGAGCGCCTGCTCGCGCTCGAGTCGGGCGAGCCCGACTCCGTCGCGCTCGAGGCGTGCATGCGCGCCGCACATTCGCTGAAGGGCGCCGCGCGCATCGTCGGCGTGCCGCTCGGCGTCGACATCGCGGGGCGCATGGAAGAATGCTTCGTCGCGGCGCAGGCCGGCACGGTCGCGCTGACGGCCACGCATGTCGACGTGCTGCTGGCCGGCGTCGACCTGCTGGTGCGCGTCGCCGATCCGCAGGCGCAGCCCGTGTCGCCGGCGGAGATCGAGGCGTTCGCGCTGGCGCTGACGGGCGCCGACGGCGCGCACGCGATGCCGGCACCGGCTTTCGCACCGCCGCCGGCCCCGCCGTCCGTCGCGCCGTTTCGCGAGCACGACGGCGCCGCGAACGAGCCCGTGGGGGCCGGCGCCTCGGTGCCGCCGCTCGCGCTGCCGGCGGCCGTGCCCGATCCGGTCCAGGCCGGCCGCGCGGCCGGCGCGGGCGCGATGCGCCGCGTGCGGGCCGATACGCTGAACCGGCTGCTGAGCCTGTCCGGCGAGTCGCTCGTCGAATCGCGCTGGCTCAAGCCGTTCGCGGAATCGATGCTGCGCGTGAAGCGTGCGCAGCGCGACGCGGCCCGTTCGCTCGATCTGTTGTACGAACAGTTTGCCGACGATCTCGACGCGGGCGTGCTCGCGTCGGTGAACGAAGTGCGGCACATGCTCAACGACCTGCAGCGTTCGCTCGCCGAGCGCATGGACGAATTCGACCGCTTCGAGCGGCGCAGCACGCATATCGCCGAACAGCTGTACGACGAGGCGCTGCAGTGCCGGATGCGGCCGTTCGGCGATGCGACGCGCGCGTATCCGCGGATCGTCCGCGATCTCGCGCGCTCGCTCGGCAAGCAGGTGCGCTTCTCGATCGTCGGCGAAGGCACGCAGGTCGACCGCGACATCCTCGACCTGCTCGACGCGCCGCTCGGCCACCTGCTGCGCAACGCGATCGACCACGGCGTCGAAGCGCCCGACGCGCGCCTCGCGCGCGGCAAGCCGCCCGAGGCGAGCGTGACGCTCGAAGCGCGGCATAGCGCCGGCTCGCTGCTCGTCAGCGTGATCGACGACGGGCCGGGCGTCGACATGGATGCGTTGCGCACTGCGGTCGTGCGCCAGCGCCTGACCGACGACGAGACGGCCGCGCGGCTGTCCGATCCCGAACTGCTCGAATTCCTGCTGCTGCCGGGCTTCTCGATGCGCGATGCGGTGACCGACGTGTCGGGGCGCGGCGTCGGCCTCGACGCGGTGCAGGAGATGGTGCGCGGCGTGCGCGGCGCGGTGCGCATCTTCAACGAGCCCGGCGCGGGCATGCGCTTCGTGCTGCAGCTGCCGCTCACGCTGTCGGTGATCCGCAGCCTGCTGGTCGAGGTCGGCGGCGAGCCGTACGCGTTCCCGCTCGCGCACGTGCGCCGCACGCTCGAACTGTCGCACGACGACATCGACGTGCTCGAAGGCCAGCCGCATTTTCCGTTCGACGGCCGGCGCGCGGGCCTCGTCGCCGCGCACCAGCTGCTCGATGCCGGCGAGCCCGGCGTCGCGCGCGCGAGCACGGCGGTCGTGGTCGTCGGCGGCGAGCCCGAGCTCTACGGTGTCGCCGTCGACCGCTTCCTCGGCGAACGGATGCTCGTCGCGCAGCCGCTCGACAGCCGCCTGCACAAGATCCAGAACATCGCGGCCGGTGCGTTGCTCGAGAACGGCGACCCGGTGCTGATCGTCGATGTCGAGGACCTGATCCGCTCCGTCGACAAGCTCGTGCGCGGCGGACAGCTCGCGAAACTCACGCGCGACCGGCAGCTCGCGCTCGCCGACCGGCGCCGCCGCGTGCTCGTCGTCGACGATTCGCTGACGGTGCGCGAGCTCGAGCGCAAGCTGCTGGAAAAGCGCGGCTACGACGTGACCATCGCGGTCGACGGGATGGACGGCTGGAATGCGGTGCGCAGCGACGCGTTCGACCTGGTCGTCACCGACGTCGACATGCCGCGCATGGACGGGATCGAACTCGTCACGCTGATCAAGGGCGATCCGACCCTCAAGCGCGTGCCGGTGATGATCGTGTCGTACAAGGATCGCGACGAGGATCGCCGGCGCGGGCTCGACGCCGGTGCCGACTACTACCTCGCGAAGAGCAGTTTCCACGACGAGGCGCTGCTCGACGCGGTGCACGACCTGATCGGGGACGCACGCGGATGAACATCGGCATCGTCAACGATCTGCCGCTTGCCGTCGAGGCGCTGCGCCGCGTGATCGCGCTGCGCACGGATCACCGCGTGCTGTGGGTGGCGACCGACGGCGACGAGGCAGTGGATTTCTGCGTCGCGCATCCGCCCGATCTCGTGCTGATGGATCTCGTGATGCCGAAGCTCGACGGCGTGGCCGCGACCCGGCAGATCATGGCGCGCGCGCCGTGCGCGATCCTGATCGTGACCGCGAGCGTCAGCGCGAACACGTCGTCGGTCTACGAGGCGATGGGGGCCGGCGCGCTCGACGCGGTCGACACGCCGACGCTCGCGCTCGGCCTGCCGTCGGATGCGGCGCCGCAGCCGCTGCTCGCGAAGATCGACCAGATCGGCCGGCTGCTCGAAAGCCGGACCACGACGCTCGTGCCGCCCGGGCCCGCACCCGCGCGCGGCCAGCCGACGCTGATCGCGATCGGCGCGTCGGCGGGCGGGCCGACCGCGCTCACCGCCCTGTTGCGCGCGCTGCCGGCCGATTTTCCGGCTGCGCTCGTGATCGTCCAGCACGTCGACCAGGCGTTCGCGGTCGGCATGGCGGAGTGGCTCGACGGCTATACGCGGCTGCCCGTGCGCGTCGCGCGGCAGGGCAGCGTGCCGCAGGCGGGCGAGGTGCTGCTCGCGGCGACCAACGATCACCTGTACATCTCGCCGCGCGGCGTGCTCGGCTATACGCGGCATCCGGCCGAGACGCCGTACCGGCCGTCGATCGACGTGTTCTTCAACAGCGTCGCCGACGGCTGGGAGGGCGACGCGCTCGGCGTGCTGCTGACCGGGATGGGGCGCGATGGCGCGCTCGGGCTGAAGGCGATGCGCGCGAAGGGGTGCTACACGATCGCGCAGGACGCGGCGACGAGCGCCGTCTACGGGATGCCGAAGGCGGCCGCGGCGATCGGCGCGGCGTCGGCGATCCTGCCGCTCGACCGGATCGCGCCGCAACTGATTTCACGCGTGACGCGCATGCCGCTCGACTGACGGCGCGCCGCGGCCCCGGCGGGGCCGCATTGCGCGCGCCGTGCGGCGTCGCGTACAATTGCCGCCTGCGGAGATGGCATGCCTCCCTGCGGTCGATCCCGGCGCGTCGCGCGCGGTTCGGCCCTCAACCGCCGGTTTGCCCGGCTGATGATGCCTGCGTGTTCCTGGGTCGTCAGGAGGTCGCAGGCCGTCCATGCGGTATTCTGCCGCCCAGGTTTTGATGTCCCGTCGAATCTGGAAATCATGTTTTTCTCGACTTCTGCCGATTTTTTCGCGACCGTGCGCTACGTGTGCCGCTGGCTCGCGCTCTCTGCGTTGCTCGGCGCGCTGGCCGGCACGGCTTCCGCGTTGTTCCTGATCGCGCTCGACTGGGCGACCGGCACGCGCGTCGCGCATCCCTGGCTGCTGTGGGGGCTGCCGGCCGCCGGTTTGGCGACCGGCTGGGTCTACCACCGGTTCGGCCAGTCGGTCGCGCGCGGCAACAACCTGCTGATCGACGAGATTCACGACCCGAAGGCGCTGGTGCCGAAGCGGATGGCGCCGCTCGTGCTCGTCGCGACCGTCGTCACGCACCTGTTCGGCGGGTCGGCCGGCCGCGAGGGCACGGCCGTGCAGATGGGCGGCGCGCTCGCCGATCGCGTCACGCACCTGTTCCGGCTCGATCGCGAGCATCGGCGCGTGCTGCTGATGGGCGGCATCGCGGCCGGGTTCGCGTCGGTGTTCGGTACGCCGCTCGCGGGCGCCGTGTTCGGGCTCGAGGTGCTCGCGATCGGCCGCGTCCGGTACGACGCGCTGCTGACCTGCGTCGCGTCGGCGATCGTCGCGGATGTCGTGTGCCGCGCGTGGGGCGTGCATCACACCGCTTATGCGATTCCGTTCGTGCCGGCCGTGTCGGCGACGGGGCTGGCCGCGACGGTCGTCGCGGGTGTCGCGTTCGGCGTCGTCGGCCGGCTGTTCGCGTTCGCGACGCATGCGCTGACCGCGTGGTTTCGCCGCGTGATCCGCCATGCGCCGCTGCAGCCGGTGCTCGGCGGCATGCTGGTCGCGGTGGCCGCCACCGTGCTGAACGTGCCGCAGTATCTCGGGCTCGGCATTCCGACGATCGAAGCCGCGTTTCACGGGCCGCTGCCGGCTTACGATTTCGCGGGCAAGTTCGCGTTCACCGTCGTCACGCTCGCGTCGGGGTTCAAGGGCGGCGAAGTGACGCCGCTGTTCTACATCGGCGCGACGCTTGGCAACGCGCTCGGGCAGGTGCTGGCGCTGCCGGTGCCCGTGCTGGCGGGGCTCGGTTTCGTCGCGGTGTTCGCGGGCGCGGCCAACACGCCGATCGCGTCGACGATCATGGCGATCGAACTGTTCGGCGCGGATGTCGGCGTGTATGCGATCGTCGCCTGCGTGGTCGCCTATCTGTTTTCCGGACACGCGGGGATTTATCGCGCGCAGCGGGTGGCGGTGGGGAAGGGGGCGCAGGCAGAGGCGGAGTAAGGTGGCGTGCGGGGCGGCCGGCCGGGCGCATCGCGACGGAAGCCGACGCCCGGTGATCCCGGGCATCAGCGGGAACGGCGGCGCTCTTCGCCGTTACGCCTTCGGCAGCTTCGCGACGTTCCGCGCGAGCAGTTCCTCGATATCGATGCCCTTCTCCGCGAGCAACGTCGTGACGACGCCGGTCAATTCCCCGAGGGTTTCCTTGACCGACTCGCGGATCGTATCCACGACGACCTGCGTGCTGCGCTCGATCTCGATATTGACCCGGTCGTCGACGCCCTTCGCATCGAAGGTGGTCGCGCGTCGCGTTTCGGGAATCAGCCAGACGTCGAACCAGCCTTCGTCGCGATTGACGTCCGACACGGTGAGGCTGCAGCCGTTGATCGCGATATAGCCTTTCGCAAACACGTAGCGCCTGAAATCGGCCGGCACGCCGATGCGGATCATCCGGTTGTGTTCGGACGACGCGATGTTCGCGATCGTTCCCATGAAGTCGACGTGTCCGGACAGCGGATGTCCGCCGATTTCAGCGCCGTCCTTCGCGGCCCGCTCGACGTTGATCCGGGCGCCGGTCGTGAGGTCGGCGAGCGTGGTGATGCGCAGGCTCGGCAACATCACGTCGAAGTCGATCAGCTCGGGCGAGTGGATGGTCGTCACGGTCAGGCAGACGCCGTCGACCGAGACGCTCGCGCCGATCTCGATGTCGGTGGTGAACCGCTCGGGGAATTCGATGCTGAACGTTCTCAGTTCGCCGTGATCCTCGATGGCCTTGATGACGCCAACACCCTGAACAATGCCTGTAAACATGATCCGCCTTTCGTCGCAAATTGCCTGGCCGGTATGATAAGTGATCCGGGCGGCCGGCGTCGGGGCCGGATGCGTCGGCGTCGCCTGACGGACGGCGGCGTATTATTCTCAAGCACCGGCTGGAATACGGTACGAGGCTATGGAGCGCGGTTGCACGATGCGCCTGCATTTGCGGGTGTACGGGGAACGCGGTACGTGCGGACAACGTCCGGCTCGAGCCTCGGGGATCGACAGAAAAGAACGAGAAAAGGGGTATGTCGAAGAATATGCGGAAAATCTACGTGACCGCGTGGTGGGTGACCATCATGCTGATAATCGTCGACGTGATCTGGGCATACCGCGTCGATTTCCGGATTGCGAAGGGCAGTCTGGTCGAAAGCGCGCAAATGCTGTCCGTCGTTCTTGCCGTCACCGCAGCTTCCTGGCTCGCCTCGCGCCCATCGTACAAAGTGCCGGCCAGGAAGGCGTTCTACGAGAATGTCGCGCAATCGTTCCAGTGGATCGCGTTGTTGTCGGTGTTCACGCATGCAGGCGCGCTCCTTCAGTACCTGGCTGTGGCGACCGATCTGCCGCTCGTGAGCGATGCGTTGGTATCGATCGATGCCGCGCTCGGGTTTCACTGGCTGCAAGCGTATAGATGGGTGACCGCAAATCCCGGTTGGCATGCCGTGCTCGGATTCGCGTATGCGTCCGGCAGCGTCCAGCTCCTTGCGATCCCGATCATTCTCACGCTGACGTCGAATTCGAAAGACTACGCCGAGTTTGCGGTGCAATTTATCGTCGCAGTCTTCGTGTCGATTCTGATCGCGGCATGGCTGCCGGCCGAGAGTGCGTTTCTTCACTTCGACATTCGCGATCCAGGTACGATTTCCACCGTATCGGACTTTGCGCCGTTGCGAAGCGGAGTCGTCCGGGAGCTGGCTTTCGCTTCGTCCCAAGGGCTCATTTCCTTTCCGTCGCTGCACACCATCCTTGCACTGTGCTTCGCGTACTCGCTGCGGCATGTGCGTATCGTCTTCCCGGTCGGAATCGTGCTGAACGGCATGATGATCGTATCGACGCCTACGCAGGGAGGGCATTACCTGTGCGACGTATTGTCGGGGCTGGTCATCGGCGTATTGCTGATTTACCTCGTTCGCAAGGGGTTTGCCGGGCAGCGCACGGCGGCTCGCGTGGCGCCGTCGAATGGAATCGACGACGCACGCAACGGCCTCGTGAATTCCTGACGATCGCATCGACGTCCCCGCATGACGCAACCGGCCGCGGCGGCGGTGCGCCGCGCATCCGGTTGCGATCGGGGCGCCTTCAGGCTTGCGCCGGCTCTCCAAGCGGCCCGGCATGACCGTCCGCCGTGCGCCGCGGCGGATCGATCAGGCCCTTCGCGAGTTCCAGCGCCTGCCGCTCGAACAGCCGGCGATACGTCCCGCCGTCGATGCGGATCAGCGCGTCGTGGCTGCCTTCCTCGATCACCTTGCCGCGCTCGAGCACGAGCAGACGGTCGAGCGCGCGCACCGTCGACAGCCGGTGCGCGACGACGAGCGTCGTGCGCCCGACCATCAGCCGCTCCATCGCCTGCTGGATCAGCACCTCGCTTTCGCTGTCGAGGCTCGACGTCGCTTCGTCGAGGATCAGGATCGGCGCATCCGCGAGGAACGCACGCGCGATCGCGACGCGCTGGCGTTCGCCGCCCGACAGCTTGATCCCGCGCTCGCCGACGAGTGTGTCATAGCCGTCCGGCAGCGCGACGATGAAGTCGTGCGCGCTGGCAAGACGCGCGGCGCGCTCGATCTCCGCACGGCTCGCGTCGGGGCGCGCATACGCGATGTTCTCCGCAAGCGTGCGGTGGAACAGCACGGGTTCCTGCTGGACGATCGCGATCTGGCTGCGCAGCGAATCCTGCCGCACCTGCGCGATGTCCTGGCCGTCGATCGTGATGCGGCCGTCCGACACGTCGTACAGGCGCTGGATCAGCTTGATGAACGTCGTCTTGCCCGACCCGGAATGGCCGACGAGGCCCACGCGTTCGCCGGGCGCGATGCGCATCGAGAAGTCGTCGTACAGCGGCACCGGATGGTTGCCGTAGCGGAACGTCACGTGCTCGAAGCGGATCTCGCCTTGCCCGATCCGGATCGCGGGCGCGCCGGGCCGATCGTCGATGCCGAGCGGCTGGCGCTCGAGCGCGACGAGCTCTTCCATGTCGTTGACCGAGCGCTGCAGGTTGCGGATGTGCATGCCGACGTCGCGCAGGTAGCCCTGCAGCATGAAGAACATCGTCAGCGAGAACGCGATGTCGCCGACGCTCGCTTCGTCGTTCGCCCACAGCCGCAGCGCGACGCCGATCATCGCGGCCTGCATCGCGACGAGCATCGCGCCCTGCAGCCCGCCGTTGAACGTGCCGCGCACCCACGTGCGGCGCGTGCGCTGGCGCCACTTGCCGATCACGCGATCGAGCCGCGCTTCCTCGCGCGTTTCCGCGCCGAACGCCTTGACGACCGCGTTGCAGCTCACGGCGTCGGCGAGCGCGCCGCCCATGCGCGTGTCCCACAGGTTGCCGAGCCGCGCGGCCGGCGCGACGATGCCGAGCGACACCGCGACCGTCACCGAGATGTACAGCAGCGAACCCGCACCGACGACGAGCCCCATCACCGGCCAGTGCGTGCCGAGCAGCACGGTCGCGCCGACGAGCATCGTGACCGACGGCAGCAGCGCGATCAGCACCGTGTCGTTCAGCAGGTCGAGTGCCCAGATCCCGCGCGTGATCTTGCGCACGGTCGATCCCGCGAAGCTGTTCGCGTGCCAGTCGGTCGAGAAACGCTGCACGCGATGGAACGACGCCGCGGCGATCTCGCTCATCATCTTCAGCGTGAGCGTGATGATGTTCAGGTAGACGCCCTGCCGCAGCAGCGTCGCGCCGATACCGAGCGCGGCCAGCGTGCCGAACGCGGTGACGGCCGCATGCCACGCGGCGGCGCGGTCGGTCGGGCCGCTCGACAGCGCATCGACGAGGCGCCCGGCGAACAGCGGCGTGAGCACGTCGGCAAGCGCGCCGAGCAGCGCCAGCGTCGTGATCGTCGCGATGCGCACCGGCTGCTTGCGCCAGTAGCGGAACGTGAAGCCGAAGACGGCCTGGAATGCCTGGCCGCCCAGATGGGTGGTTTTTCTGGTCATGTATCGTTGCCCGGCGCATCGCGCGACGGGACTTTCCGGTTCGGAGAACGTCGAAAACGCGACAGCCGGACCGCGCGCACGACGCGGGCGAAACGAAACGGGCTGTCGGGAAATTGCGCGGGCGGGTTAGCGGAGCACCCGGAAGCCGGCGCGGACGACGGGCTGGATCAGCCGCGTCGTGGGACCACGTTCGGGAAGGTTGCTGGCATTCGGAACATCTGCACCTCCCTGAAGTGAACGGTTGAAAGGACGCCGAAAAAGACGTGAAGGAATTTTATCAGCAGAGCCGGACGCGCTGCAACGTCCGACGAATGCGGCGTTGCAGCAGCGATGCGGTTAGTATTCGGAGTTTTGGCCCTCTTTCGTGCGCGTTCCGCGGTGCGGTGCCGCACGGGGCGGCGGGCGGCATCGATTACACTCTGCCGTTGCGCGCCGGCCGCTGCGGCCCCGCGGATTCACCCCGATACACTCCTGAGGAAACGATGAGCGACGTTCAGCAAGGCATCCTGGCTCCGATCGACACGGCGGCCCGATACCTCACTTTCACGATTTCGAACAACGTCAATGTGGCCGCGGCGCTCGCGGCATTGCGCGAGCTCGTCGACGGGCGCGACACGGTCGCAGGCTTCGGGCACGCGCTGGCCGCGCATCTCGGCCGCCCGGTTCCGGGGCTCACCGAATACCCGGCGTTCGCGGTGAACGACCGTACGCTGCCGATCACGCCGGCCGACGTCTGGGTCTGGCTGCGCGGCGACGATCGCGGCGCACTCGTGCTGCGCGCGCGGGCGATCGAGCGGGCGCTCGCGCCGGCGTTCGTGCTGCAGGACGCGGTCGACGGGTTCCGCTATTCGACCGATCGCGACCTGTCGGGTTACGAGGACGGCACCGAGAACCCGACCGGCGACGACGCGCTGGCCGCGGCGGTCGTCACGGGGCAGGGCGCGGGGCTCGACGGTTCGAGCTTCGTCGCGGTTCAGCAATGGCTGCACGACTTCGACCAGATGGAGCGCATTGCGTCGGGCGACATGGATCACATCGTCGGCCGCCGCCGCTCGGACAACGAGGAGCTCGACGACGCGCCCGAGTTCGCGCACGTGAAGCGCACCGCGCAGGAGAGCTTCGAGCCGGAGGCATTCATGCTGCGCCGTTCGTCGCCGTGGTCCGATGCGCGCCGCGCGGGGCTCTACTTCGTCGCGTTCGGCCGTTCGTTCCGCGCGTTCGACGTGCAGATGCGCCGGATGAGCGGCGCGGACGACGGCATCGTCGACGGCCTGTTCCGCTTCACGCGACCGCTGACGGGCGCGTATTTCTGGTGCCCGCCGGTGAAGGACGGCAAGCTGGACCTGTCCGCGCTCGGACTCTGAGCGCCGGACGACATCCGCAAACGGGCGGGCCGCGCATCGCGCGCGGCCCGCCCGTTTTCTATGTGACGCGTCGATCGCGTGCGGCGCGGTACGCCGCCCGTCAGTTCAGCGTCGTTTCGATGCGTGTGCCGCGCTTGATGAACAGCGTCACCGGCGTCTTCTCGCAGATTTCCGCGAGCCGCTGGCGCTGCGCATCGTCGAGCGGGCCGTCGAGCGTCACGACGCGGCGCACGTATTGCTGCCCTTCACGATCGGCATGCAGTTCGGTGCGCACGTCGATGCGCGTGGCCGGCCACGTCTTGCGCTGCATGTACATGCGCAGCGTCGCGGCCGTGCATTGCGCGAGCCCGGCCAGCACGAACTCGAACGGCGCCGGCCCGAGGCCCTGTCCGCCTTCGCGCGGCGCTTCGTCGCCGGTCAGCGCGTGCGTGCCGGCCTGCAGCTGGACGACGTAGTCGGGCGCGTCGGCGGCGAGGGTGGCGGCAGCGTGGATGAGCGGCATGGCAAGTCTCCGGTAAGCGGGAAAGAGGCGGCCGCGACGATGCGCGGCGTGCGAGCCGTCAGCATACCGTCTCGAGGAAAAACGCGGGCGCCACGCGCGTCGCCGGGGCTCGCCGGGATCAGACGGCGACGCCGGCACTCCGGCGCACGAGCGTGGCGACGTGTTCGCGCACCCACTGGTGCGCGCGGTCGGTCTCGCGCGACTCGTGCCAGTACGCGAGCAGCGGAAACGGCTTGAGCCGCAGCGGCAGCGGCTGCACGGCGATCGGCAGCATCGCCGCCATGCGCAGCGCATACGTGCGCGGCAGCGTCAGCAGCAGGTCGCCTGCCGCGGCGATCTGGCAGGCGGCGAAGTAATGCTGGCAGACGAGCTGGATGTGACGGAAGCGCCCGTCGTTGCCGAGCAGCACGTCGAGCGATTGCGGTTCGCCGAGCGACGACACCGCGACATGCCGCGCGGAGAAATAGTCGCTGCGCCGCAGCGGACCGCCGGTCAACGGATGATCGTGCCGCATCGCGACGACGAGCGAATCGTCGAGCAGGTGCTCGGTCACGATGCGCGGGCCGGTCTGCACGCGTCGATCGACAGCCAGATCGAGATTGCCCGACGCGAGTTCGCGTTCGATGTCGTGCACCGCGACGCGGCGGCTCACGAATCGCAGGCCCGGCGCTGCGCCGGCGAACGCGGCGACGATCTGCGGCAGCGCGATCGATTCGAGCACGTCGCGAATGCCGACCGCGATGCTCAGGTCGAGCGTCGCCGGGTCGAATGCCGCCGGGTCGCGCGCGGCGCGCTGCAGGCCGGCGAGGTGAAGCTGCACGTCCGCGATGATCGCGCGCGTGCGCTCGGTCGGCACGACGCGGTTGCCCTGGCGCACGAACAGCGGGTCGTCGAAATGCGCGCGCAGCCGGTTGAGCGCATGCGTGACGGCCGGCTGCGTCAGGTGCAGCGCCCGGGCGGCCGCGCCGATGCCGCCGTGCACGTAGACCGCATCGAGCACGCGGAACAGGTTCAGGTCGAGACGATGGTCGGCAGGCACGGACGAAGGCGGCGTGGTGGGCGGTGGGGCGATTCTAATGGATGCGCGAACAACGGAACGCGGGTGCGCGTTGTACAGGCGATCGATGCCGTCCGATGCATGCCGATGACGATCGTCCCGCTACGCGAGCGTGCGTGGAGCCGATGCGCGATGCGAGGCAGGCCTCACGATGCGAGTCCGCCCGTCGACACGCGCATTTCCGCGCGGCCAGATCATCGGTCGGCGATAGCCTGTAAAAATCCGCCATCATGCTGTCCCGGTCGGCCATTTCGTGACAAAGAGACGACCCGTTCGGCTAGTTCGGCTAAGATGCCGTCGCTTCATATTTCGAGATAGCCGTCCCTGTCGCACGTGTTCAAACCAAATATAAGCCTGACAGTTCGACGGCAATTAAAAGAAGTCGAAACAGTCCGGGGGCTTGGCCAGTGGAAGCAGCAGATCAGAGGTGGGTCGTAATCTATTTGAGTACGGGGTTTTCCTTGGCCGAGGCCGCGCGTCTGAGCGAGGCCTTCAACCTGGCGAATCGCCTGAACGCGTTCAATGCGGATTACCAGCTGAAGTACGTATCCGAAAACGGGGGCTTGCTGCAGTCGTCGTCCGGTGTGCAGATCGCCGCCGATTCGCTCGGCGACGAGCATGGCCATCGTGCACACGCGTTCTTTCATCTTCATGGTGAGCGCGCGTCGATCAACTGGAACGATGCGTTGCGGCGCCGCCTGAGCGACATCCGCCGCCATGCGCGCTGGATCGTCGATGCGATGGGCCTGTCGACGCTCGCCGCGTCGCAGCGGCAGACGGAAGTCGATCGCGCGCGAACCGATCGCACCCGCGGTGTGGCGGCCACGATCGAACTGCAGGCCGGCGAGGCCGACGTGTTCGCGACCGTGCTCGACATGTTCCGCGCCGATCTCGGCGACAGCGCCGCACAGGAGATCGCCAGCAACCTGATGCAGCCGGTCGAGCAGCGCTATGCGCAGTCGATGTGGGCGTTTCGCGAACTGAGCGCGAGCCCGTCGATCCGGATGTCGGTGCAGCGGCTGCGCGCGCAGAGCGCGAACCGCATTTCGGTTGCGGAAGTCGCGCAGACGGTCGCGATGAGCGAGCGCAATTTCCTGCGGCGCTTCAAGAAGGAAATCGGCGTGACGCCGACCGAGTTCGTACAGCACGTGCGGCTCGAGCGCGCCTGCCACATGCTGGTCCACACGACGCTGCCGGCCGACAAGGTCGCGCGGCGCACGGGCTTCGGCAGCGGCGAGCGTCTGGCCAAGCTGTTTCGCCAGCGCCTGCTGGTGTCGCCGACCGAATTTCGCGTCGCCGAGCGCGAGCGGATCCTGACGAACGGTGCCGCGACGCCGCACCCGCAGGCCGATCGGCAGCCCGCGCCGCGGCTCGCGACTGCCGACGGCGAGCGGGCGAGCCGGGGTGTGCGCGGCGATGCGCGGGAGAAAGCGGGGCGGATGAACGTAAAATCACCGTGTCGCGATCACGATCCCCGGTTTCCATGCCCCTGCTTCCCACTACCGCCACAGCCCCCTTCTGCCCGTCGGAAGTAAAGGGCAGCATCACGATCGACGCCGGCGCGTCGCGCTGGATGAAGCTCAAGCGCTTCTTCGGCCCGGGCCTGCTGGTCGCGATCGGCTATATGGATCCCGGCAACTGGGCCACCGACATCCAGGCCGGCTCGCAATTCGGCTATTCGCTGCTGTGGGTCGTCGCGTTCTCGAGCCTCGCCGCGATCTTCCTGCAGATGCTCGCCGCGCGGCTCGGCCTCGTCGCGGGCAAGGATCTCGCGCAGGCCAGCTACGACCGCTATGGCACCTTCGGCCGCATCGTGCAGTGGGTGACCGCCGAGGTGTCGATCATCGCGTGCGACATCGCCGAAGTGCTCGGCTGCGCGCTCGCGTTCAAGCTGCTGCTCGGCGTGCCGCTCGCGTGGGGGATCGTGCTGACCGCGCTCGATACGGTGATCGTGCTCGGGTTGCAAGGCAAGGGCGTCCGGCAGATCGAGGCGATCGTGCTCGGATTGATCGCGACGATGGCGTTCTGCTTCGTCGCGCAGGTCGCGATCACGCCGCCCGACTGGCATGCGGTCGCGAAGGGGCTCGTGCCGGGCAATCCGGGCCATGACCGCAAGGACGCGATCGTGCTCGCGCTCGGCATCGTCGGCGCGACGATCATGCCGCACAACCTGTATCTGCATTCGTCGGTCGTGCAGACGCGCCATGTCGTCGGCGGCGCGCGCGGCCTGATCCGCGACACGCTCGCGCTGGTGCGCATCGACACCTGCGTGTCGCTGTTCGTCGCGATGCTCGTCAATGCGGCGATCCTGGTCGTCGCGGGCGCGGCGTTCCATGCGATCGGCCAGCACGACGTGACCGACATCGAACAGGCGTACCGGCTGATCACGCCGATCGCGGGCGGCGCGGCCGCGCTGCTGTTCGGCATCGCGCTGCTCGCGTCGGGGCAAAGCTCGACGCTGACCGGCACGATCGCCGGCCAGGTGATCATGGACGGCTTCCTGCATACGAAAATCCCGTGCTACCAGCGCCGGCTGATCACGCGCGGGCTCGCACTGGTGCCCGCGCTGATCGGCGTGCTGTGGCTCGGCGAAAACTCGGTCGGGCAACTGCTCGTCTGGAGCCAGGTGCTGCTGAGCCTGCAGCTGCCGTTCGCGATGTGGCCGCTGATCCGGTCGGTCAGCGATCGCAACACGATGGGCGAGCATGCGATCGGCCGCAGGATGCAGGCCGCCGCCTGGGTACTGTTCGCCGTCATCACCGGCACGAACCTGCTGCTGATCACGGGTGTCGCGGGCTGATACAGCTTGTCACAGGCTGAAACAGGCGCGTGGCGCGCCTGCGTTAAACTGCGCCTTTTGCCAGCCGTTCGACGTCCGTCATGTGGAGTGAAATCAGCAACATCGGCGATGCCGCGCTGACCTTGCCGGTCGCGCTGACCTGCGCCGTCTGGCTCGCGCTGTCCAACTGGCGGCTCGCGGTGCGCTGGATCGTGCTGCTCGCGGCCGGCATGAGCCTGGTCGGGGCGACCAAGATTCTCTATGCGGGCTGCGGTGTCGAGATCCCGCAGTTCGATTTCCGCGTGATCAGCGGCCATACGATGCTGTCGACGTCCGTGTGGACCGTCGCGCTGTCGATGCTGTGGCAGGCATTCCGTCCGGGCAAGGAGCCGGGCGTGGCGGCCGGTCTCGTCGTCGGCGCGCTGACGGGCGTCGCGCGTGTGTTCGACCATTCGCACACGGTCCCGGAAGTCGTCGTCGGCTGGCTGCTCGGCGCGCTGGTCGCGCTGGTGTTCCTGCGCGCCTACCGGCGGGCGCACAAGCGCGCGTTCTCGCCGCGCATCGCGGCCGTCTGCCTGCTCCTCGTGTCCGGCATCGCGTACGGGCATCGCGCACCGTTCCAGCAGATGATCGACACGCATTCCCCGCAGTTCTGCGCGTTCATGCGCACGTCCGGCGACGGGTTCTGACGGCTGTTCGTTGCCGCGCATCGGTGCGCCGGTGCCGGATGCGGTCGTCGCCGCGGCGGTGGCCCCCGAGTCCCGTCCCATTCCTTCTTGGTTATTGTCAAAACCCGTTTCCCGGTCGTTATCGAGCCGACATCGGCGATGATCGGCCGTGCCGTGCCGTGCCGTGCCGTGCCCGCCCGTCCGCCCGTCCGTCCGTCCCGCCGCCCGCGGATCCGAAGGTCATGAGTGATGTCTATGACCGGGCATTACGAAGATTCATTTCATCGATTGGCGGCAATCGCGTACGCTGGCGTTCGTTCGAGCGGGGCCGGCAGCGGCCGGCCGCCGGATTCGTCCGGCGCGGTGCGGCCGGCTCGCTATACTCGCGCATACCGCGCGGCCGTCGGCCGGCGCACGGCAACCGCCGTCGCGGCACCGGTCCGCCGCGACGACTCACGACAGGAGCAGGTCCCATGACAATCGTTTCCACGCGCCTCGCAGGCAAGTGCGCGTACATCACGGGCGCCGCCGGCGGCCTCGGCCGCGCGATCGCGCGCCGGATGGTCGAGCAGGGCGCGCGCGTGTTCCTGACCGACGTTGCCGACGCGGCGGTGCTCGATGCATTCGCCGACGAACTCAACGCGGGCCACGCGACGCCGGTCGCGTTTGCCGCGACGCAGGACGTCCGCGACGAAGCGCGCTGGCAAGCGCTGCTCGCGCAGGCGGTCGATGCGATGGGCGGGCTGTCGGTGCTCGTCAACAACGCGGGTGTCGGCTCGATCGGCTCGCCCGCGCAGATCGAACTGGACGAATGGCGGCGCGTGATGGCGGTCAACGTCGAGAGCATCGTGCTCGGCTGCAAGCATGCACTGTCGTATCTGGCCGAGAGCCATCCCGCATCGATCATCAACATCTCGTCGGTGGCCGCGTTCAAGGTCGAGCCGGATTTCACCGCGTACAACGCGTCGAAGGCCGCGGTCGCGTCGCTGACGAAGTCGGTCGCGATCGACTGCGCGCGCCGCGAGCTCGACGTGCGCTGCAATTCGATTCACCCGGCGTTCATTCGCACGGGGATCGTCGAGCCGCTGTTCCAGTCGCTCGGCGAACGCGATGCGACGCGCAAGCTCGCACGCGGCATTCCGCTGCGCCGGCTCGGCGAACCGGACGACGTCGCGCATGCGGCCGTCTATCTGGCATCCGACGAAAGCCGCTTCGTGACGGCCGCCGAACTCGTGATCGACGGCGGCATGTGCGCGGTCTGACGCGCATCGATAAACACAACCGGAGGAGAACATCGTGTCGACACCCGTGAACCGCCAGCTGCTGCTGAAGACACGCCCGGAAGGCCGGGTCGGCCGCGAACACTTTTCGCTCGTCGAAACGCCGGTGCCGGCGCTCGCCGACGGCGAAGTGCTCGTGCGCGTGCTGTATCTGTCGATGGATCCGACCAACCGCGTGTGGATGAGCGACGTGCCGCAATACCTGCCGCCCGTCGCGATCGGCGAAGTGATGCGCGCGCTCGGCATCGGGCGCGTGGTCGCGTCGCGCCACGCGGGGTTCGCGCAAGGCGATCTCGTGCAGGGGCTGCTCGGCTGGCAGGACTATGCGCGGGTGCCGGCCGACCAGGCCGCGCAACTCGTGAAGCTGCCCGCGCAGTCGGGCCTGCCGCTGCCGACGCTGCTTGGCGCGTGCGGGATGAGCGGCCTGACCGCGTACTACGGGCTGACCGACATCGCGCCGGTGCAGCCCGGCGAGACGCTCGTCGTGTCGGCGGCGGCCGGGTCGGTCGGCTCGATCGCCGGCCAGATCGGCAAGATCCACGGTGCGCGCGTGGTGGGCATCGCGGGTGGCGCGGACAAGTGCCGCTACCTGACCGAGACGCTCGGCTTCGACGCGGCCGTCGACTACAAGGCCGACGATTT
Source organism: Burkholderia sp. BCC1988 (assembly GCF_905339895.1). Classification (NCBI taxonomy): domain Bacteria; kingdom Pseudomonadati; phylum Pseudomonadota; class Betaproteobacteria; order Burkholderiales; family Burkholderiaceae; genus Burkholderia; species Burkholderia sp. BCC1988. The sequence continues at coordinate 19,819 of NZ_CAJPHA010000010.1, forward strand.
CCGTGAGCAGCTGAAGGCGGCGACGCCGGACGGCGTGCACGTGAACTTCGAGAACGTCGGCGGCGAGGTGATGCGCGCGGTGCTGTCGCGGATGGTGATCGGCGGGCGCGTGGCGCTGTGCGGCGTGATCTCGAACTACAACAGCGGCCGCGCGGCGGACGACGTCGGCGTGCTGATCTCGAAGCGGATCACGATGCGCGGCTTCCTGATCCTCGACTACCGCAAGAGCCGCGAAGCGGTGCAGACGCTCGCGGGATGGCTGCGCGACGGCCGGCTCAAGGCCGAGGAAACCGTCGCCGACGGGCTCGAAAACGCCCCCGACGTGCTGAACCGCCTGTTCGACGGCGACCATCGCGGCAAGCTCGTGCTGCGCGTCGATCCGGATGCATGAGCCGTCGCGCTCGCGCGCATTGAGTCCGAATATTCCGGTATCAGTTTAGGACTTGTCTCATATATTGTTCCGGTCGCTCTCCCTAAAGTAATTGCCGGCAAGCGGCGGCGTGACCTGCGCGTCACGCCGCCGTTTTCATTTGCGCGGCGAGAAGCGGGAAGGGAGGCGGAACATGCAGATGAAGACGACATGGGCGGCACCGACGGCGGCGTGCGATCGAACGAAGCGGCGCATCTTCGGCATCCGTGACGCGCGGCGTCATTCCCCCTGTTCGGCGCGCGCGTAGATGTCCCAGCTCGCCATGAATAGCGCAGCGACGAGCGGCCCGATCACGAAGCCGTTGATGCCGAACAGCGCCATCCCGCCGAGCGTCGAGATCAGCACGACCCAGTCGGGCATCTTCGTGTCCTTGCCGACGAGGATCGGGCGCAGCAGGTTGTCGACGAGGCCGATCACGCCGACGCAGAACGCGACGAGGATCACGCATTTCCAGATCGCGCCGATCGCGAGGAAGTAGAGCGCGGCGGGCACCCACACGAGGCTCGCGCCGATCGCCGGCAGGAGCGACAGGAACGCCATCAGCGCGCCCCACAGCACGACACCCTCGATCCCGAGGATCCAGAAGATCAGGCCGCCGAGCGCGCCCTGCACGAGCGCGACCGCGATGTTGCCCTTCACGGTTGCGCGCACAACCGTCGTGAACTTCGCGAGCAGCAGGTTCTTGTGCTCTTCGTCGAGCGGCATCGCGCGGCGCACGCGGCGGCCGATCTCGCCGCCGTCGCGCAGCAGGAAGAACACCATGTACAGCATCACGCCGAAGCTGACGACGAACTGGAACGTGTTCTGGCCGATGCTGAGCGCCTGGGTCGCCGCGAACTGGCTGATCTGCGCGGCGCCGTCGGTCAGCTTCTTCTGGATGCCGGGGATGTTGGTCAGCCCGTATTTCTGCAGCAGGTTCTGGATCGACGTCGGCAGCGCATGAATGATGTCATGGAAGTACTGCGAATAATTCGGCTGCGCGCTCTTCAGTTCCTGGTACACGTACGCGATTTCCTGCACGAGCGTCGCCATGACGAACACGAGCGGCAGGATCACGATCAGGATGATCAGCGACATCGTCACGAGCGCGGCCAGGTTGCGCCGCTTGCCGAAGCGCGCGGCGAGCCAGCGCTGCACCGGCTGGAACAGGATCGCGAGAATGGTGCCCCAGAAGACGGCGCCGGAGAACGGCGCGAGTATCCAGCACAGTCCGACGGTGACCGCGAACAGCAGGAAATAGAAGAATTTTTGGTGATCGTGTCCGCTATCCATGGATGGTTCGCGCAGATTGATGCCTGGTTTGATTGAATTTCGTTGCCTCGGGCGCGATCGGCTCGCGAACGTCACGGATGTCGCGGCGCAGCGCGGCAAGGCGGCCTGATCGGCAGTATGCCCGCAAAGGTGCCGCCATCATACCCGCCGCGCGCGGCGCACGAGAAAACGCCGCGGCCGGGGCCGCGGCGTTGCCGGGAAGCGAACCGGCCCGGGGGCCGTGCCGCATCGTCAGATGTGGAGCCGGGTGACCTTGGTGCCGCTGACCGACAGATCGCCCATCAGGCCCGCGTTGGTCAGCACCAGCACCTCGACCGGTGCGGTGGCCGTGTTGGAGTCGATCGCGCCGTTCGCGCCCATCTTCACGACCGCGACGGAGGCGTCGGCGCCGGCCGACCAGCCTTCGGACTTGCGGAACGAGTCGAGCGCATCCTGCGTCATGAACAGGAACACGATCGCCTTCGATTGCGCACCGGCCTGCAGGCCGACCGACAGCGACGACGTGTTGTAGTAGCCGACGGTGCTGCCGCCGACGCGCAGCGCGCCGTTGCCGGACTGGCCGCCGACGATGAGGCCGGCCTGCAGCACGTTCGGGAACACGAGCACGCCGCGCGATTTCGCGACGAGTTCACGCGAGCCCGGCACCGTCGAATAGAGGCGCGATATCGTCGCGTTCACGCTCGCGTCGATCGACTCGCGTTTCGACGCGCTGGCCGATGCGTTGTCGGGTTTGTTGGGGGTGGTGGTGCAGCCGGCAAGTGCGAGACTGCCGAGCATGACGGCGGCGGCGGCTTTCAGGACGAGGGACTTCTGCATGGCGTTTCTCCTTCGTTGTCGGGGTGAGGACGGACGGGGTGATCGCCCCGTTCAACGGCGGGAAAGGAGCAGGCCGGCGACGAACGCGAGGCCCGCGACGACACCTGCGGTCTGCCAGGGATTGTCGTGCACGGCTTGCGATACGCGTTCGGCCGAATCGCGCAGCCGCGCGACCGCGGTGCCCGACGCGTAGTCGAGCGTGCTGCGCGCTTCGTCGAGCCGTGCCTGCACGCGCTTGCGCAGCGCGGCGATATCGCCGTCGCCGTCGTTCTTCAGCAGGTCTTCCAGTTCATCGACCAGCCCGCGCAGATCGTCGGACACGTCCGCATGCAGGTCGCGAGCCGCCGAGCGCGTCGTGCGTCCCACGCGCCGGCCGGTGCGACGGATGTCGGACAGGCCGCGGTCCAGCTTGTGTTCGATCGAGTCGGTGAGCGCCATGGTGTTTATCCTCCTTCGATTTGATTTGCAGGCTAATTTGAAGATAAGACGAATCCCAGCAACCAATGTGATTCACATCAGCCAATTGAGTTTCGAGACAAATTTTCAATTCGCCGGCAAATTTCCCGGGAAGCCCCGCGCAACGGGGCGGGGCGGCGGTTGAAAAAATTTCGCGCTTCGGGGCGAAGCGACCAGCAAGCCGTTGGCGCGACGTGAAAGTCCGGTAAATATGGCGTCGCCCGATGCGCCAGGTAAATAGTGCCGTTGCACGCATCATGCTGATGCAATTGCACTAATCGCCCGTCTCTCGGTGGAGCAGGGTTTGTGCCCGCGATGGCTCAGGTGGCGCCTTCGTCCGGCGCGAGGTCGATGATGACGGGGTCGTGATCCGACGAGCGATAGGCATCGGGTGCGTAATAGGCCGCCCGTTGTGCCGCGGTTTTGTAATCGGGCACGGATTGCAGCGCGACCGGTTCGTCGGTATTGATGTGCCACGCATGCACGGCCTTCACGCGCGCGGCAAGCGGCGACGTGGCGAGTGCGTGGTCGAGGTTGCCCGCTTCGCCGCGGTATACGTAGCTGTAGCCGGCGTTGCCGGCGAAGCGGGTGACGAGGTTCGTGTAGCCGCGCGATTCGAGCGCACGCAGCGGGTCTTCCTTCGCGTAGCTGTTCAGGTCGCCGATCAGCAGCACGCCGTCGGCCGGGGCGCCGGTCGGCGACGTGGCGAGCCACGCGGCGATGCGTTCGGCCGCACGCGTGCGCGTCGCGTTCCAGCAGCCCTGACCGTCCGACTGGTCGAGATCCGGGCCGCTCGCCCGTGGGCAGTTCTTCGATTTCAGGTGATTGACCGCGACCGTGAATGCGCGGGTGCCGCCGATGCGCCGGAACGTCTGCGCGAGCGGCGGGCGATTCCGGCCATCGAGCGCGACGGTCGCGGCGCGCCCGACGGGTTCGATCGTACGGCTGTCGTACAGCAGCGCGACAGCGATCGCATCGCGGCCGAGTCGCGCCGTGCCGGGGTCGACCGCGCGCCAGCCGTCGCCGAGCCGCGCCGCGAGACGCTGCACGGCGCTCGCGGGGCCGTGGCCGTTGTTCGCGATTTCCATCAGGCCGATCACGTCGGCGCGCAGTGCGCGCAGTGCGGCGACGATCTTCGCTTCCTGGCGCGCGAAGACGGCGGGCGTCTTCGCGCCGCGATTGGCCGGATCGTCGAAGCCGCCGCCGCTTCCGTCGCCGTTGAAATAGTTGAAGACGTTGAACGACGCGACCCGCACGTCGGCCTGCGGATGCCGCGGCGGGGCATCGGTCCGCGGATTCGATGCGGCGTCGAAGACCGGCGCCGACGCCGGCACGGGCTGCAGTCGCCACGTGCCGTAGCGCTGCTCGAGCACACCTTCGACGCCGCGCACCGTGTAGCCCGCGCGCAGCGTGTTGGCGGCGCCCAGCGCAGGCGGCGGATAGCGGGCGGTCGCGGGGTTCACGCGGCTCGAACCGTCGTCGAGCACGATGCGGTTGCGGGCATTGGCCGCCGCCTGCGCGGCGGCGTCGGCCGGCGGCACCACGTGCGTCGGCATGTAGAGGCGACCGTGGCTGAGCACGATGCTGCCGTAGCGGCCGAGGTCGTAGGTATCGCTGACGGTCAGCGTTTGCGGAAAGCGCACGCGCATGCCTTCATGCGCGGCGAATACGGACTCGCTGTCGACCGGCAGCACGAGCGCGGCCGGCGTGACGGCCTGCCCGCGCGCGCAGACGGCCACGCGGCCCGACAGAGCCAGTTGCGTGCGGCCGTACTTCTGCTCGATCCTGCCGGTGACGTGCACGCGTTCGCCCGGGCGGACACGCGCGTGCGGCGCGTAGACGAACAGGCCTTCCGGGACGCCCGGCCGCTGGCGCCGCTGCGCATCCGCCTGCTGGACGAAGAATCCGCCGAAGCCGTCGGCGCCGCCGAATGCCGCGGTGACGATCGCTTCGATCGACGCGGTGCGCCCGGCCAGCGGCGACCGGCCGCCGGAATGCCGGAGGTCGGCGATCGCCGTCGTGGGGCCGCCGCAGCCCGCGCTGACCGGCAGCGCGGTGGTGGCGGCGGTGGCGGCCGGCGCTGAAAGGGCAAATGCGGCAAATGCGGCAAACGAGGCAAACGAGGCGAGCGGGGCGAGCGGGGCGAGCGACGCGGCGAGCGCGAGCGGCGGCGGCAGGCGTGACATGGAGTGCTCCACAGGAAGAAAATTCGAAGGTTCGGGCAAGTATCTTGACGGCAAAATCGCGTGCTGCGTTCGAATTGGCCATCAGGCCAGTGTCGAACGGCCAACGATGACGGCCGGCCCGCCCGCGGCTGTTACGCTTCGCATCTGACGTGTCATTCCGGCCTGCGATCCGAACGCTTCTTGCGCACGGCCCCCCCACTGGAGAGTTCCATGTCCTACATGCTGTTGATTGTCGAACCGACCGGCCAGCGCGCCGAACGCACGCTCGAGGAGGGGCAGGCGCTGTACGCGCGGATGGTCGATTTCGCGCAGACGCTGAAGGCGCGCGGCGTGCTGCGCGGCGTCGAGTCGCTCGAGCGCTCGGAGCGCGCGACGCGTGTGCAGGTGCGCGACGGCGAGACGCGCCTCGTCGACGGCCCGTTCGCCGAGGCGAAGGAAATGGTCGGCGGGTTCTTCATCGTCGACGTCGACACGCGCGAGGAAGCGATCGCGATCGCGCGCCAGTGCCCGGCCGCGCAATGGTGCACGGTCGAAGTGCGCGCGGTCGGCCCATGCTTCCTGTGACGGCCGCGGCTCGGTGTTAACCCTGATTCGTCGCGCCGTACGTCGATCCGGCAGTCTGCCGCGCGTCGTAGGGATAAGGCGCCGATGAACGGACGCCCCTTTCCACCGATGACAAGGAGTGAACGATGCGATTCATGATCATGATCCGGGCGAACGCCGTCAGCGAATCCGACGCATTGCCGGACAACCGGCTGGTCGAGGCGATGACGGTTTATCACGAGGAGCTGGCCAAGGCCGGCGTGCTGCTCGATGCGAACGGCCTGCGGCCGAGCGCGCGCGGCTGGCGCGTGCGCTACTCAGGCGGCAAGGGCACGGTGGTCGACGGCCCGTTCGCGGAGACGAAGGAACTGATTGCCGGCTATACGCTGATCCAGGTGCGCTCGCGCGACGAGGCGCTCGAATGGACGCGCCGGTTTCCCGCGCCGTTCGGTGCGGAGATGGACTGCGAGATCGAGGTGCGGCCGCTGTTCGAACTCGACGACCTGACGCCCAGCGAGGCGGTCGAGCGGTTCCGCGAACTCAATGTCGGGCACGGCCACGCCTGACTTCACCCGAAGCCAATCCTACCGGAGCACCCGTCATGCACAAGATGGTTTTCATCAACCTGCCCGTGGCCGACCTGCCGCGCTCGAAGACGTTCTACCAGGCACTCGGTTTCGAAGTCGTACCGGCCTATACCAACGATCAGGCTGCCTGCATCAAGATCAGCGACACGATTTTCGCGATGCTGCTCGTGCGGCCGTTTTTCCAGACCTTCACCGGCAAGACCATCGTCGATCCGGCGACGCAGGTGCAGGCGCTGTCGTGCCTGTCGTGCGACAGCCGCGCCGAGGTCGACGCGATCGTCGCGAAGGCGCTCGCGGCCGGCGGGTCCGCGCCGCAAGCGCCGCGCGAGTATCCGAACATGTACGGCCACGGGTTCGACGATCCGGACGGCCACGCATGGGAGCTGATGGCCATGCCGCTCGATGTGTCCGCCCAGGGGCAAGCGTCGTGACGCGTGAGGCGACTCACCGTGCGATCGAAGCGGTCTGGCGGATCGAGGCGCCCAAGATCATCGCGCGCGCCGCGCGCGTGGTGCGCGACGTCGGCGTGGCCGAGGAACTGGCGCAGGACACGCTCGTCGCGGCGCTCGAGCACTGGCCCGTCGACGGCGTGCCCGACAATCCGGCCGCGTGGCTGATGACGGCCGTGAAGCGGCGCGCGCTCGACCGGGTGCGGCAGGAGTCGCTGCATGCGGCGAAGCGCGACCAGCTCGGCCATGAAATGGACGCGCTCGAGGCGCACGTCGTCCCCGACATCGCGGAGGCGCTCGCCGATGCGCGCGACGACGATATCGGCGACGACCTGCTGCGGCTGATCTTCACGTCGTGCCATCCGGTGCTGTCGACCGATGCGCGCGTCGCGCTGACGTTGCGGCTGCTCGGCGGGCTGACCACGAGCGAGATCGCGCGTGCGTTCCTGTCGCCCGAGCCGACGATCGCGCAGCGCATCGTGCGCGCGAAGCGCACGCTCGCGGCGGCGCGCGTGCCGTTCGAGGTGCCGGCCGCCGACGCGCGGCCCGCGCGGCTCGCGTCGGTGCTCGAAGTGATCTATCTCGTGTTCAACGAAGGCCATGCGGCGACCGCGGGCGACGACTGGACGCGCCCGGCGCTGTGCGACGAGGCGCTGCGTCTCGGCCGCGTGCTCGCCGGGCTCGTGCCGGACGAAAGCGAAGTGCTCGGGCTCGTCGCGCTGATGGAACTGCAGGCGTCGCGCATGCATGCGCGGACCGATGCGCAGGGGCGGCCCGTGCTGCTGCTCGACCAGGACCGCAGCCGCTGGGATCCGCTGCTGATCCGGCGCGGCCTCGCGGCGCTCGAGCGGGCGACGAGGCTCGGCGGCGTGCGCGGCCCGTATGCGCTGCAGGCCGCGCTGGCGGCGTGCCATGCACGCGCGCGGCACGCGTCGGATACGGACTGGGCGCAGATCGTCGCGCTGTACGACGCGCTCGCGGAAGTCGCGCCGTCGCCGGTCGTCGAGCTGAACCGTGCGGTGGCGGTGGGGATGGCGTTCGGGCCTGCCGCGGCGCTGGAAATCGTCGACGTGCTGCGAGACGATCCGGCGCTCGCGCGCTATCACTGGTTGCCGAGCGTGCGCGGCGACCTGCTCGCGAAGCTCGGCCGCGCCGACGAGGCGAAGGTCGAGTTCCGCCGCGCGGCGGAATTGACCCGCAACGAGCGCGAAAGGGAATTGCTGTTGAAGCGCGCGACGGATGCGTGACGCAGACGGGCGACGCCGGTGTGCGTACACCGCGCGTCGCATCGGACGCCAGCGCCCCGCCTCCACCCGTCCCTCATTCCCGCTCCCCGCTATCGCACGGATTGAAAAAGCCTATTGGGGGATGCGAACGCCAGCGCCTAGATTAAAAGGCACGAAGCGTGCGTGTCCGGCGTACGCATCGTTCCCCATATCCATCATCGGCCCGGCTTCGCACGCGGCCGCGCCGACTCGAACGGAGGCGCACATGGCTCAACTCAAGGGCAGCAAGACCGAAGAGAATCTGAAGGCCGCATTCGCGGGCGAATCGCAAGCGAACCGGCGTTATCTGTATTTCGCTTCGAAGGCCGACGTCGAAGGCCAGAACGACGTCGCCGCGCTGTTCCGCTCGACTGCCGAAGGCGAAACGGGCCATGCGCACGGTCACCTCGAATACCTCGAAGCAGTTGGCGATCCGGCGACGGGTCTGCCGTTCGGCTCGTCGCGGCTGAACCTCGAATCGGCGATCGCCGGCGAGACGCACGAGTACACCGACATGTATCCGGGCATGGCGAAGACGGCGCGCGAAGAAGGCTTCGACGAAATCGCGAACTGGTTCGAGACGCTCGCGAAGGCCGAACGCAGCCACGCGAACCGCTATACGAAAGCGCTGGACGCACTCGTCGACTGACGCGGGCGTCGCCCCGAGGCCGCACGGCCCGGCCGGGCAGGTCCCGCGGCCGGCCGTGCGTTGATCGCCGCCCGCGCCGCGCGGGCGGCGCGTTCGCGCGCATGCGCGCCACGCTGGAGCGCCTCATGCCCCACAAGGAAGGCAGTCTCGAAGCCCCGACCCGGCATCCGCTCGACTGGCAGTCCGAAGCGTTCTACGACCAGGCCGCGATCGATGCGGAAATGACGCGCGTGTTCGACATCTGCGCCGGTTGCCGGCGCTGCGTGTCGCTGTGCGGCGCGTTTCCCGCGCTGTTCGATCTCGTCGACGACACGCCGACGGGCGACATCGAGGAAGTGCCGAAGGACGCGTTCGGCAAGGTCGTCGACCAGTGCTACCTGTGCGACCTCTGCTACATGACGAAATGCCCGTACGTGCCGCCGCATGCATGGAACGTCGACTTCCCGCACCTGATGCTGCGCGGCAAGGCCGCGCGCTACAAGCGCGGCGAGGCGCCGCTGCGCGACAAGGTGCTGTCGAACACCGACGCGCTCGGCCGTTTCGCGGGCATTCCGATCGTCACGCAGACGGTGAACGCGGTCAATCGCACGCCGCCCGCGCGCCACGCGCTCGAAGCGGCGCTCGGCGTCGATCGCAACGCATGGCTGCCGGAGTTCGCGCCGCGCAAGTTCCGGCGCGCGGCGAAGCGCTCGGACGGCCCGCCGGTTCGCGACGGCGAACGCACGCCCGGCAAGGTCGCGATCTACGCGACGTGCTACGTGAACTTCAACGAGCCGGGCATCGGCCACGACCTGCTCGCGATCCTCGCGCACAACGAGATCCCGTACGAGCTCGTCACGCGCGAAGCGTGCTGCGGGATGCCGCTGCTCGAGCAGGGCAATCTCGCGGGCGTCGCCGCGAAGAAGGCCGTGAACATGCCGGTGCTGGAGCGCTATGCGCGCGAAGGCTATGCGCTGATCGGCGCGATCCCGAGCTGCGTGCTGATGTACAAGAGCGAACTGCCGCTGATGTTCCCCGGCGACGAAGCCGTGCGCGCGGTGGCCGATGCATTCTGGGATCCGTTCGAGTACGTGATCGCGCGGCATCGCGACGGTTTGCTCAAGACCGATTTCAAGCAGGGCCTCGGCACCGTGTCGTATCACGTGCCGTGCCACGCGCGCGTGCAGAACATCGGCCGCAAGACGGCCGACACGCTGTCGCTCGTGCCGGATACGCGCGTGGACGTCGTCGAGCGCTGTTCCGGGCACGCGGGCACGTTCGGCGTGAAGAAGGCCTTCCATGCGGACGCGATGCGGATCGGCGCGCCGGTGTTCAAGGCGATGGCCGAGCCGAAGCCGGATTTCGTGTCGTCGGACTGCGCGCTCGCCGGCCATCACATCGTGCAGGGCATCGACGAGAAAGGGTTGCCGGCCGCGCCGCTCGCGCATCCGCTGACGCTGCTGCGCCGCGCGTACGGCATCTGAACCGGCCGCTTCACGACGACATCGACGCTATCCGAGGACATCCCATGACGCTGACCCGCGACTCGCTGCTGACGCTCGAAGCGTACGCGAAGATCCGCAAGACCGAACACGCGCGGCTCGTCGCGCACAAGCGCCGCCGCGCGGTGGCGCTCGGCAACCATCTGCGCCTCCTGTTCGAGGACGAGACCACGATCCGCTACCAGATCCAGGAAATGCTGCACATCGAGAAGATCTTCGACGAGGCCGGCATCGAAGGCGAACTGGAAGCCTATCTGCCGCTCGTGCCCGACGGCACCAACCTGAAGGCGACGCTGCAGATCGAATACGAGCACGAAGCCGAGCGGCGCGCGGCGCTCGCGCGGCTGATCGGCGTCGAGGATCGCGTGTACCTGCGGGTCGACGGGCACCCTGACGTCTATGCGATCGCCGACGAGGATCTCGACCGCGACAACGCGGAGAAGACCTCGGCCGTGCATTTCGTGCGCTTCGAACTGAGCGGGCCGATGCGCGCGGCGCTCAAGGACGGCGCAGCGCTGTCGATCGGCTGCGATCACCCGGCCTATACGGTGTCGCCGCAACGCATCGCGGCGGACGTGGCCGCGTCGCTGGCCGGCGATCTGCGCTGACGCGCGGCCGGGCGCCGCGCTCCATATCGCGCGGATCGCACGTCGTCCGGTCGCGAAACGCGGCGCCCGACCGTCGCGCCCGCCGCCGTCGCCAGCCCATTACCGCCGAAGATGTAACAGGCCCGTCCACGCTTGCATGCCGGAAAACAATGTGCATCGCCTGTCCGATCGCTTTCATTACTCGCCGAGAAACAATAAAAAGATTGTGCACGGAGAAATTTCGGTTCAAGGCAATTTGAATGATTTACCGATCCGTGAATATCTTGTTACGAAATTTTCCCTGATTTACCGATTTTGGCCGGGCATTCGCGGGATTGTTGCGGGAAAGGGTCGGAACATGGTGAATCGCTTGCCGGGCGGCCTGCGGACACTCCCGCAGAGCCCCGCCAGACGGGGCTTCCCAGCGTTGCGCATAACGATCGCGTAAAAAAATTCAACGGTAAATGGATTGCGCATCCATGGCAGGTTGTTTCAGTGCGTAACATTAAGTCATTGTCATATTGAGATAAACCCTGAGGATGGTATGCTTCGTGCACAAAAATTCCCACATTGGAGTGAGACCGTGATTTGTGCGCCATTGCCGGGAATGGCGGCACCGTGAAAGTGCGGTGTCGCGCCGGCATGCACAACAATCGGATAACCATAATGTGCAACCGGGCCGCCCCGTGACGCGATGCGTGACGGCGGCGCCGACAATCGCAGCCCCGGCCTGGCTGTGTGGAGAAACAACTATGTTCTTCGATGAGCTTAACGATGAAGAGTGGTTTCGTCTTTCAACGCTGATCGCCGACGAGCCGATTCGGCTGAACCGTCGAGGCCGTCCACGCGCGGAACCGCGCGTCGTCGCCAACGCGGTCCTCTGGATCCTGACGACCGGTGAAGCGTGGTCCAAACTGCCCGGGCGCTATCCGTCCGGGCCGACGTGCCGCCGCCGCTACGAGGAGTGGCTCGCGAACGGCACGCTGCTGCAGATGATCGACGTGCTGACCCAGTTCAGCGGGCGCACGTTCGCGTATGTGCCGCCGCCGCCGGCGCCGGTCGCGCCGGCATGCCGTGCGGAACCGGCGCCCGACAACGACCGTCTGCGCGGCGTGTTCTGGCAGAACCCCGAGTCGTGGCAACTGCCGGTCGCGCACGCAAACGTTTGGGATGGCGAGGGCGCGACGCTGTCCGCGATGCCGAACGACGCAGCGCACGCGTCGTCCGGAGCGTCGTTCGCGGTCCCGGGCGCGCAGCCCGCGGGGCTGCGCCACGGGCGTCCGTCCGCCGCGAGCTTTGCCGCGGCCGAGCCGCAAGTCGATGAATACCGCGGCTATACGATCTGCGGCAGCGCGCAACCGGTGCAGAACCTGATGTATCGCGCGTGGGCCGAGATCATGCAGGACGACCGGCGCGTCGAGCGCTCGGGCCTGATCGGCCCGCGCTTCACCGATGCGGAGGAAGCCGAGCAGTACGCGCTCGACTGGGCGCGTCAGTGGATCGATCGCCACGGTGCGAGCGACGAACCGGTGCGTGCGCCGCAAAGCGAGGTGCTGGCCGGCCTGTCCGCGCTGGCGCGGGCCGAGTCGGACATCAAGCGCTTCATCGCCGAGCGTCGCGCGGGCGCGCTGTCCGAGAGCCGCAACGACTCGGTGCAGTCGGACCGCCGCGAATACGCGTACCGTGTAGGTTGATCGTCGTCCGCACGAAAAGAAAACGCGCGGGCCGTCGTGTGTCACGGCGCCCGCGCGTTGTTTTTTGTCGCTTCCATTGCCCGTGATGCCGGGTGCACCGTTGCGACGGTGCGCCCGGCAGGCATTGCGTCACTGGCGTCCGTAGGTATCGTCGAAGCGGACGATGTCGTCCTCGCCGAGATACGCGCCCGACTGCACTTCGATCAGCTCGAGCGGCATCTTGCCCGGGTTCTCGAGACGGTGCGACACGCCGAGCGGGATGTACGTCGATTCGTTCTCGGACAGCAGGAAGGTTTCGTCGCCGCGCGTGATGCGCGCGGTGCCGCGCACGACGATCCAGTGCTCGGCGCGATGGTGGTGCATCTGCAGCGACAGTCGCGCGCCCGGCTTCACGACGATGCGTTTGACCTGGAAGCGCTCGCCCGTGTCGACCGAGTCGTAGTGCCCCCACGGGCGATGGACCTTGCGGTGATCGGTCGCTTCCGCGCCGCGTTCGGCCTTGATGCGCCCGACGATTTTCTTCACGTCCTGCACGCAGGACTTGTCGGCGACGAGCACGGCGTCGGGCGTTTCGACGACGACGAGATTCTGCGTGCCGACACATGCGACGAGCCGGCTTTCCGAATGCGCGAAGGTCGATTCGGCATTCTCGAACAGCACGTGGCCGCGGCCGACGTTCTCGGCATCATCCTTCGGCAGGATCTGCCAGATCGCGTCCCACGAGCCGACGTCCGACCAGCCTGCGTCGAGCGGCACGACGACGCTTTCGCACAGCTGCGGCAGGTTCACGAGCCGCTCCATCACCGCGTAGTCGATCGAGTTCGACGGCGAGGATGCGAACGCGTCGCGGTCGACGCGGAAGAAGTCGCCGTCGTCCTTGCCGCGTGCGACGGCCTGCTCGCAGGCCGCGAGGATCTCGGGTTCGAGCTGGCGGATCGCGTTCAGCCACACCGATGCCCGCACGATGAAGATCCCGCTGTTCCACCAGTATTCGCCGGAGGCGACGTACTGCTGCGCGAGTTCGAGATGTGGCTTCTCGACGAAGCGGTCGAGACGGCGCACGTCGAGGTTGCCGGTGCCGGCATCGCCGAGCGGCGCGCCGACGCGGATGTAGCCGTAGCCCGTTTCGGCGCGGCCCGGCACGATGCCCATCGTCGCGATCTTGCCCTGGGCCGCGCAGTGCACGCCGGCCGCCACGGCCGCATGAAAGCGCGGCTGGTCGGCCACCGCGTGGTCGGCCGGCATCACGGTCATCACGGCATCGCCGCCGCGGGCGACGATCCGCAGCGCGGCGAGCGTCAGCGCGGGCGCGGTGTCGCGGCCGAGCGGCTCGAGCATGATCGACGCACGCTTGCCGGTCAGGCGCAGTTGCTCGGCGGTCGTGAAGCGGTGATCCTCGCCGCACACGATCAGCACCTCGTCGTTCAGCGGATGACCGGTCGCGAGGCCGTCGAGCCGCAGCGCGGTGGATTGCAGCAGCGAATGATCGCCGAGCAGGCCGATCAGCTGCTTCGGATAGTGTTCGCGCGACATCGGCCACAGACGCGTGCCCGAACCGCCGGCAAGGATCACCGGCTGCACCGCGACGCGCAGGCTGGCGTCGCTGGCGGCGGAAGAAGAAGGGCGCGTATCGGCTGCCACGGCCGGAGCATTCATGATGACACTCTCCTCGATTGAAGTCAGTGCCTGTTTGTAGCATGAAGTAAATCGACAATAAAACCGGACCTTTTGCAAGATATTCGTCGCGCACGGATCCGGGAAAATTTTCCGCGATAGCATCCGATGCAAATAAAAAAATAAAAAATAATTCGGGCGATCGCGCTGGAGTCCTTTCCCGTAAAGGGATGCCGGGAACAGTAAAGTTTCCGAAAAAATCCCGATTACCGATCGATTCGGGAAAACGTGCCGAATTAATTCGAGAATGTCGCGGCAAGAATTTCCGATTATTTTTCGAAATACTTGTGCGCTTGAGAAGGGATTTTCTTACCGCTTCAATAGCGTCATGCAACGTTTGAATCGAAGGTGCGGCACGGGCTGCACGAGGAGCTGTTCGGCAAACGCCTGTTCAAAGAGGAAGCGGACATGTTGAGCGTGCTGGCGAGAGTCATCGATATCGCGATGGTCGTGTTGGGGGCGTTGATCGCCGCCGCGCTGCACGGCGGCAGCATCTGGCTCAACGACCTGCAGCGCACGACGGTGCTGTTCGACTGCCTGCTGGTGGTCGTGTTCTTTCCGGCCATCGGCATCTACCAGTCGTGGCGCGGCAAGCGTCTCGTCGGGCTGGTGGGGCGCGTGGCGTTCGCGTGGCTGGTGGTCGAGCTCGCGGGCATCCTGATGAGCTTCAGCTTTCACCAGTCGGGCGACCTGTCGCGGCTGTGGCTGGGTTACTGGGCGGTCGTGACGATGGCGCTGCTCGCCGGCTCGAAGACCTGCGTGCACGTCGTGCTGCGACAACTGCGCCGCGGCGGCTACAACCTGAAGGCGGTCGCGATCGTCGGCGGCACGCCGGCGGCGCGGCGGCTGATCGCGCAGATGCGGGCGCGGCCGGAAGCGGGCTTCAACCCGGTGTGCGTATACGACGAAAGCGAAGCGCCGGGCGAAGTCGCGCTCGACGACGTGCGCATCGAGCGGCAGTTCGAATCGCTGGTGTGGCTGGTGCGCAGCCGCGCGATCAGCGAGCTGTGGCTCACGCTGCCGATCACGGAGGAGCGCCGGATTCACCAGATCGTGACGGTGTTCCGCCACGACTTCGTGAATATCCGTTTCATCCCGGACGTGCGCACGCTGTCGTTCTTCAACCAGGAAGTGGTCGAGGTGCTCGGCGTGCCGGCTATCAATCTCGCGGCGTCGCCGATCACCGACGTGCGGATCCTGCCGAAGTTCGTGTTCGACCGGCTGTTCGCGCTGGCGGCGCTCACGGCGCTCGCGCCGGTGATGGTGCTGATCGCGTGCCTGATCAAGTTCACGTCGCGCGGGCCGGTGTTCTTCCGCCAGAAGCGCAAGGGCATCGACGGGCACGAGTTCGAGATCTACAAGTTCCGCTCGATGAAAGTGCATCACGAAGTCGCGGGACAGGTCACGCAGGCGACCAAGAACGACACGCGCGTGACGCCGGTCGGGCGGTTCCTGCGCCGCACGAGCCTCGACGAACTGCCGCAGTTCATCAACGTGCTGAAGGGCGAGATGTCGGTCGTCGGCCCGCGGCCCCATGCGCTCGCGCACGACGACATCTACAAGGATCTGGTGAAGGGCTACATGTTCCGCTACCGGATCAAGCCGGGCATCACCGGCTGGGCGCAGATCAACGGCTTTCGCGGCGAGACCGACCAGATCGAGAAGATGATGGGACGCGTGAAGCTCGATCTGTACTACATGCAGAACTGGTCGTTCTGGCTCGACATCAAGATCGTCGTGCTGACGCTCTGGAAAGGCTTCACCGGCAGCAACGCTTACTGACGCGCAACGCGCGCGGACACCCCGGTTTCACGAATTTCGAATCATTGGTCACGAGGTCCGACACATCATGAATCTGACTATCATCGGCAGCGGTTACGTAGGTCTTGTCACCGGCGCCTGTCTCGCCGACATCGGGCACGACGTGTTCTGCCTCGACGTCGATCAGGCGAAGATCGACATCCTGAACAACGGCGGCGTGCCGATCCACGAGCCGGGCCTCAAGGAAGTCATCGCGCGCAATCGCGCGGCCGGCCGCCTGCGCTTCTCGACCGACATCGAGGCCGCGGTCGCGCACGGCGACGTGCAGTTCATCGCGGTCGGCACGCCGCCCGACGAGGACGGCTCGGCCGACCTGCAGTACGTGCTCGCGGCGGCGCGCAACATCGGCCGCTATATGAAAGGCTTCAAGGTGATCGTCGACAAGTCGACGGTGCCGGTCGGCACGGCCGAGCGCGTGCGTGCGGCGGTCGCCGAGGAACTCGCGAAGCGCGGCGGCGACGCGCCGATGTTCTCGGTCGCGTCGAATCCGGAATTCCTGAAGGAAGGCGCGGCGGTCGACGATTTCACGCGGCCGGACCGCATCGTGATCGGCTGCGACGACGACGTGCCGGGCGAGCGTGCGCGCGAGCTGATGAAGAAGCTCTACGCGCCGTTCAACCGCAATCACGAGCGCACGCTGTACATGGACGTGCGTTCGGCCGAATTCACGAAATACGCGGCCAACGCGATGCTCGCGACGCGCATCTCGTTCATGAACGAGCTCGCGAACCTGGCCGACCGCTTCGGTGCCGACATCGAGGCCGTGCGCCGCGGAATCGGCTCCGATCCGCGCATCGGCTATCACTTCCTGTATGCGGGCTGCGGCTATGGCGGCTCGTGCTTCCCGAAGGACGTCGAGGCACTGATCCGCACCGCCGACGAGCACGGTCAGGCGCTGCAGATCCTGAAGGCCGTGTCGTCGGTGAACGCGACGCAAAAGCGCGTGCTGGCCGACAAGATCGTCGCTCGCTTCGGCGAGGACCTGACCGGTCGCACGTTCGCGATCTGGGGTCTCGCGTTCAAGCCGAACACCGACGACATGCGCGAAGCGCCGAGCCGCGAGCTGATCGCCGAGCTGCTGTCGCGCGGCGCGCGCATCGCGGCGTACGACCCGGTCGCGCAGCAGGAAGCGCGCCGCGTGCTCGCGCTCGATCTCGCGGATCACCCGAGCTGGCTCGAGCGCCTCAGCTTCGTCGACGACGAGGCGCAGGCCGCGCGCGACGCCGATGCGCTCGTGATCGTCACCGAATGGAAGGCATTCAAGAGCCCGGATTTCGTCGCGCTCGGCCGCCTGTGGAAGTCGCCGGTCATCTTCGACGGCCGCAACCTGTACGAGCCGGAGACGATGAGCGAGCAGGGCATCGAATACCACCCGATCGGCCGCCCCGGCTCGCGCCAGGCCGTCGCCGCGCGCGTGCCGGGCGCCGCGCGCGCGAACGCGTAACCGGCGCGTTGCCGTTACCCGTCGTTACCCGTTACCGAATCGAGACGCCATGTTCCGCAACATCCTGATCGTCTGTCACGCGAACGTCTGCCGCAGCCCGGCGGCGGAACTGCTGTTCAAGTCGCACGCGGCGTCGCGTGGCGGCCCGCGCGTGACGTTCCACTCCGCCGGCGTGCGTGCCAACGACGGCGACGGCATCGATCCGGTGATGCGCCAACTTCTCGCCGAGCGCGGCGTCGATGCGACGACGCACCGTTCGCGGCGGCTGTCGCGCCGGATCGTGCGCGACGCCGACCTGATTCTCGTCAGCGAGCGCGAACAGATCAAGGCCGTCGAGGCGGTCGATCCGTTCGCGCGCGGCAAGGTCCACCTGCTGGGCAAGTGGGAGGACGCCGAGATCGCGGATCCGCATGGCGGCCCCGAGGCCGACTATCGCGAGAGCTACTCATTGATCGAACGTCTGGTTCAAGGATGGCTGCAAAAACTATGCTGAAACGTCCCATGCGCCCGCTGGCGCTCGCCGTCGCGATGACGACATTCCTGTCGGCCTGCGCGAGCGCGCCCGGCAACTATCTCGACTCGTCGAACCTGAAGGACGAAGGCCGGCAAGGCCAGGCCGAAACCTATCCGGTTCATTACATCGACGCGAAGCTGGTGATGGATCAGCTGCAGAAGCAGCAGGTCGAGCATCCGCTGCCGCCGGGCCGATACACCGATCCGTCGGAGTACGTGTACCGCGTCGGTCCGCAGGACATCCTCGGCGTCACGGTGTGGGATCACCCCGAGCTGACGACGCCGCAGGGCCAGTCGTTCTCGAGCGGCGGCAACACGACGCAGTCGGTCGCGGGCGCGCTGCAGCAGCCGTATACGACCGCGCTGCCGGGCCAGGCCGATCCATACGGCCAGACGGTCGCCGCCGACGGCACGATCTTCTTCCCGTTCGTCGGCCGCATCCGCGTGGCGGGCAAGACGGTCGCGCAGATCCGCGAGCAGATGGCATCGACCCTCGCGCGCTACGTGAAGAATCCGCAGCTCGACGTGCGCGTGCTGTCGTTCCGCAGCCAGAAGGTGCAGGTGACGGGCGAGGTGAAGCAGCCGGGCCCGCTCGCGGTGAGCGACGTGCCGCTGACGCTCGTCGACGCGATCTCGCGCTCGGGCGGCTCGACCAACGAGGCCGACCTGCAGCGCGTGCGCCTGACGCGCGACGGCAAGCTCTACACGCTCGACGCGAACGGCGTGCTCGATCGCGGCGAAGTGAAGCAGAACGTGATGCTGCAGCCGGGCGACATCGTCAACGTGCCGGACCGCAGCGACAGCCGCGTGTTCATCATGGGCGAGGTCAAGACGCCGGTCACCGTGCCGATGCTCAAGGGCAAGCTGACCATCGCCGATGCGCTGACGGCCGGCGGCGGCATCCTCGACACCGATGCGAACCCGCGCAAGATCTACGTGATGCGCGGGATGCGCGACAACCCGACGAAGCCGGAAGTGTTCCGCCTCGACATGACGCAGCCGGATGCGCTGATGCTGTCGAGCCGCTTCCCGCTCCAGCCGCTCGACGTCGTCTACGTCAGCACGGCCGGCTCGGTGCAGTTCAACCGTGTGCTGCAGCAGGTGCTGCCGACGATCCAGACGATCTTCTACATGCGGCAAATCACGCGCTGATAGCCCGCCGGGGCGGCGCCTGCCCCCCGGCACCACTCAAGCGGGAACGAATGGTGAACACGCAAGCGAAACACTCCTACGCGGATCTGACCGCGAAAACCGAGGAAGAGGACGTCGTCCTCGGCCAGCTGCTCCAGGTGCTCATGGACGACATCTGGCTGCTGCTCGGCATCGCGGTGACCGTCATCGCGATGGCCGGCCTGTACTGCTACATCGCGAAGCCGGTCTATCAGGCCGACGTGCACGTGCGGGTCGAGGGCAACGACAACACGTCGCAGGCGCTCACCCAGACGCAGACGGGCGCGATGATCAACAGCGGTCCGCAGCAGGCGCCGACCGAAGCGGAAATCGAGATCATCAAGAGCCGCGGCGTCGTCGCGCCGGTCGTCGAGCAGTTCAAGCTGAACTTCTCGGTCGCGCCGAAGACGCTGCCGGTGCTCGGCAGCCTGGCCGCGCGCGTCGCGACGCCGGGCGAACCGGCGCGTGCGTGGTTCGGCCTGCGCTCGTACGCATGGGGCGGCGAAGTCGCCGACATCGACACGATCAACGTCGTGCCCGCGCTCGAAGGCAAGAAGCTGACGCTGACGGCCGGCCCGAACGGCACCTACACGCTGGTCGACCAGAACGGCAACCGTCTTCTGTCGGGCCGTGTCGGCGAATCGGAGCAGGCAGGCGGCGTGACGCTGCTCGTGCAGAAGCTCGTCGCGCGTCCGGGCACGCAATTCACGGTGGTCCGCTACAACGATCTCGATGCGATCACCGGCTTCCAGTCGGGCATCCAGGTGTCCGAGCAGGGCAAGCAGACGGGCGTCGTCCAGATCTCGCTCGAAGGCAAGGACCCGGACCAGACCGCCGCGATCGCGAACGCGCTCGCGCAGTCGTACCTGAACCAGCACGTGATCGCGAAGCAGGCCGAAGCGACCAAGATGCTCGACTTCCTGAAGGGCGAGGAACCGCGCCTGAAGTCCGACCTCGAGCGCGCGGAAGCCGCACTGACGCAGTACCAGCGCACGTCCGGCTCGATCAACGCGAGCGACGAGGCGAAGGTCTACCTCGAAGGCAGCGTGCAGTACGAGCAGCAGATCGCCGCGCAGCGCCTGCAGCTCGCGTCGCTCGCGCAGCGCTTCACCGATTCGCACCCGATGGTGATCGCCGCGAAGCAGCAGCTCGCGGAACTGCAGGGCGAGAAGGACAAGTTCAGCAACCGCTTCCGCAGCCTGCCGGCCACCGAAGTGAAGGCCGTCCAGCTCCAGCGTGACGCGAAGGTGGCCGAGGACATCTACGTGCTGCTGCTGAACCGCGTGCAGGAGCTGTCGGTGCAGAAGGCCGGCACGGGCGGCAACATCCACCTCGTCGATTCGGCGCTGCGCCCGGGCGATCCGGTCAAGCCGAAGAAGGTGCTGATCCTGTCGGCGGCGGTGTTCCTCGGGCTGATCCTCGGCACCGGCATCGTGTTCCTGCGCCGCAACCTGTTCCAGGGCATCGAGGATCCGGACCGCGTCGAGCGCACGTTCAACCTGCCGCTGTACGGGCTGGTGCCGCAAAGCGCCGAGCAGGTGAAGCTCGACGCCATGGCCGAGAAGGGCGGCGGCCGCGCGCGGCCGATCCTCGCGAGCCTGCGTCCGAAGGACCTGAGCGTCGAAAGCATGCGCAGCCTGCGCACCGCGATGCAGTTCGCGATGATGGACGCGAAGAGCCGCGTGGTCGTGCTGACCGGCCCGACGCCGGGCATCGGCAAGAGCTTCCTGACGGTCAACCTCGCGGTGCTGCTCGCGCATTCCGGCAAGCGTGTGCTGCTGGTCGACGCCGACATGCGGCGCGGCATGCTCGACCGCTACTTCGGCCTCACCGCGCAGCCGGGCCTGTCCGAGCTGCTGAGCGACCAGTCGTCGCTCGAGGACGCGATCCGCGAGACGCCGGTGCAGGGCCTGTCGTTCATCTCGGCCGGCACGCGCCCGCCGAACCCGTCGGAACTGCTGATGTCGGCCCGTCTGCCGCAATACCTCGAAGGGCTCGGCAAGCGCTACGACGTCGTGCTGATCGACTCGCCGCCGGTGCTGGCGGTGACCGACGCGACCATCATCGGCCGCATGGCCGGCGCGACCTTCCTGGTGCTGCGCTCGGGCATGCATACCGAAGGCGAGATCGCCGACGCGATCAAGCGCCTGCGCACCGCGGGCGTCGATCTGGAAGGCGGGATCTTCAACGGCGTGCCGCCGAAGGCACGCGGCTACGGCCGCGGTTATGCGGCCGTCCACGAATACCTGAGCGCCTGACCGCATTGCACGAAACCGGGCCGGCGCGAGCCGCATCGGCCCGGCCGACTGGAGAACCTTCGATGAAAATTTCCGTGCTCGTTCCGACCTACCGGCGTCCCGCCGACCTCGCGCGCTGCCTGCTGGCGCTGCAGCGCCAGGCGCGGCTGCCCGACGAGGTGATCGTCGTCGCGCGCCCGGAGGACGATGCCACGCACGAGCGCCTCGCCGATCCGTCGGTCGGCGGCGCGCTGCCGCTGCGGATCGTGCCGGTCGACGCGCCGGGGCAGGTCGCCGCGCTGAACAAGGGGCTCGACTCGGCGCACGGCGACATCGTCGCGATCACCGACGACGACGCGGCGCCGCACGCCGACTGGCTCGCGCGCATCGAGGCCGTGTTCCTCGCCGACCCGCGCGTCGGCGCGGTGGGCGGCCGCGACTGGGTGCACGAGAAGGGTCGCGTGCTCGACGAATCGCGCGAACTCGTCGGCCAGCTCACGCTGTCCGGCAAGATCGTCGGCAACCATCACCTGGGCGTCGGCGGCGCGCGCGAAGTCGACATGCTCAAGGGCGCGAACATGAGCTACCGCCGCGCCGCGATCGAGCGGCTGCGCTTCGACACGCGGCTGCGCGGCGCCGGTGCGCAGGTGCACAACGACATGGGTTTCAGCATGCACGTGCAGCGCGACGGCTGGAAGCTCGTCTACGACCCGGCGATCGCGGTCGACCATTTTCCGGCCGAGCGTTTCGACGACGACCGGCGCGACGCCGCGTCGCTGAATGCGATCAGCAACGGCGCGTACAACCTGCACCTGATCCTGCGCGAGCATCTGCCGCCGCTGCGGCGCGAGATCGCGTGGTGGTGGTGGACGCTGGTCGGCACGCGCGTCTACCCGGGCTTCGCGCACGTGCTGCTGTCGCTGCACACCGCGCGGCGCGACCGCGTGCGCGACCACTGGCGCGCGGTGCGCCGCGGCGCGCGCGAGGCGCGCCGCGCGAATCTTGCCCCCCACCGTGCGGCGATGCCGCCGGTGACGTCTTGAACGGGCCGCGCGCACGATGCACGGCCACCCGCGAAGGACATGAAATGGTCCGA
This sequence comes from Burkholderia sp. BCC1988, assembly GCF_905339895.1. Taxonomy (NCBI): domain Bacteria; kingdom Pseudomonadati; phylum Pseudomonadota; class Betaproteobacteria; order Burkholderiales; family Burkholderiaceae; genus Burkholderia; species Burkholderia sp. BCC1988. Next base: position 42,189 of record NZ_CAJPHA010000010.1, read on the forward strand.
CTCCCGCGCTCATTTGATTCGCCTGGAGGGGCGCAGCCCCTCCAGCTCCCTGAAGCTTGCCCGTCGGTGCAGCCGACGGCCCGGCGGAGGCTGACATGACTTCGACGAAGGTTCACGTTCACCTGTTTTACGGTGCCGATCCGCGTACCTATCGGCAAGGCGAGAACATCGGCTGCCTGTACGGCTATCACCACGCGGAATCCGACGAATTCCGGCTGACCTATTCGCAGGACCGCCGCGAGAACCGCGTCGCGAGCCTCGCGCGCCGCGCGCTGAAGGCGGCGCTCGGCTTCGACGTCGTGCACGCGTGGCGCAATCGCGCCGCGCTGCTGAGCACGGACGTGATCTGGACGCACACCGAGCAGGAGCACCTCGCCGCCGCGCTGGTCCTGAAGCTCGCCGGCGCGCAGGGCAAGCGCCCGCTGCTGCTCGCGCAGAGCGTGTGGCTGTTCGACAAGTGGAACACGTTCGGCGGCCCGCGCCGCTGGCTGTACCGCAAGCTGCTCGCGCGCGCCGACGCGCTGACGACGCTCGCCCGCGACAACGCCGAGCTGTGCCGCCGCTATCTCGGGCGCGAGGCCGAGTTCGTCTACTACGGGCTGAACACGCAGGACTTCCCGCCGGCCGACCCGCAGCAATGGAAGCCGAACCGGCCGCTGCGGATTGCCGCGATCGGCAACGACCGCGACCGCGACTGGCGCACGTTCCTCGCCGCGTTCGGCGGCGACGAGCGCTACGACGTGCGGCTCGCGACGCGCCGCCGCGTACCGCGCGAGTGGCATGCGCCGAACGTGAAGATCGGCTCGGCATCGGGCCTCGCGAAGCAGCACGAGCTGTACGCATGGGCCGACGTGATCGTCGTGCCGCTGCGGCCGAACTTCCATGCGTCGGGCATCACCGTGATGCTCGAGGCGGCGGCGGTCGGCAAGCCGATGATCGTGTCCGACGTCGGCGGCCTCAGCGACTACTTCCCGCACGACACGGCCGCCTACGTGCCGGCGTTCGACGCAGCGGCGATGCGCCAGGCCGCCGATCGCTTCGTGGCCGATCCGGCCGCCGCGCTCGAATGCGCGCGTGCCGCGGCCGCGTGCCTGCGCGAGCGCGACCTGACCACGCAGGCGTTCGCCGAGCAGCACGTGCGGATCACGCGCGACCTGCTGCGCCGGCGTCGCACGCCGGCGGCCGCCGGTCTCGCGATGCCGCTCGCGGATTCGCGCCCGTCGTCGCGGTGAGGGCGGATCGATGAGTACGATTGCCGCCGAACGCGCGCCGTCGCGCAGCCGCAGCCGGTTACCCGAACCGAAGCACTGGGTCGGGCAGGCCGGGCTGTGGACGTTGACCGCTGCGCTGATCGCCATTCACCAGGGCAAGGTGCTGACGCTCGCGTTTCCGGTGCTGGCGATCGCGGTCGGCATCTGGCTGTATTTCAAGAGCCCGGCGCGCTACGTCGGCTTCATGTGGTGGGTGTGGTTCCTGAGCCCCGAAGTGCGGCGTCTCGCCGACTGGTCGAAGGGCGCGTTCACGCCGACGAGCCTGATCCAGGTCGCGCCGCTCGCGGTGACGATGATCGCCGGCTTGGGGCTGCTCAGGCATTACCGCGTGCTTGCCCAGCGGCGCGGGATTCCCGTGCTGCTGATGCTGTTCGGGCTGACGTACGCGTACCTCGTCGGGATCGTGTCGAGCGGCGTGATGGCCGCGACCTACGACCTCGCGAACTGGGTGTACCCGGTGCTGATCGGCTTTCACATCATGGTCAACGCGCGCGACTATCCCGAGTACCGCGACGTGCTGCTGTCCACGTTCATGTGGGGCATGCTCGTGATGGGCGTGTACGGGGTCGTGCAGTACTTCGTGATGCCGCAGTGGGACGTGCTGTGGATGATCGGCTCGGACATGGGTTCGCAGGGCGAGCCGGTGCCGTACGGCGTGCGGGTCTTCAGCACGATGAACTCGTCGGGGCCGTTCGCGTTCGCGATCATGGGCGCGCTGGTGTTCGTGTTCGCGGCGCCGCAGAAGGTCCGCTGGTTCGCGGGCGCCGCCGGCTTCGTGTCGTTCGCGCTGTGTCTCGTGCGCTCGACCTGGGGCGGCTGGGTGATCGCGCTGGCGATCCAGCTCGTGCAGTCGAGCAACCGCGTGCGGATGCGGATCCTGATCAGCGGGGTCGTGCTGGTCGGGCTGTGCGTGCCGCTCCTGACCGTCGGGCCGGTGGCCGACCGGCTCGGCGCGCGCCTGCAGTCGATCACGAACCTGAAGGACGACCGCAGCTACGACGACCGCAACAAGTTCTACGCAACCTTCGCGCAAACGGCGTTCACCGACGTCGCCGGCGAAGGGATGGGCGCGACCGGCGCGTCCACCAAGCTGTCGAGCGACAGCGGCGAGCTCGGCAAGTACGGCAGCTTCGACAGCGGCGTGATGAACGTGCCGTTCGTGCTCGGCTGGCCCGGCACGCTGCTGTACCTGTCGGGTGTCGTGATGCTGCTCGCCCGCACGCTGCGCGCGGCGTTCAAGCTGCGCAAGGACAAGTTCGTCGGCGCATGCCTGAGCCTGTGCCTGTCGGTGTTCGCGATGCTCGTGTTCACGAACTCGCTGATCGGCACGGGCGGCCTGCTGCTGTTCACGGCCATTTTTTCCATACTATCCGCGGCGCACTGGCAAAAGGCACAGCGCCTGCTGGCCGCCGCGCGTTCACGGGGAGGCGACCATTGAGAATCGCGATCGTCACGCACGTCGTGCGACATAACGACGGGCAGGGCCGCGTCAATTACGAAATCGCGCGCGCGGCGCTGGCAGAACACTACGAGGTCACGCTGGTCGCGTCGCACGTCGCGCCCGAGCTGCTGGCCGACCCGCGCGTGCGCTGGGTGCCGGTCAAGGTCGGCGGCTTCTGGCCGTCGAATCTCGTCAAGCAGCAGGTGTTCGCGCTCAAGAGCGCGGCCTGGCTGCGCGCGCATCGCGGCGAATACGACGTGCTGCACGTGAACGGCTTCATCTCGTGGATCAAGGCCGACGTGAACACCGCGCACTTCGTGCACGGCGGCTGGTTCAAGAGTCCGTACTATCCGTTCGGCCCGACGAAGGGGCTGTGGTCGGCGTACCAGTACGTCTATACACGCGTGAATACGGCGCTCGAGCGCTGGGCGTACAAGCGTTCGCGCGCGATCACGGCCGTGTCGCAGAAGGTGGCCGACGAGATCGCCGGGCTCGGCATCGACAGCCGCAAGATCAGCGTGATCTACAACGGCGTCGACGGCAGCGCGTTCGCGGGCGCGCAGGCCGATCGCGCGGCGTTCAAGCTGCCGGGCGACGCGTTCCTGCTGCTGTTCGTCGGCGACCTGCGCACGCCGCGCAAGAACCTCGGCACCGTGCTGAAGGCGCTGACGAAGCTGCCGGCGAACGTCCATCTCGCGGTGGCCGGCTATCTGCCCGGCAGCCCGTATCCGGACGAGGCGCGCGCGCTCGGCATCGCGTCGCGCGTGCATTTCCTCGGGCTCGTGAAGAACATGCCGACGCTGATGCGCTCGGTCGACGCGTATGTGTTTCCGTCGCGCTACGAAGCGATGAGCCTGTCGCTGCTGGAAGCGATGGCGGCCGGGCTGCCGGTCGTCACCGCGCGCACCGCCGGCGGCGCGGAGATCATCACGCGCGATTGCGGGATCGTGCTGGAAGACCCGGACGATCCGGTCGCGCTCGCGCAGGCGATCGGCGCGCTCGCGGCGTCGCGCGACACCTGTCGCGCGATGGGCGACGCGGCCCGCGAACTGATGACCCGTTTCGGCTGGGCCCACATGGGCGCCCAGTACGTCGCGCTTTACCGGCGCATCGGCCAACCCACGCAGCCGTCCGCCTTCGAGCGGGTCGAGCATGCAATCACGCAGGAGCAACCGTGACGTCTCAATCTTCCCGGCCGATCAAATCGTTGCAAATCGGCATGCACTGGTTCCCCGAACGCGCGGGCGGCCTCGACCGGATGTACTACTCGCTCGTCGGCGCGCTGCCGGGCGCGGGCGTCGCGGTGCGCGGGCTCGTCGCCGGCTCGCCGAAGGTCGCCGACGACACGGGCGGTGCGATCCAGGGCTTCGGACCTGCGTCGCAGCCGCTCGCGCGCCGCATGCTCGCCGCGCGCCGCGCGCTGCGCGACGAGATCCGCAGCGAGCGGCCGGACGTGATTTCGTCGCACTTCGCGCTGTACACGTTCCCGGGGCTCGACGTGACGCGCGGGATTCCGCAGGTGTCGCACTTCCAGGGGCCGTGGGCCGACGAAAGCCAGGTCGAGGGCGCCGCATCGCTCGGGCAGCGCGCGAAGCGCTATCTCGAACAGGCCGTCTATACGCGCTCGTCGCGCCTGATCGTGCTGTCGCAGGCATTCGGCCAGATCCTGACGAACCGCTACGGGATCGATCCGTCGCGCGTGCGCGTGATTCCCGGCTGCGTCGATACCGCGCAGTTCGACACGCCGCTCACGCCGGCCGAGGCGCGGCACAAGCTGCAACTGCCGCAGGACCGGCCGATCGTGCTGGCCGTGCGCCGGCTCGTGCGGCGCATGGGGCTGGAAGACCTGATCGACGCGATCGGCCTCGTCAAGCAACGTCACCCGGACGTGCTGCTGCTGATCGCCGGCAAGGGCAAGATCGGCGAGGAACTGCAGCAGCGCATCGACGAAGCCGGGCTGCAGGACAACGTGAAGCTGCTCGGTTTCGTGCCCGACAACCATCTCGCGGCGCTGTACCGCGCGGCGACGGTCAGCGTCGTGCCGACCGTCGCGCTCGAAGGCTTCGGGCTGATCACCGTCGAATCGCTCGCGTCCGGCACGCCGGTGCTGGTCACGCCGGTCGGCGGGCTGCCGGAGGCGGTCGCCGGGCTGTCCAACGACCTCGTGCTGCCGTCGACGGGCGCGGACGCGATCGCGGAGGGGCTCGGCGGCGCGCTGTCGGGCGCGATCGCGTTGCCGGACGAAGCGGCGTGCAAGCGCTACGCGCGCGACCATTTCGACAACGCGGTGATCGCGCGACGCGTCGCCGGCGTGTACGAAGAGGCGATCCAGGCGGCGGGGTAAGCGAACGCGACGCGTCGTCGCGACGGTCGAGCCGGCATACACGTCCGGTTCGCAGGCCGGCCGCCCGATCCGGGCGAGCCGGTTTTTGTCGTTCGAAGCCGGGCATGCTGTGGCTCGCGCGCCGGGCTCGACACGCGTCGTTCAGGCACGCCCGAGCGTCACGGCCCATACGCCGAACGCGGCCGCGCTGACCGCCGCGCCGAGCCCGCAGACACCGATCCATCCCGCGTGCGCATACGTCATCGTCGACGCGATCGCGCCGAGTCCGCTACCGATCGAATAGAACAGCATGTAGCAGCCGACGAGGCGCGCATGCGCATCGGGCCGCGCGCCGAGGATCATGCTCTGGTTCACGACATGGACGGCCTGCCCGCCGACGTCGAGCAGCACGATACCGACGACCAGCAGCGCGATCGACGTACCGGTGAACGCGAGCGGCAGCCACGAGCATGCGAGCAGTGCGAGCGCGGCGCCGGTCGTCGCTTCGCCGAGCCCGCGATCCGCGAGCCGGCCCGCGCGCGCGGCGGCCGCCGCACCCAGTGCGCCGACGAGCCCGAATGCGCCGATCTGCGTATGCGACATCGCGTGCGGCGGCGCGCTCAGCGGCAGCACGAGCGCGCTCCAGAAGATGCTGAATGCCGCGAACATCAGCAGCGCGATCGCCCCGCGCACACGCAGCACGCGCTCGTTGCGCAGCAGCGTGACCATCGAACCGAGCAGCGCTGCGTAGCCGATGCGCTCGCGCGGCGCGTCCGCATCGGGCAACAGCCGCGCCAGCGCGATCAGCATCGCGATCGCAAGTGCGCCCGACACCAGGTAGACCGCACGCCAGCCGGCGATATCCGTGACGACACCCGCCAGCGAACGTGCGGCCAGCAGGCCGATCACGACGCCACCCTGTGCCGCGCCGACCACGCGGCCGCGCTCGCCGGCCCCCGCCAGCGCGGCCGAGCAGGCGATCAGCCCTTGCGTCATCGCGGTGCCGAGCAGCCCGACCGCGACCATGCCCGCCAGCAACGCGACGCGCGTCGACGCGGTGGCCACGCCGATGCAGGCCGCCGTCAGCAGCAGAAGCTGGACGGCGAGCAGGCGTTTGCGGTTCAGCAGGTCGCCGAGCGGCACGACGAACAGCAACGCGAGCGCGCAGCCGAGCTGCGTCGTGGTGATGACGCCGCCGACTGCCGCCTGCGATACGCCGAAATCGCGGGCGATCGAATCGAGCAGCGGCTGCGCGTAGTACACGTTTGCGACGCTTGCCGCGCAGCAGACGGCCAGCAGCGCGACGAGCGCCGTGGATACGCGCGCGCGATCGGCCGGGCGCGCGGCACGCGATGTCGCGCTGGACGCGACGGTTCCCGAACGACAAGACGATTCCATGGGCTGCCTCGCACTCGCTTAAGTAGTTGCAATTTGAAATCAGTGTGAGTGTAGGAAAAGTAGTTTTAAAATGCAACTTGTGGGGCGGCGGGCAGCGGGTCCGCGCACCGACGTGCCGGGCGCGTGCGAAGGCGACCGGCGCGACAGCGGAGAACAACATGGCCAGGCAGAAAAGTCTTGCGGATTCGCCGTGCCCGGTGGCACGGGCGACCGATATCGTCGGCGATCGCTGGGCGTTGCTGATCGTGCGTGACGCGTTCGACGGCGTACGCCGGTTCGGCGATTTCCGCGCGAGCCTCGGCGTCGCGAGCAACATCCTGTCGGACCGGCTCAGGATGCTGGTGGACGCGGGCGTATTCGACGTCGTGCCCGCGTCGGACGGCAGCGCGTATCAGGAGTACGCGTTGACGAAGAAGGGCGAGGGGCTGTTTCCGGTGATCGTGATGCTGCGGCAGTGGGGCGAGGCGAACCTGTTCGAGCGCGGCGAGCCGCATTCGGTCCTGGTCGAGCGCAAGACGGGTCGTGCGATCCGCAGGCTCGCACTGCGGCACGACGATGGTCGGCCGCTGAAGGCGGCGGATACGGTCGTGCGGAAGGTGGGCGACGAGCGGGGGTGATACGGGCGTGATGATCCCGGACGTGATGACCCCAGACGCCGTGCCCAGGACGCCGTGCGACGCAAGGACCGCGTCTTTACCGTTGCGCGGCGTCGCCGCATCGGTCGCGCGCCCGGTGGCGGCCGAGAGTCCCGTTCAAGCGGCTGCAGACCCCGCCCGATGCGCACCGCTTTCATGCGCGCCACGATGTCGCGCGCGATGACAACGCCTGTCTAAGACCATCCGGCCATGACGCATGGGCGCGATCGGCGCAATCGCGTTCGCTATTGCAGGAAAACGGGTGGCGTCTGGCCGCTCAGTGCCGCTCGCCGCGCCAGCGCCCCGGCGCGACGCCGAAGCGTTTCGTGAACGCGTGCGTGAAGGTGCTCTGGTCGGCGAAGCCGACCAGGCCGGCGATGTCGACGAGCGGATGGCGGCCGTCGGCGAGCAGCACGACGGCGGCGTCGAGCCGCAGCCGCTGCAGGTAGCGATGCGGGGTTTCGCCGAACGCGTCGACGAACAGTTGGTGAAACCGGCGCATCCCGTAGCCGCAGTGCGCGGCGAGATCGGCGATGCGCAGCGGCTCCGCGAGCCGCGCGCGCAGCCAGCGGTCGATGCGCGCGAAATCCAGGCCCGACGCGGGCGCGGCGAGGCTGGCGTCGCCGAGTAGCGCGTCGCACAGACGCGCGGCGGCCTGCCACTGGAAGCGATGCGCGTGCCGCATGTCGCCGGCCGGGCCGTCGAGCTGCGCGGCCGCTGTCGCGACCTGCGCGACGAGCGACTTCAGCGCCGGGTCGATCGACACGGCACGCGCGCTGTCGAACAGCCGCTGCGGCACCGCGAGCGACGCGGCGGGCAGGTCGAGCACGAGCTGGCGATTGTCGCCGAGGCCCGCGTAATCGTGGCGCGAGCCGGCCGGAATCAGCCAGGCCGCGTGCCGGTCGATGCGCTGGCCGACGCCGTCCACCGCCATCACCATCGCGCCGTCGACGCCGAGCACGACCTGGTGAAAGTCGTGCACGTCGGACGCTTCGCACGTGTCGTAACGGCGCAGCGCGATGGCGGGAGACGGGATGCGTTCCATCGGAAGGACGTCGGCCGGCGTCGTCAGACGGCGAGCAGTTCGACTTCGAACACGAGCGTCGCGTTCGGCGGGATCACGCCGCCTGCACCGCGCGGGCCGTAGCCGAGTTGCGGCGGGATCGTCAGGCGACGCACGCCGCCGACCTTCATGCCCTGCACGCCTTCGTCCCAGCCCTTGATGACCATGCCGCCGCCGAGCACGAACGCGAACGGGTCGTTGCGGTCCTTGCTCGAGTCGAATTTCTGACCGTCGGTCAGCCAGCCCGTGTAGTGGACGCTGACGGTCTGGCCGGCTTGCGCTTCCGCGCCGGTGCCTTCGGTCAGCTCTTCGATTTTGAGGCCCGATGCGGTCGTGGTGACAGACATGACTTCTCCTGAAAGGGGTTGGGTAAAACCGCTATTGTAGGCGAGCGCGCAGGGGGCCGCCGCAGGCGGCGAGGGCACGGCCGCGTGCCTGTCGCGCGCCGGTCGCGGCGGCGCTCGCGCATCTCGCGCTACACACGAATGGAACGCATGTTTGAATTGTTCCCGGACCGGCTCGAAGGAGTTGCACCGCGCGAACGCCGCACGCGTATGAATCGGCGCTATCCGGCCGCTCGGCGTCGCATCGAACGCCGCCGCGCCACTCCGCAAAACGCCCGTCGCGCGGGACTTGCGTGCCGATTGCGATTCGCGCGTGCGTCGCCCGCCTGCCGGTTATGCGCGGTTGCGCGCGTTCGAATCGCGACCCGCCCGAACGCCGCCCGAACGTCGCTTTTGTCACGTTGCCGACTGTGCCCTGTTTGGAAGCGCGCATCTACCGCGCGGCTTGCGCGCGGCGTCGGCCGGCGCCTATCTTTACAGCTATCGATGTCAAGATTTGGGCGTTGCGCGATGCGCTGCCCGGGCCCACGCCGGCACAGCCGCAATGCTCGCAACGGCCGGCCGAGCCGCCCGGAAACAAGGAGAACGACGAACATGAAGTCAGCCGCTTCCGCCACCGCGGCCGAGGTGATGCCGGTGCGCCGCGACCTGCGCTTCGACCTGCCGGTCGAACGCGCGAAGGACTGGCACGGGCTCGGCCCGCACGTGACGCACTTCTTCAACGCGCTTTCGCTGCTGTTTCCGGCCGGCGAACGATTCTTCATGGATTCCGTGCGCCACTATCGCGACCGGATCGACGATCCGGTGCTGAAGCGGCAGGTGCTCGGCTTCATCGGGCAGGAGGCGATGCATACGCGCGAGCACGTCGAATACAACGAGCTGATGCAGGCGAACCGCCTGCCCGCGCGCAAGCTCGACAAGCGCATCTGGACCGTGCTCGGTTACATGAAGCGCAAGCTGCCGCATTCGGTGCAGCTCGCGCATACGGTCGCCGCCGAGCACTACACGGCCATGCTCGCCGACTGGCTGCTGCGCGATCCGACGCGCCTCGAAGGCTCGGTCGACGGCTACCGTCAGATGTGGGTGTGGCACGCGCTCGAGGAAACCGAGCACAAGGCCGTGTCGTTCGACGTCTGGAACGTCGCGATGAAGCCGGGCCTGCGCCGTTATCTGATCCGCATCGGCGTCTATCTGCTGACGACGCTGACGTTCTGGCCGACGGTGTTCCTGCTGCACGCGACGCTGTTGTCGCGCGATCGCGACATCGAGCATCGCGTGCGCGGCATGCTGCGCATGCTCGCGTTCCTGTACGGGCCGCGTCGTGGGCTGTTTCCGCGGATCGCGGGCGAGTGGCTGAGCTTTTTCCGGCCCGGCTTCCACCCGTGGGACCGCGACAACCGCCATCACCTCGCGCGGGTCGACGCGATCGTCGCCGCGTACGGTGAACACGACGGCGCGTCGGCCGGCCGTGGTCGCGCCAACGCGCTCGCGCCGCTCGCATCGGGACGCTGACCCGGTCGCCGCGCTGCCCGGCGCGTGTTGCATTCCTGCATCGTCCCCGTTTTATCCGACGATTGACCGGCATCAAGCGGAAACGGTTGCGGGTACCGGGCCGGTGCGGCGGACCGGGCGTGCCGGCCCGTGCCGCCGGTCCGATCCCGTGTGCCCGGCCTCGCGTGCCGTCCCCGCGCGCCAGCACCGGCGCGGCGTCGGGTGTTCGCGATTGGTCCGGCCTCGCTTCGCGCCCGCCGCGCCACCGGGATAACACCCATCTAGCCGCGCGTCGGCGGCGTCGATATACCGTTCATGAAAGGGTTCGCCCGGCACGCGATTATTCCCCGGGGGGATTTTATTCGGACGAAAATGCGGCCAATATGTCGGTTCGATCGACGTCCGTCGGACGCGGCGGCGAGCCAGCGCACGATACCAACGCCAAGCGGGGAACAACGATGGTTGCAAGGTCACCCGACGCAAGCGGGACGGCGGCGTCCGAGACGCCGCTCGTATCCGTCACCGCTCCCGAGGCCGGACGCAAGCTGTTCGTGATCATGCGTTCGCCGGACGAGCCGTTGCTGGCGCAACTGCGCGGGCTCGGCTGGGATATCTCGGTCGCGAAGACGGCCGGCGCCGCGCAGAACATGACGTCCGGCGTGAACGTCGCCGCCGGGCTCATCGATTTCTCGGGCTTCACGTCGCGCGACTATCCCGCGCTGAAGGCGTGCCTGAGCCAGCCGGCGATCGGCTGGATTTCCGTCGCGCAGGCCGGCATCACGATCGGCGCTGCCGTGCGCGAACTGATCCGCAGCTATTGTTTCGATTACGTGACGCTGCCGCTGCCGTACGAATGGATTTCGCACGTGCTCGGCCACGCGCGCGGGATGGCCGCGCTCGATCGCGTCGACGGCGCGGCATACGCGGCATCGATCGGCGAGCACGGGATGATCGGCAACTGCGAAGCGATGCAGCAGCTGTTCAGCACGATCCGCAAGGTCGCGAAAACCGACGCGAGCGTGTTCATCTCCGGGGAGTCGGGCACCGGCAAGGAGCTGACGGCGCTCGCGATCCACGAGCGCTCGGCACGCGGCAAGGGGCCGTTCGTCGCGATCAACTGCGGCGCGATCCCGCATCACCTGCTGCAGTCGGAACTGTTCGGCTACGAGCGCGGCGCGTTCACCGGCGCGAACCAGCGGCGCGCGGGCCGGATCGAATCGGCGAATGGCGGCACGCTGTTTCTCGACGAAATCGGCGACATGCCGGTCGAAAGCCAGGCGAGCCTGCTGCGTTTCCTGCAGGAAGGGAAGATCGAGCGGCTCGGCGGACAGGAATCGATTCCGGTCGACGTGCGGATCATCTCGGCGACGCACGTGGACCTCGACGGCGCGGTCGAAGCCGGCCGCTTCCGCGCGGACCTCTATCACCGGCTCTGCGTGCTGCGCATTCACGAGCCGCCGCTGCGCGCGCGGGGCAAGGACATCGACATCCTCGCGCATTACGTGCTGCAGAAATTCAAGGGCGACAGCGGCCGCAAGATCAGCGGCTTCACGTCGGCCGCGCTCGACGCGATGCGCCGCTACGAGTGGCCCGGCAACGTGCGCGAGCTGATCAACCGGGTGCGCCGCGCGATCGTGATGGCCGAGAGCCGGCTGCTGACACCGCACGATCTCGGGCTCGAGGTTCCGGGTGAAACGGAGCCCGTGACCCTCGAGCAGGCGCGTTCGCTCGCCGAGCGCGTCGCGATCGAGAACGCGCTGCTGCGCAACGATCACCGGATCAACAAGGCCGCCGCCGAACTCGGCATCTCGCGCGTGACGCTGTACCGGATGATGATCGAGCACGGACTCAACGACCACGACAACTCCGGCGACAACGGCGGGAAGGACGGCTCGCCGCCCGACGACGCCGACCACCAGCGAGTCGGCTGAAGGCGGCCCGGAAGCGTCCGCGGCCGGTCCGTGCGCGGGCGTCCGGCGGCATGTAAAGGGCGTGAAACGTTTCCTGCCGGCGGCTGTGCAAAAAGCCCCGGCAAACGCGGGCGGCGACGCGCGGCCCGCGCCGGGAAAATTTTCCGGCTCGTCCGTGCGCCTTGTCCGGCAAGGCGTTGCCGCCACGCGACCGAGGCCGCTCGCGCCCGGCATGTTTCAGTTTCGCAACGTCCGGCATGTCCCGCCCGACCGGGCCGCGCACTGGTCCGATGAAAGGCTTGTGCCGCCGGCCCCGAACGAAGCTGGCGCGCTCCTTGCACAGGTTGGGGTGCGAGAGTCGACGACGCGACGTCCGGCCGGTTCGGCAGCGAACCATTCGAGAACCGGCTAGGACGCAGTCCGCGGGGATGACGGCCGGACGGGCAGCATGGCCCCGTTCCGGGCGGCATGGGCCGTCGTCGTCGGATCGTCGGAGCACCGGCGGTGTCCGGTTGCCGGCACAAGCAACGACTCGAATACGGGGTAGAAAAATGAACGATCTCAACACGCCGCGGCCGGCAGGCCGCGATCGCGGTGATTCGACCCATCGCCGGTCGACCGCGCACCTTGCTGCCGGCCGGCACGCGTCGACAGGCCACCTCTCCGCGCCCGGTGCGAGGCGGATCCGGCTGATACCCGGTCATCCGCGCCGGGCCGGTGCTTTCCCGCTCGCCAATCCGGTCCGCATGGGGATGTGCACGCGGGCGCCGATACCCCGGCGCCCGGTCTTCGCTTATTGACGACGTCGAGCGCCTGCGGTCGCCAGCGCAGGCGATCCGTTTGCCATGGGAATGACGTGCGGCATCCGGTTGCGCGATACGGACGATGAAACCGGTGCGACGGCAGACGTCAGGGAGGCGTCGCCGTCCGGCGAGCAGGGGAGGGGCGGTCGGGCCGCGCGCGACGGGCATCGCACCCGTGCGCGCGCGGCGCCGCTTCAGCCGCCGTAGATGTCGAAGTCGAAGTACTTCGACGCGAGCCGCTTGTAGGTGCCGTCCTTGACCATGTCGAGGATCGCGCGATCGATCTTCGCCTTCAGGTCGGCGTCTTCCTTGCGCAGCCCGATACCGGCGCCGATGCCGAGCACCTTCTCGTCGACGAGTTCGGGCCCGACGAACTGGTAGCCCGCGCCGCGCGGCGACTTCAGGAACCCGATCGCGGCCTGCACCTCGTCCTGCAGCGCGGCGTCGAGGCGGCCCGACGTCAGGTCCGCGTATACGCCGTCCTGGTTCTGGTACGACACGACGTTCGCACCCTGCTTCGCCCAGTACGCCTTCGCATACGCTTCCTGCGTCGTGCCCTGTTCGACGCCGATCGACTTGCCCTTCAGCGATTCGGCCGTCGGCAGCAGCGGCGAGCCCTTCTTCACGACGAGCCGCGTCGGCTGGTTGTAGATCTTCGTCGTGAAGCCGATCTGTTCCGCACGCTGCGGCGTGATCGACATCGACGACAGCACCGCGTCGAACTTCTTCGCCTTCAGCGCCGGGATCATTCCGTCGAAATCGTTCTCGAGCCACACGCATTTCGCCTTCAGCCGTGCGCAGATCTCGTTGCCGAGGTCGATGTCGAAGCCGACGAGCTTGCCGTCGGGCGCCTTCGATTCGAACGGCGCGTAGCTGGCGTCGGTGCCGAAGCGCAGCGTGGTCCAGTCCTTCGCGACGGCGGGGCCTGCCGATACCGCGAGCAGGGCGATCGAAACGGCGGCAATCAGTCTCTTCATGGTGGTTCCTTGGCGTGGTCTATCCGGTTCTGGGCGACACGGTTGCTGCGGCGACGCACCGCATCCCGGTACGCTGTCCGCACGGACATTAACGCAGAAAATAAAATCGCAGTCCAGAATGGACAAAAAATATCGATCCCTCGGGAGGAATGCGGGTACGTCGGGGGACGACCCTTGCAAAAATACGAAAATGGACTAATCTTGTTAGTAAATTCGTTTCGAGACTAACGATCATGTCACAGCCCGCCTTCGATCCGCATTCCGCCCCGCGGCAGGCTTCGGTCGCGCAGATGTCGGCGGCGGGCCTGCGCGCGTTCTTCAACATCGCGCGCGACTGGGAGCTGACGATCGACGAACAGATCGTCCTGCTCGGCTCGCCCGGCCGCTCGACGTTCTTCAAGTGGAAGGCGTCGCCCGAATCGGCGCGCCTGCCGCGCGATACGCTCGAGCGGCTATCGCTGCTGCTCGGCATCTACAAGGCGCTGCAGATCCTGCTGCCGCAGCCGGCCGCGGCCGACACCTGGGTCAAGCGGCCGAACGACGCCGCGCCGTTCGGCGGCAAGCGCGCGCTCGACCGGATGCTCGCCGGCAACGTCGGCGACCTGGTCGCCGTCCGTCAATATCTCGACGCGATGCGGGGTGGCTGGGCGTGACGATGCCGATCGAAGCAGTACAGCACTGGCCCATGACCGTCGTCGACTGGGCACCTGCCTATCGCGTGATTCCCACTCGTTTTCCAGCCATCAACCTGTTCGACCGCGTCGCGTCCGCCGAGGATTTCGATGCGCTCTATGCGCTCGAATCGCTGACCAACGATCGCATCCGCAACGAAGTCGGCACGCTCGAACTCGTGCCGCCGGCGGAGCGTCGCTACGGCCCGGGCTGGGGGCCGATCATGGCCGCGTTCACGCATCTGAATCCGCAGGGCAGCCGCTTTTCGGACGGCAGCTACGGCGTGTTCTACTGCGGGCGGTCGCGCGATACGGCGATCGCCGAAACGCGCTATCACAGCGGGCTGTTCCTGGCCGCGACGAAGGAGGCGCCGATGCGTCAGCAGATGCGGCTCTACACGGTGTATGCGCAGGGCGACGTCGCCGACGTGCGCACGTGGCCGCAGCGCAGCCCGGCGCTGCTCGATCCGCTCGATTACGGCGCGGGGCAGGCACTCGGCCGCGCGGTGCGCGACGCGGGCGGCGCGGGGATCGTCTATCCGTCGGTGCGCGACCCGCGCGGCGAGTGCCTCGCGGCGTTTCGCACGACGCTGCTGCGCGATTGTCATCACGCTGCGTATCTCGAATACAACTGGAACGGATCCGCGATCGATGCGGTGTTCGAGCTGAACCAGGTGGGTTAGCGCAGTGCTCGCGCACGCAAACGCGCGCGCGTGAGCGTGAGTCCGCCGAGCGTTGCCGGCCCGCGGCCTGCGCAGGCCCGTTATCGGCGTGAACGTGGGCCTAAGGCAGCGGCAGGTCGCCCGCATGACGCGCGCGCGCGTCGGCCTGCGTCAGCGACCACGTGTCGCCTGTGCGCGGCTCGACGATCGTCAGGCGTCCCGACGGTGCGAACGCGCCGGTGTCGATGAACCATTGCGCGCCGATGCGCTGCGGCGCACGCACCGGCGTGTGGCCGGTGCAGGTCAGCGACAGGCCGGCCTGCCGGGCCGGGTCGACGAGCCCCTGGACCAGGTCGCGCCCCCAGATCAGCCGCTCGCGCACGTCGGGCGAATAGCTGCCCGCGTCGAGTTCGGCGTCCGGACCGAGGAATTCCGCATGCAGCACGTTGAAGCGCGCGGGGCCGTCGCCGATCACGCGTACGAGCGGCAGCGCGTCGACGCGCGCCGCGTGCGCGTGCAGCCGTTCCGGCGGGAGGTCGGCGCCCCAGTCGCCGCCGATCCCGCGCCACGCATCGTGCGACAGCTTGCCGCGCGCGACGAGGCTCAGCACTTCTTCGTGATTGCCGCGCACCACGTGGCACCACGGGCGGTCGAGCAGCTCGAGCGCGGTTTCGGACGCGGGGCCTCGGTCGACGAGATCGCCGACCGAGAACAGCCGGTCGCGAGCCGGATCGAAGCCGATGTCGTGCAGCAGCGCGCGCAGCACATCCACGCAGCCGTGCAGATCACCGACGACGAAGTCGCGGCCGGCCGCGTTCGCGGGATGGTGGCAGAGGACGGGAGTCATCCCGATATCTTAGGCGCTCACGCCAGTCGCAACGTCATGCAGGAATGGCGATAATCGGGGCGGTACCCGCCGGCGCTGCCCGGCGGGCCGTTCGCACGCGGGCCGAACCCTTTCCATCCGCTTTCGGAATCACACGATGACGCTTTATCCGCAGGTATTACGCAACCGGCCGCGCATGGTCGCCGCCTTCGCCGCGGGCGTGCTGTGCGCGCTGCTGCTGCCGTTGCAGTTGAGACCGACCGCGCGTGCGCTGATCGGCTGGGATTGCACGGTCTGGCTGTATCTCGTGCTGATGTGGGGGCGCATGGTCACCGCACATCACCATCAGGTGCGCGAGATCGCGATCCGCGAGGACGAGAACGCGACGACCGTGCTGACGGTGATCTGCATCGCGACGGTCGCGAGCGTCGCCGCGATCGCGATCGAGCTCGCCACCGCGAAGAACGTCGGCTTTCGTGCCGGGCTCGGCCACTACGCGGTCACGGGCGCGACGCTGTTCGGCGCATGGTTCCTGATCCCGACGATCTTCACGCTGCACTATGCGCGGCTCTATTACGGCTCGCCGAGCAGCGATCGCGCGCTGCGGTTTCCCGACCGCAACCCCGAGCCCGACTACTGGGACTTCCTGTATTTCGCCTTTACGCTCGCGGTCGCGTCGCAGACGGCCGACGTGTCGCTCGCGAATCGCGCCGCGCGTCGCGCGGTGCTCGCGCAGTCGATCCTGTCGTTCTACTTCAACATGGCCGTGCTCGGGCTGTCGATCAACGTCGCGGCAGGGTTGCTGAGCTGACGCGGATGACTTGAGCCGTTCTTACCGATCGCCGCGCTCGAGCGCGGCGGTCGGCGGCCCGCGCGTGGCTCGCTATCGAGACAGCGAGCGATCGGCGGATGCGTGCCGCCGTCGCCACGCGCCATCGCGGCTTCGAGCGGAAAGCGCGTCCGGATGGTGGCCGCGCTGACGCTGCGGCTCGCCGCTTCGCCCCGACTTACGCCGACTTACGCCGTCACGCGCCGCGCCGCGCCGCGATCCACGCGCCCCAGAACAGGCTCGAGAAAAAGCGCAGCGGCGCATCGAAGCCCGCATCGTGCAGCAACGCGAAGACGGCTTCCTCGGCAGCGGGCGGATCGGCGCCCTGCAGGATTTTCGCCAGCTGCGCACGCACGGCGTCGGGCGTCGCGCCCTTCATCCGCCAGCGCTGCTGCCACGCGTCGAGCAGGCGAGGGTGCTCCGCATAGCGGCGATAGTTGGCCGCGATCACGAGCGGTGCACCGGGCTTCAGGCGGCGCGCGATCGCATCCAGCAGCGCGGCCTTCGCCGCATCGCCGGGGACGTGATGCAGCACGCCGATCAGCGTCGCGCCGTCGAACGCCGGCGCATCGGGCAGCGCGTCGACGCCGGCCTCGACGAATTGCGTGCGGGCGGCGAACCCCGCCGCTTCGACGTTGGCACGCGCGAGCGCGAGCATCGGCGCGGACGGATCGACGGCCGTGAACTGCCAGCCCGGTTCGAGCGCCGCGGGCACGCAGATTTCCTGCCCCGTGCCGCCTGCGCCCACGACGAGGAGCCGCGCATCGCGTACACCGATCGCCGACGCGAGCATGCACGCGGCGAGTTCGTGGCACGCGTCGTAGCCGGCGAGCGCGATGCGGGATTGTTCGGCGTATTCGTGCGCGCGTGCCGGATCGAACTTCGCGGCGCTGGCGGGGAGCGACATGGAGATTCCTCGAATTCTCGCGCGGGCGAGGTGCCCACGCGCATCGCACCGAGCGTAAGTGCGGGGCCGCGGCGCAACAAGGCGAGCGACCATTCCGGTATGCGGACTACCCGATTCGGCGCGCATCGCGCGCAACCCTTGCCGGGGTCGATTCGCATTTAAAAATGTGAGGATTCGATGCGTCGCGATCGTGAAAGCGGCGCATACTTTTCTTCCCCCTGCCTGGCCGTCGCATGCCGGGCCCGATGCGCCGCGCGAATCGCGCGGCCATGCCGCTCGGCACGCACGAGGAGCGCATCATGTCAGATTGTCCGCACGATCCGTATGCGCAGCACTACATACACTGCCTGCCGTCCGGCGCGCAGCCCTGCGGTGCGCTCGGCACGTCGCCGCGCACGCATTTCCGCGTGTGGGCGCCGGGCAGCACGCATGTTCAGCTCGAACTCGATACCGGCTCCGGCCCGACGCTCGTCCCGATGACGGCGGCCGGTCCGCACTGGTTCGAAGTGTTCGTCGAATGCGGTGCGGGCGCGCGTTACCGTTACCGGCTCGACGATGTCGTGTCGATTCCCGATCCCGCGTCGCGTTCGCAACCGGACGGGCTCAACGGCCCGAGCGAGGTCGTCGATCCGCGCGCGTTCACATGGCGCAACACGTTCTGGCGCGGCCGCCCGTGGGAAGACATCGCGCTGTACGCGATTCGTCCGCACGCGGTGGGCGGCTTCGACGGCGTGCGCCGCCGGTTGCCGCAGCTCGCGCGTCTCGGCGTGACCGCGCTGGAGTTGCTCGCGTCGCCGCACGACAGTCTGCCGTTCGCGCCACTCGCGTCCGAGGGCGGCCCCGACGCGCTGAAGGCATTGATCGACGCCGCGCACGGCTACGGTCTCGCGGTTCTGCTGGAACTCGATTACGCGCGCTTCGGCAGCGGCACCGACGCACTGCGCCATTACGCGGTGCCGTTCTTCCATACGCGCGACGATCCGCTGCAGGCGGCGCCGCTTGCGCTCGACCATCCGGAAGTCTGCGACTTCTTCTGCGACAACGCGCTGTACTGGATCGACGAATACCGTTGCGACGGCCTGCGGCTGCGCGAGGCCGACCGGATCGGCACGTCGTGGCTGCGCGAGATCGCCGACCGCGTGCGCGCGGCCGTGCCGGCCGACCGGATGATCCACCTCGTGCTCGGCAGCGAGCGTCATCCGGTGCACCTGGCCGATACGCATTTCGATGCGCAGTGGAACGGTTGCGGAGAACGCGCATTGCATCGGCTGACGGGGCGCGACACATCGGCGCACGAAGGGATTTCGCCCCACCAGTCGATCCACACGCTCGCGCGCGCGCTGACCGCCGCAGGCGCGGCGTTCCAGCCGGCGGCGGCGGGCGACGGCCCGTGCGCCGAAGGGCTGTCGCTCACGTCGCTGGTGCTGTCCGACGGCGCGTGGCGTGACAGCGAACAGCGCGACAGCGAGCAGGCGGCGGGCCTCGCGGCGCTTGCGTTGTCGCTGCTCACGCCGCAGATCCCGCTGATCTTCGACGAAACCGCGCGCGATGTCGATCGCGCGCATTTCGTGCAGTCGGCGCTCGCGGTGCGCGCGAAGCTGATCGCGCCGCGGCTGTCCGATTGCCGGCCGCAGGACGCGCATGCGTTGAAGGCGAGCGGTGACGGCGATGCCGACGCGCTGCTCGCGTCATGGCGGCTCGCCGACGACGAGACGCTGACCATCGCGTTGAACCTGTCGCCCGACGCGGTGCCGTTCGATGCGCCGCGCGGGCAGGTCGTGTTCGAGACGCCGGCACGCGCACGCGACCGGGTCGACGAAGGGGAGTTGCCGCCGTATTCGCTCGTCGCGTGGCTGACGGGCGACGTCAACCGGTACGCGCTGACGCACGACGTGCGTCGGATCGACGACCGCGCATGGCGCGCGATGCGTCCCGTTCCGCACGCGTGATGCCCGGAGGGTCGGGCGCTGGCGCGCCCGGCCGCCCTTACCAGAAACCGCGAATGCCCGCGACGCCGTACGCGCCGTGGCGGCGCGCGTCGTCGAGATGCGCGCGCGTCATGCCGCCGAGCGCATAGACCGGCATCGCGGCCTGCGCGGCCAGCGCAGCGAATTGCGTCCAGCCGAGCGTCGGCGCGCCGGGATGGCTGAGCGTCGGCAACACGGGCGACAGCGTGACGAAATCCACGCCCGCACGCGCGGCCAGCACGAGATCGTCGGCCGCATGGCAGGCGGCCGACATGCGGCGAGCGGCCGGCAGCGGCCGTTGCGCGACGGCGCGCAGCGCGGCGCCGTCGAGGTGCCAGCCCGCGCCGTCGAGCCGCATCACGCCGGCCGCGTCGATCGGCCCGTTGAGCATCAGTTGCGCGCTGGCGGCGTCGCAGCGCGCGAGCGCATCGGCGGCCAGCCGTGCGAACGCGGCCGCGTCGAACGACTTCACGCGCAGCTGCACGAGCGTTTCGCCGCGCGCGAGCACGGCCGACAGCGTGTCGAGGAATGCGAGGCAATCGGCGGCCGACGCGGACGCCGGCTCCGGCGTGATCACGCAGCAGCGCGGCAGCGTCGGCGTCATCGCGCGCGGCCCGCGGCGGCCGTCATTCGTCGGCCTCCTTCGCGATCTTCGGATAGACGCGCACCAGCACGATGCGCGGACCGTTCATCTTCTTCACGACGACGTCGAAGCGATCGAACGACACGCGCTGCCCTTCGGTCGGCAGATCGCTGAGCGCGTGAATCACCAGGCCGCCGACCGATTCCGCACGCCCTTCGTCGATGTCGATGCCGAGCGCCTGCTCGAGCGACACGACGGGCAGGCTGCCCTTGCCCATCAGCGTGCCGTCGTCGAGGCGGCTCCAGTCCGCGTCGCCCTGGCGGAACTCGTCGTGGATCTGGCCGACCAGCGCACCGAGCAGGTTGTCGAGCGTCAGGAAGCCGATCGGCTTCTCGCCCTTGTTGCCGACCAGCGCGAAGTGCGGCGCGCCCTTGCGGAAGCGGCGGAACAGCTCCAGCGCCGGCGTGTCGGGCTTCACGTACTGCACCGGGCGCACGTAGTCGGACAGGTCTTCGAGCGCCGCCCCGGCGTGACGCGCGAGCAGCAGGTCCTTCAGGTGGATCAGCCCGCTCACCTGTTCGCGCGACGCATTCTCGAACAGCGGATAGCGGCTGAAGCGGTGCCGCGCGACGATTTCCATGTTGTCGGGCAGCGGCAGGTCGCGGCGCAGGCCGATCATTTCATGCGCCGGCCGCATCAGGTCCGACACCGTCATCGACGAGAAATCGAGCGAGTGCGCAAGCGTGTTCCACTCGTCGTTGGTGTACGTGCCGCGCGCCGGCTGGGCCGCGTTGCCCGCGCTGCGGCGGCTGCGCAGGATCAGCTTCAGCTCGTCGGTCGAGTAGTGCGCATCGCCGCCATGGTCGGCCGACAGGCCCGCGAGCTTCAGCACCGCGTTCGCGCTGGTGTTGAGTACCCAGATCGCCGGATACATCGCCCAGTAGAACGCGTAGAGCGGCAGCGCGACCCACAGGCCGACCTTCTCCGACTGGCGGATCGCCATCGATTTCGGCGCGAGCTCGCCGACCACGATGTGCAGGAACGAGATCAGCGAGAACGCGAACACGAGCGAAATCAGGTGCACGATGCGTTCGGACTGCACGCCGATCAGGTCGAGCAGCGGCCCGATCAGTTCCGCGAACGCCGGCTCGCCGACCCAGCCGAGGCCGAGCGACGCGAGCGTGATGCCGAGCTGGCAGGCGGACAGATACGCGTCGAGCCGGCCGTGCACGATCGCGAGGATGCGCCCGCGCAGGCCGTGCTTGCGGGCAAGTGTCTTGACGCGCGTCGCGCGCAGTTTGACGAGGCCGAATTCGGCTGCGACGAAAAACCCGTTGAGGGCCACCAGGAACAACGCGCCGATGAGCGCGAAGATCTGTAACAAAGAATCGCTCCAGTCATGACAGGCCCAACAGTATAGGGCCGGAAAGGGGAATGTAATGTGTCGGGCGGCCGATGGCTTACACCGGCGCCTCGCAGGGGACGGTGAGCGACAGGGTGACGGCGGCGCCGTCGGCGAACGGGGCGTGGGTGAACGAGCCGCCGTGCGCGAGCGCGACACGCTGGCACAGCGCGAGCGCCGCTGCGACGCGCTTCGCGTCGCGCGGGTGCAGCATCTCGCGGCGCGCGAACGGTTCGAATGCATGCGGCAGCGCCGGATCGGCGAGGGCGGCGGCGTTCACGTCGCAGGCGACGTGCGCGACGTACTGCGCGCCGTCACGCGCGCACGTGAACGTCACGCGGCTGCCGGCGGCGCTGGCTTCGACGGCCGTCGTCAGCATCGTCCAGAGCGCCTGCGCGATGCGCTCGCGGTCGGCGGTCAGCGACGGCTCGCCGTCGGGCAGCGTCGCGTCGACGCTCACCTGTCGTGCGTCGGCGAGTGCGCAGCGCACCAGTGCGAGCGTGTCGTCGAGCAGCGGGCGCAGCGCGAACGGCTGCGTGGCGATCGCCAGGGTGCGTGTTGCCGCGCGCGGTGCGTCGAGCACGTCGTCGATCAGCGCGACCTGCTGGTCGATCCCCGCGCGGATGCCCGCGAGCGCGCGTTGCAGGTTCGGGTCGGCGCTGGCGAGCTGGCGCTCGAGCACGTACGCCCAGCTGTGCATCGCGTTCAGCGGGCTGCGCAGGTCGTGCGAAGCGATGGACAGCGCCTGGTCGCGCTGGAACAGCGCGGCCTCGGCGGCATAGTGCGCTGCGCGTTCGCGCAGCAGGTCGGCGGCGGGATCGACGGGAGTGGACGTCACGGGGCTGGCCTGTCGGAAGCGGTTGGCATGAAAAGCACGCGAACCGCCATTATAGGGATCGTGCGTGTCACGCCGGCAGCGCGTCCTCGTCCTTTTTCCGTGCGTTGCCGTTCGGCAGCAACTGGCACGCGAGCAGGCCGGCGAGCATCAGCGCGCAGCCGACCAGCGCGCGCAGCGTCAGCGTCTCGCCGAGCGCGGCCCAGCCGGCGATGGCCGCGAACACGCCCTCCATGCTGAAGATCACGGCCGCGTGCGCCGGCGCCGCATCGCGCTGCGCGACGACCTGCAGCGTATAGCCGACGCCGACCGACAGCAGCCCGCCGTACAGCAGCGTCGGCAGCGCGCGCTTCAGCATCGCGAGGTTGACCGGCTCGATCGCGAGGCCGGCCGCGAGGCACAGCACGCCGCACGCGACGAATTGCAGGAACGCGAGCACGAGCGGATCGTGCCGCTTCGCGAAATGGCCGACGGTCATCACGTGCGCGGCGATGACCACGGCGCCCGCGAGCTGGAACCAGTCGCCGTAGAGCACCGAGAAATGCTCGTCGATGCTGAGGAAGTACAGGCCGAGCGCCGCGAGCAGCGCGCCGAACCACGTGCCGGCGCCGATCCGGTGGCGGACGAACACGCCCATCAGCGGCACGATCACGACGTACAGCGAGCTGATGAAGCCCGCGTTCGCGACCCGCGTGTACTGCAGGCCGACCTGCTGCAGCGAGATCGATACGGCGAGCAGCACGCCGAGCGCGAGACCCGGCGCGAACAGGGCCGGCTCGCGGCGAATCGCCGCGAACTGCGCGCGCGAGCCTGCGTTGACCATCAGCAGCGGGAGCAGCACCAGCGCGCCGAGCAGGAAGCGCAGCCCCGTGAACAGGAACGGCCCGATCACGTCGAGGCTCAGTCGTTGCGCGACGAACGCCGAGCCCCAGATCGCGGCGGCGGCGAGCATCAGCAGGTTGGCACGGAGGTGCTTGCGGGCGTCGGGTTTCATCGGAATTCGTCAGGGGATTGCGGGCAGCGGAACCGCGTAGTTTACGCCGAGATTGCAAGGCTGTCGGAAAACCTGCGAAGTGCGGCCGCCGCGCGGGCGGCGCGCACGCGTGAATACAGCACGACCTGCGAATGCGGCAGCGGCGGCAGGCCGAATTTCGTGCCGACGTCGACCAGCGTGCGCGGCGCGACCCGCCGGGCCAGCGGACAGATCGCGAGCCCGGCCGCGGCGGCGGCCGTGACCGCCGCGACGCCGCCGCCCGTAAAGCGCTCGCGCCACGGCCGCCCCGCATGCTCGAGCGCACGCAGCGCGGCGGCCCGCACGCCGCACGGCCCGGCCAGCACCGCGAGCGGCAGCGGCTCGCCCGCGCGCGGCGCCCAGTCGGGCGCGGCGAGCCATGCGAGCGGTTCGGTGAACAGCAGCGTGCCGTCGTCGCGCGGCGGATCCTCGCCCGGTTCGTGCCGCACGATCGCCGCGTCGAGCCGCCGTTCGTCGTATTGCGCGAGCAGGCTCGCCGACATGCCCAGATGCATCTCCAGCGACAGCCCGGGATCCTGCCGGTGCAGGCTCGTCAGCACGGCCGGCAGGTCGGGCACCGCGACGTGCTCGCTGACCCCGAGCGACAGGCGGTGCGTGCCGGCCGAAATCGCGCCGAGCGCCTGGTCGTGCGCCTCGAGCAGCGCGCGGGCGGCCGGCAGGAAGTTCTCGCCGTCCGCCGCCAGCTTGACGACGCGCGGCGTGCGTGCGAGCAGCGGCTTGCCCAGGTGCGCTTCGAGCCGCTTCAGCTTCAGGCTGACGGCCGATTGCGTGGTGCCGAGCGCGTCGGCGGCGCGCGTGAAGCTCGCGAGATCGGCGACCAGCACGAATGCGCGCACCGCATCGAGGTCGAGGACTTTCATTTCGAATGTAAATGAATGAAATATCAGATGATGACTGTTCATTATAGTTCTGCGCGCCTAACCTGACCTTGCGTTTCCGATTCTCAACGTCACCGAAAGGAGCAGGACCATGCCATTCACCCGTATCGCCGTGCGCGAAGGCAAACCGGCCGCCTACCGTGCGGCGCTCGTCGACGGCGTGCACCGCGCGCTGATGCACACGTTCAACGTGCCCGAGGACGACATCTTCATGGTCGTGACCGAGCATTCGGCCGAGAACTTCTTCTTCGGCCGCCACTACCTCGACATCGAACGCAGCGACGATCTGGTGATGGTCCAGATCACGGCGAACAACACGCGTACGCTCGAGCAGAAGCAGGCGCTGTACCGGACCATCGCCGAGAATCTCGCGCGGCAGCCCGGCGTGCGGCCGCAGGACGTCTTCATCAGTCTCGTCGAAGTGCTGAAGGAGGATTGGTCGTTCGGCAACGGCATCGCGCAATACGTCGTCTGATACGTCGTTTGATGCGTGACAGGGGCGACAGGGCCAGATCGTCGCCAACGCATATTGGCCGCGTGTACTATGGAAGCTGCTTCACGGACGACGCCGGCACGGAGGACGTGCCGGCGATTCTTCATGTGCAGGAGCCTCCATGTCGCGTGTGCTGGAAATCGTGTTGTGCCTGTCGCTGGAAGGTTGGCCGGTCAGGGCGGGAAGCCGGGCCCGTGGTGAGCAGCGCGACTTCGGCGCCGAACTCGTCCGTGCGTGGCGGATCTGTCCGCAGGTGCGGATGCGGCGCGGCCAGGAACACGTGACGATCGAGCCATGCCAGGTCGAGGAAGCCGAGCCGAGCCCCGGCGAGTGCTGGTGGACGTGGATCGAGTCGAACGCGCACGGCCGGCGGGTCGTCGCGTCGCGCACGAAGGCATTCGCGCCCGGCGTCGTGGAGCGCGAACTGTTCGATGCCGAACACGCGGGCATCGCGGTGGCCACGCCCGCATCGGCGCCGATCGCCGATGCGGATGCGCCGCAGGCGACCGGCG
Organism: Burkholderia sp. BCC1988; assembly: GCF_905339895.1. Classification (NCBI taxonomy): domain Bacteria; kingdom Pseudomonadati; phylum Pseudomonadota; class Betaproteobacteria; order Burkholderiales; family Burkholderiaceae; genus Burkholderia; species Burkholderia sp. BCC1988. The sequence goes on from NZ_CAJPHA010000010.1 coordinate 67,443, forward strand.
AGGGCGACCGCGTGACGGCCGACGCCGTTGCAGAAGCGGCGCTCGCCGCATCGTCCGGGCCGGCGCCGCTGCGGCTCGTCAGCGAGCGGCGGCGCGGGCGCTGGGCGGACGACAGCGGCGTGGTGGTCGAGATGACGCTCGACGACATCATTCTGCACCGTGGCACCGAACCACCGCGCCGCCAGGTCGAGCTGCGCCTCGCGGCGCCCGACTGGGAAACCGTCGCCGCGCGCACGGCCGCGCTGCGCGCGCTGTTCGCCGCCGCGCGCGAGCTCAGCGGCGCATGGCCCGCGTTCGTGCAGCTCACCAGCGTGATCGATCGCGCGTGCGCGGGCGAGCCCGCCGTTGCGAGGCCGGTCAAGGCGCAACTCGTCGACCTGACCGGCATCCGCACGCAGCGGGCCGCGCTGTTCGCGCTGTCCGGCGACATTGCCGCGCAATGGCTCGGCAACGAGGGCGGCGTGCTCGATCGCGACGATCCCGAGTTCGTGCACCAGATGCGCGTCGCGCTGCGCCGGCTGCGCACGCTGATGCGCTTCTTTCCACGCTTTGCGGACGAGCAATGGAAGAACACGTTCGGCGCCGACTTGCGCTGGGTCGCGTCGCTGCTCGGCACGGTGCGCGACTGGGACGTGTTCTCGACCGAAAGCCTGCCCGCGCTGATCGCGGCCGACGGCGGCAGCGCCGACTGGGACGGCACGCTCGACGCCGCGCGCGTCCAGGCGACGGCGGCGCGCGTCGAATTGCGCCAGGCGTTGCATTCGGCGCGCTATGCGCGCCTGACGCTCGGCTGGCTCGAATGGCTGAGCGCGCTCGCGCTGCCGCCGGCCGCCGGCGACGACGACACGCCGTCGCTGCGGCGCCACGCGACCAAGCGCGTGCGGCGGCTGTTCGGTCACCTGTATGCATCGCCGTCGCTCACGTCGCTTGACACGGCCGCGCGGCACCAGGTGCGGATCGACGCGAAGCGGCTGCGCTACGCGCTCGAGTTCTTCGCGTCGCTGGCCTCGCGCCGCACGCGCAACGAAACGGTCAAGACGCTCGCGCGCGTGCAGAGCGTGCTCGGCGAGGCGAACGACACGATCGTCGCGCTGCATCATCTCGAGCAACTGGCGGCGCCCGCGTACCAGCTCGGTTTCGTGCGCGGCTACGGTGCGGCGCTCGAGCAACGCGCGGCGCGCGACGCCGAGGCGCTCCTCGCGAGCCTGCGCCCGCCAAAGCTCGACGGCAAGCCGCGTTGAGCGGCGCGCGCTCACTATAATGGCCACCCGTTTTCTTCCGACAGACCGATGAGCGACGCATCGCCTCCTTCCTCTTCCGCCGGGCCGCTCGAACTGGGCGGCGAACTGTGGCTGCGCGCGGGTGAGCAGACGCTCGGCGGCGCCACCCGCATCGCGCTGCTCGCGGCGATCGGCGACACCGGATCGATCACGCGCGCGGCAAAGGCCGTCGGGCTCAGCTACAAGGCCGCGTGGGAGGCGATCGATACGATGAACAACCTGGCCGGCGAGCCGCTCGTGACGCGCTCGACGGGCGGCAAGGGCGGCGGCGGCACGACGCTGACGCCGCGCGCGACGTCGCTGATCGCCGCGTTCCGCACGATCGAGCGCGAGCATCGCCGCTTCATCGACGCCGCGAGCGCGGCGGTGTCCGGCTTCGACGTCGACTGGGCGCTGATCGGCCGGATCGGGATGAAGACGAGCGCGCGCAACCAGTGGTTCGGCAAGGTCGAGTCGATCGTGCGCGGCACGGTGAACGACGAGGTGACGCTCGTGCTGCCGGGCGGGCAGGCGATCGTCGCGGTGCTGACGCACGAAAGCGCCGACGCGCTCGGCCTGCAGCCGGGCGCGGACGCGTGCGCGCTCGTGAAGGCGTCGTGGGTCGTGCTGGCGGTCGACGACGACGGCGGAGCCGACGCGACCTTGAAGGTGTCCGCACGCAACCAGTTGCACGGGACGGTCGAAACGGTCACGGCGGGCGCGGTGAACAGCGAGGTGACGCTGGCGCTCGACGGTGGCGGGACGCTCACGGCCGTGGTCACGAACGACAGTGTCGGCGCGTTGCAACTCGACGCCGGCCGGCGTGCGATCGCGCTGTTCAAGGCATCGAGCGTGATTCTCGCGGTGACGGGCTGATCGCACGACGGCGGCGCGCGCCGTCCCTGTCGATGACCGTGGGCGGACGCGGCGAAACCGGCGCCGCCCGACATGCAGGAGGCGCCGGTTTCGATCCCCTTTTCAGCTCGTTCCAGCTTGTGCCGCACGTGCGGCTTCTCTCAGGCTCCAACGTGGCCACATGGGCCACCGCCTTCGCGCGATCACGTGACGCGCGTCGGCCACTCGGCGTGCGGCGTTGCGGCCTGCACGCGTCCTTCGCTCAATTGCACGACCTGGTCGCCGAACGCGGCGACGTCGTCGGGATCGTGCGAGATGAGCACCATCGGGATATCGAGCCGCGCCTGCAGTTCGGCGAGTTCGTGGCGCATGCGCTGGCGCAGCGCGCCGTCGAGCGCCGCGAACGGCTCGTCGAGCAGCAGGATGTTCGGCTGCGCGACCAGCGCGCGGGCAAGCGCGACGCGCTGTTTCTGCCCGCCCGACAACTGCGACGGGAATTGCCCGGCGAGCGTGTCGAGTTCGAACGCCTGCAGCCAGTACGCGACTTCGGGCGGCACCGCCTTCGCACGCGGGTTGCGCAGGCCCGGCGTGAGCCCGAACGCGATGTTCTGGCGCACGTTCAGGTGCGGAAACAGCGCATAGTCCTGGAACAGATACGCGACGCGGCGTGCACGGGTCGGCACGTCGATGCCGCGCGCGGAATCGAACAGCGTTTCGCCGTTCAGCGTGATCGTGCCTTCGTCGGGTGACAGCAAGCCGGCGATCGCCTGCAGCGTCATGCTCTTGCCGGCGCCGGACGGCCCGAACAGCACGACGCGCTGCGTGCTGGCCGTAAACGACACGTCGAGCGTGAAGCGGCGCTCGGCGTTCGCGTAGGTCTTGCGGATATCGACGGCGACGCTCATGCGGGCCTCCGTCGTGCCGCGCCGTGCGTGCGCGAAACCGCCCGCGCGACGGGACGGCGTGTTGCCGCGACCGGTGCGGCGCAGCGGTGCGGATGCGGCTGGCGCGTCATGTCGGCTGGCTCCGTCCGGCACGCGACGGCACGAGCCAGCCGGTCGCGAGCAGCACGAGCACGCAGGTGATCGACGTCACCAGCACGAGGAAATTGGCCGTGCTGTCGTCGCCGGCCTGCACCGCCGCATAGATCGCGACCGACAGCGTCTGCGTGCGGCCGGGCAGGTTGCCCGCGATCATCAGCGTCGCGCCGAATTCGCCGAGCGCGCGCGCGAAGGCAAGCAGCGCGCCGGCCAGGATGCCGCGCGTGGCGAGCGGCAGCGTCACGCGGAAGAACACCGCGGCTTCGCCGAGCCCGAGCGTGCGTGCCGCGCGCTCGAGATGCGGGTCGACGCTTTCGAACGCGGCGCGTGCCGATTTCAGGATCAGCGGAAACGCGACGACCATCGACGCGATGACCGCGCCCTGCCACGTGAAGACGAGTTCGATGCCGAGCGTGTCGAGCCACGCGCCGAACACGCCGTGCCGGCCGAGCAGCACGAGCAGGTAATAGCCGAGCACCGTCGGCGGCAGCACGAGCGGCAGCGTCAGCAGCGAATCGACCACGTCGCGCAGCGGCGAGCGCCAGCGCGCGAGCACGAAGGCGGCGGCGACGCCGAGCACGATGTCGAGCGCGGTCGCCCAGCCGGCGACCTTCAGCGACAACAGCAGCGGTACCCAGGCGTCCTGCATCATGCTGCGCTCACTTGCCCGCGGGCTTGAAACCGAACGTCGCCAGCACGGCCTGGCCCTGCGGCGACGCGACGAAGTCGATGAACGACTGCGCCTCCGCGGCATGGCGGCTGTCCTTGACCACCGCGATCGGATAGGTGATGGCCGTCTGCGTCGGCACGGTCAGCGCGACCTTCACGCGGCCCGGCATGATCGCCGCGTCGGTGCCGAACACGAAGCCCGCGTCGACTTCGCCGCGCGCGACGTAATCGAGGCTCTGGCGCACGTTGGCGGCCAGCACACCCTTCGCGCTGACGGCGTCCCACACGCCTGCCGCGCGCAGCGCGCCTTCGGTGTAGCGGCCGACCGGCACCGACGCCGGGTCGCCGTACGCGATGCGCTTCACGCCGGGCGCCGTCAGGTCGTTCAGCGACGTCGGCGCGACCGCACGGCTGTCCGCCGGCACGATCAGCACGAGCGAGTTCGCCGCGAAATCGCGGCGCGTGCCCGGCACGATGACCTTTTCGCTGACCGCGCGATCCATCGCCTTCTGGTCGGCCGAGGCGAACACGTCGGCCGGTGCGCCCTTGGCGATCTGCTGCATCAGCACGTCCGACGCGCCGAAGTTGAACAGCACCTTGGTGTCCGGATGCTGCTTCTGGAACGCATCGCCGACGGCCTTGAACGCGTTCGTCAGGCTCGCGGCCGCCGACACGACCAGCTCGTCGGCAGCGCAAGCCGGCGCGCTGAACGCGATGCCCGCGGCAAGCGCGGCGAGCGGCAGCAGGCGGAGCAGGGTGCGGCGAAGCGGGCGGACGGTCGAGCGCATGGTCGGGGCGTTTGAATGGTTGGAAACCGTAATCGTAATATAGGGCGGGTTATAACGCTCGACATACCGTTCATGCGACGGCGCGCATGACGATCTTCAGACTTGAAAGGCGACCGGATGACGTGCGTGCGGCCCGTCACGCGTGCAGCAGCGGCTGCGACGAATCGGTGCGCTGCAGCGACGACGGCTGCGATGCCGGCCGGTAGTTCGGATTCGCTTTCCAGCGGGCGCGGACGAACGGCCGCTCGTGCCCCGACAGCTCCAGCGCGACCCTGGTGACCCAGCGGTGCGACGGCACCGTGATGCCGTGCAGTGCGACGGTGACGAGCGCGAGGCTCGCGACGACCGCCGCCACCGACCAGCGGTGCGGTACCGCGTGCCACGAGCCGGCGATGAACGCCAGCGCGGCGATCGCGCCGACGATGCAGCCGGTGATCGATTCGGACGGCGAATGCGCGTCAAGCGCGACGCGCGACACGCCGACCGCGATGCCGGCCGCGAGCCCGAGCGCGATGCCGGCGATCCGCACCGGCGTGCGCGTGCGGATCAGCGCGAGGAAGATCGCGACGGGATACACCGACGTCGACAGCATCGCGTGGCCGCTGAATCCCGTGAAGTCCCACGCGCGGATGCCGATGCCCCAGCCGAGGAAGGCGATCTTCGTGAGCGCGACGACCCCGATCGCGGCCGCGAGCACGCCGAGCCACGCGGCCGCGCGCTGCCACGAGTAGCCGAGCGCGAGCCATACGGCGATCGTGATCGCGAGCGGCAAGGTCAGGCCGGCGCCACCGAACGCGGTGATCGTGATCCACAGGTGAGAGGGCAGGTCGAACATCGGGAGGGGAACGAGCAGGGGCGGGACGAATGCTTAAATCAACGCGCGAGCCGGGAAGAACGACTACAACGGATACAAGCGGCCAAACCCCAGTATAGCGCCGCGTGTGTTCGAGGCCCGTTTTTTGCGCCGAGGGGAACTCTCCGCGCGCAGGAAAAATCCCAGAAACAATGTTATGGTGCATTGCACAAAGTCGAATGATGCACCCCGTGTCGTATCCCTATTTTTCCTGACTGCGAGCCCGATTGATGACCAAAAGTCTGACGAAGGTATGGCTAGGCGGCATGAAACGAATGCTGTCTCCGGCCGCCAAACGCGCGGCGCGCGAGGCCCAGCGGATCGCGCGCGATACGCTCGAGGCCGCCGCATCGCCCGCCGCAACCGATTTGTCCCCGCCACGTGAGTCGCGCGTGCGGCCGCGCGCGGCCGCCTGGGCCGCCGGCGAGTGGACGCGCGGCGAGCATCCGATGGCGCCCGCGCTGGGCCGCCTGGTCCAGCAGCTCGCCTACGGCCTGTACGTTCCGCCTGGCCGGCGGCGCGGCGCGATACCGCTGGTCGTGATGCTGCACGGCTGCCAGCAATCGGTCGACGAGTTCGCGCAGGGCACCCGGATGAACCTGCTGGCCGACAAGTACGGTTTCGCGGTGCTGTATCCGGAGCAGTCGCTGCGGGCGCATGCGCACGGCTGCTGGCACTGGTATGAAGACACCGACCGCGCGGGCCGCGGCGAGGCGGATGCGGTCGCGTCGCTCGTCGATGCGCTCGTCGACGAGCACGGCTTCGATGCATCGCGCGTCTACGTCGCCGGGCTGTCGGCCGGCGCGGGCCTGGCGGCGCTGCTCGCACTGCATCACCCGGACCGCTTCGCGGCGGTCGCGCTGCATTCGGGCCCCGCGCTCGGCGAGGCGAATTCCGGGATCAGCGCGATGGACGTGATGCGGCGCGGCCTGCGGCAGAACCCGGCTGCGGTGGTCGACACGCTGGTCGACACCGGGGCCTATCCGGGCATGCCCGTGCTGATCGTGCAGGGCGACGGCGACCATGTCGTCGCGCCGAAGAATGCGGACCAGCTGACGGTGCAGTTCATGCGCCTGAACGGGCTCGCGGACAGCCGCGGCGCACTGCGCGGCGGCGAGCGGGTGGAAACGCGCGAGGCCGGCGCGCAGATCACCGACGTGCGTCGCGACGGCGAGTCGATCGTGCGGCTCTGTCACGTGAAGGGGCTCGATCATGCATGGTCGGGCGGCGACGAGGCGGTGCCGTTCCACGCGGCGGTCGGCCCCGATGCGAGCGCAATGATCTGGACCTTTTTCGAAGAGAATCGCCGCACTGTGGCGACCTGACGACGCACCTTCCGATCGACGCTGGCCAAAGGCTAGGGTTTTCCCTATAATTCGGGAAAACCCTAGTCAAAGAACCTTTGGATTGCGAGATCGACCATGTACCTGCTGAGCCACCTCTTCCTGATGCTGACCAAGAACGCTGAAAAGGCCGCGAAAGAGCGCGCCGACGCGTACCTTTCCGAAGCAACCGACATCTACGATCTCGAATTCCGCATGCGCAAGATCGATCGCGAAGCGGCGATGAACCGCCCGTTCTCGTTCGGCTCGCGTTAAGCAGCGCAGCGCGGGCCGGCATGTCAGCCGGTCCAGCGAATCACGCAAAAGGGCGTGTGCGGCAAGCAGCCGCACACGCCCTTTTTGCATTCAACGTCGTGCGTCGCGTCAGACGACCGTCAGGCGCACCGGCACGTTGTTGCGGGTCGCGTTCGAGTATGGGCACACGTGGTGCGCCTTGTCGACCAGCGCCTGCGCATCGGCCTTGTCGAGCCCCGGCAGCGACACGCGCAGTTCGATGTCGAGCCCGAAGCCGCCTGCGTCGTTCGGGCCGATGCCCACTTCCGCGGTCACTTGCGTGTCGGCCGGCAGCGTCTGCTTGTTCTGGCCCGCGACGAATTTCATCGCGCTGAGGAAACAGGCCGAGTAACCTGCGGCAAACAGCTGTTCCGGGTTCGTGCCCTCCGCGCCCGTGCCGCCGAGTTCGCGCGGCGCGGCCAGCTTCACTTCCAGCCTGTTGTCGGCGGATACCGCGCGGCCGTCGCGGCCGCCCGTGCTCGTGGCGCTGGTCTTGTACAGAATGTTCATGGTGCAGCTCCTGTCGGAAGAATGGGAGGAAGCGGTCCGGTCGGACGGGTGTCGCCGGCCACGAGGAAAATATAGAACACAAATGATTTGTGTGCAAATGAAATTTTTAAGAAAAGGCCCGGCAGTGCCGGGCCGTTTGCGATCGCGGGTTCGTCAGCCTTCGTTGGCGGCCGACAGCGCGTGGCGCAACTGCTGGAGATCCGCGCGCAGCCTGACCAGGAACTCGGGCGTTTGCTGCATCGCGCAAAAGAGATCGGCGGGCACCGAGCGCGCCTTGTCCTTCAGCGCGCGGCCTTCCGTCGTCAAGCGCACGTTGACGATGCGCTCGTCGGCGACGCTGCGCACGCGTTCGACGTAGCCGAGCGCCTCGAGCCGCTTCAGCAGCGGCGTGACGGTGGCCGGATCGAGGTCGAGGCGGGCGGCGATGTCCTTTACGGCGATGTCGTCGCGCTCCCACAGCACGAGCATCGCCAGATATTGGGGATAGGTCAGCGACAGCTTGTCGAGCAGCGGCTTGTACGCCTTCGTCATCGCATGCGATGTCGAGTAGAGCGCGAAGCACAGTTGCTCGTCGAGCGTCTGGGGCAGCGGGGGCAGGCGGTCCATGATTCGGGCGGCGCGGCGGACGCGCTAACGATTTGTACGCAAATTATTTTGCGCGCAAAAGATTCGGTTGAACAGGGTGGGGCGTGGCGCCGGGGATCCGCGCCGGGCCGGCCGGGAGGAGGGATGGACGGCCGGCGGCGGGCGCCGGCCGAACGGCGTCAGCGGCCGGTGGTGGGCGTCGCGGCGCCCGGTTCCTGCACGCCGAAGCAGCCGCGATAGGTCGCGTAGAACGAGCAGTACATCATCGTGACGATGAGGATCGTCACCGGCATCATGATCGTCAGCACATAGGCGCCGGCGCCGAGCGCCTGCAGCAGCAGCGACAGGCCGAACGACGTGCCGAGCGCGACGCCGAACCACAGCAGCCCGTACACGACGAATGCGCCGCGATTGCGCCAGCAGCTGACGATGCTGAAGAACAGCGCCTTGGCGGGCGGAATGTCGTGCCACGCGGTGAGCACCGGCGCGAACCAGAACAGCATCGCGACCGGCGCGTAGAGCAGCGTCGCCAGCAGCAGCGCGCCGAGCGTGCCTTGCGCGGCGAGCGTTTCCGGCGTCGGACTCGCGTCGTTCGTGGCGCCGAGCATCATCTGGAGCAGCCCGCCGCCGTCCACGAGGGACGACGCGGCGAACACCAGCACCATCAGCGCGACATAGACCACGCCGAGCACGAGCAGCCGCTGCGTCGTCGCGGTGCCGTACGAGCGGAAGCCGTCGATGAGGATCGTCGGCATCACCGGCTTGCCGGCCACCGTGTCGCGGCATGCCGCCATGAAGCCGACCGCGATGCCGGGGATGAACAGCAGCGGCAGCGCCGCGCCGATCACCGGCACCATCGACACCAGCGTGATCGCCAGCAGGTACGTGAAAAACAGCGTGATGAACGCGAGCGGGTTCCGGCGGAACAGCCAGATGCCTTGTCGGAACCAGACATAGCCCGCTTTCGCGGGCACTTCGATCAGTTGCATGCGGTATGGGTCTCGGGAAGCGCGGGCGTGTGGGCGATACGCTCACGCAGGATGCGTTCGAAATGACCGGGATCGTGCGGTTTGAGCATTTCGGCCGCGCGCGGCAGGTAGAAGTCGTACAGGCGCGACACCCAGAAGCGGTACGCGCCCGCGCGCAGCATGTCGCTCCAGTGGCGGCGTTCCTCGGCCGTGAACGGCCGGACCGTCTGGTAGGCGCGCACCAGCGCATCGGCGCGCGCGACGTCGAGCACGCCCGTCGCGAGGTCGACGCACCAGTCGTTGACGGTGACCGCGACGTCGAACAGCCATTTGTCGCAGCCCGCGAAATAGAAATCGAAGAAGCCGCCGAGCCGTACCTCATGACCGGTGCCGGGCGCCGCGTGCGCGAACAGCACGTTGTCGCGGAACAGGTCGCAGTGGCACGGGCCGCCCGGCAGCGCCGCGTAGTCGTCCGACGCGAAGAACGCGGCCTGGTGCGCGAGTTCGTCCTCGAGCAGCGTGCGCTGCGCGTCGGAAACGAACGGGACGATCGCCGGCACGTTTTCCTGCCACCACGGCAGGCTGCGCAGGTTCGGCTGGTGACGCGCATAGTCGCGCCCCGCGAGGTGCAGGCGCGCGAGCATCTGCCCGACCTCGATGCAGTGTTCGACCCCCGGCGCGAGTTCGGCGGCGCCGTCGAGCTTCGTGACGATCGCCGCCGGCTTGCCGTGCAGCTCGCCGAACAGTGCGCCGTCGTCGCGCGGGACCGGATCCGGCACCGGCACGCCGTGGCTCGCCAGATGGCGCATCAGGTCGAGGTAGAACGGCAGCTGTTCCGCCGTCAGCTTTTCGAAGATCGTCAGGACGTACTCGCCGCGTGTCGTCGTCAGGAAGAAGTTGCTGTTCTCGATGCCGGACGGAATGCCGCGGAACGCCAGCACGTCGCCCAGTTCGTAGTGGCGCATCCATTGCGCGAGATCGGAGTCGGAAACAGCGGTGAAAACGGCCATGCGAGATGCGTCTGGTCAGTTGTCGGCACGCGCGCGGCGTGCGGCGCGACAGGAGGTGAAGGGAATGCCGGCGCGCCGCGTCGGGACCGACGCGGCGCGGCAGGAAATCAGTAGCGCAGGTTGACCGACGGCAGGCGCGTGATCGGGACGCCCGCGTCGTGCGGCTTCGGCGACGTGTCGAGCGTCGAGCTCATCTGGTAGCGCGTGCCGAAGTTCGACTTCACGTCGATTTCGACCGGCTTGCCGCGATCGCGATACTCGGTGACCTCGGTGCCGCTCTTGCTCTTGGCATGGAAGCTCGGCGTGCGGCGGATGTCGGTGAAGTCGACTTTCGACGTGACTTCGGCGCCCGGCCGGTTGATCTTGCGGAGATCGGGCAGGCCGGCGGCCTCGTTGGCCTCGGCCCGGGCCTGCGCGTCGGCGTCGGGCGTGCCGCCGGCGGCGTAAGCGGCGCCGGCAGCGGCAAACGTGCCCGCGAACACGGCGGCAGCGGCGACGAGAATGAGCGGCTTCATGATGAGTCTCCAGTGAACCTTCCGATTTTAGCAAATACTGCGCGCGGCCCGGCCCTCGCGTGCAAGCGGGCGGCCATGAGCGTGACCGGGTTCCGTGGTAATGTCGTCCGATCAGACGAGGTGATGAAAATGAAGAACGATTTGAGCCGCCGGCATCGGGTGCTGACGCCCGAGAGTCCGCCCGTCGAAGCATTCGACGATTCCGTCGCCGCCGTCGCGCGGCTGTCGGCCATCTACGACACCAACACGGGCTTCCTGCGCGATGCCTTCGCGCGTTATCGCCGCCACGAACCGATCACCGAGCACGTGCGTGCGTGCTATCCGTTCGTGCGGATTCGTACCGACGTCAACACGCACGTCGATTCGCGCCGTTCGTACGGTTTCGTCGCGGGTCCCGGCGTGTTCGAGACGACCGTCACGCGCCCCGACCTGTTCGCGAACTACTATCGCGAGCAACTGCGCCTGCTGTCGAAGAATCACCATGTGAAGATCGAGATCGGCGTCTCGTCGCAGCCGATTCCGGTTCACTTCGCGTTTCCCGAAGGCATCCATCTCGAAGGCGAGCTCGACCGCGACCGCCTGCTCGCGATGCGCGACATCTTCGACACGCCCGACCTGTCGTACCTCGACGACCGCATCGTCAACGGCACGTTCGAGCCGGCGCCCGGCGAGCCGCATCCGCTCGCGCTGTTCACCGCCGCACGCGTCGACTTCTCGCTGCACCGGCTGCGTCACTACACGGCGACGTCGCCCACGCACTTCCAGAACTACGTGCTCTACACGAACTACCAGTTCTACATCGACGAATTCGTGAAGCTCGGCCGCACGATGATGACGGAGAGCGACGATCCCGAGGTGCGCGCGTACCGCAGCCAGTACAGCGCGTTCGTCGAGCCGGGCGACGTCATCACGTACAACGCGAACCTCGGCAGCGAGCCGGCCGAGGGCGCCGCGCCGCCGCGGCTGCCGCAGATGCCCGCGTATCACCTGAAGCGCGCGGACGGCAGCGGGATCACGATGGTCAACATCGGTGTCGGCCCGTCGAACGCGAAGACGATCACCGATCACATCGCGGTGCTGCGTCCGCACGCGTGGGTGATGCTCGGCCACTGCGCGGGCCTGCGCAACACGCAGCGCCTCGGCGACTACGTGCTCGCGCACGGTTACGTGCGCGAGGATCACGTGCTGGATGCGGACCTGCCGCTGTGGGTGCCGATCCCGGCGCTCGCCGAAGTGCAGCTCGCGCTCGAGCGCGGCGTGGCCGAGGTCACCCGTCTCGAAGGCGCCGAACTGAAGCGCGTGATGCGCACGGGCACGGTCGCGAGCGTCGACAACCGCAACTGGGAGCTGCGCGATCACCGCGAACCCGTGCAGCGGCTGTCGCAGAGCCGTGCGATCGCGCTCGACATGGAAAGCGCGACGATCGCCGCGAACGGGTTCCGGTTCCGCGTGCCGTACGGCACGCTGCTGTGCGTGTCCGACAAGCCGCTGCACGGCGAGCTGAAGCTGCCGGGCATGGCCGACACGTTCTATCGCGGGCAGGTCGACCAGCATCTGCAGATCGGCGTGAAGGCGATGGAGATCCTGCGCACGAACGGGCTCGACAAGCTGCATAGCCGGAAACTGCGAAGCTTCGCGGAAGTGGCGTTTCAGTGATGTGAACGCCGCGCAAGCCGCGGGCGTAACGACGAAGGCCGCACGCGAACTTTCGTTCACGTGCGGCCTTGTTCTTTGTCCTGCAGTGCGCGAGCCCGATCGAACCCGCACTCGGATGCTCAGCACTCGCCCTTCTTCGCGTGTCCCGGCGGGCAGTGGTAGCCGCCGTGACCATGATGGCGCTCGTGATCTTCCCACTCGCGGCGTTCCCAGTAGCGGCGGCCGTCCCAGTAACGATCGCCGTGCCAGCCGACGATGACCGCGGGAGCCGGTGCGACCACGACAGGCGCGGGCGCGACGACGACCGGCGCGGGCGTGCCGATGTTGACGTCGACGTTGACGGCGTGGGCGAGGCCGGACAGCGAAACACCGAGGCCGGCGAAGGCGAGGGCGATCAGCGAACGTTTCATGTTGTTTTCCGTGATGTCGTTGTCAAAAGGCCGGCGCGACGCGATGGACGCGAGGGGGGATCGTTCCACCGGGGGGACGCCACGCCGACAAGAGGCAGTGTGCGGGCGCCGCACGGAAAATGCGAGCGGCATTTGTTACGGCAGATTGACGTCAGGCCGGCCGGCTGGACCGATGGCAGGCAGCGTGATTTGACAATGGTCGGTGCCGGGCGTGGCACGCGTCGAATGCGTTGTGCGGCACCGCCCGCCCGAATTTGACATTCGACGGTGCGCGGCTGCGTTGCGGGATTAACGCGGCGTTACAAAATGACGCGCGGCAGGTGGCGGAATCGCCATGCCTGCCGCGCGGGAAGCGGGATGCCGGCCGTGAAGGCCGGCCATCGAGCCGATCGAATTACAGATAGAACATGCGGTCTTCTTCGGGCCGCGGCGGATGATCGTCGCCGTCCGCGCCTTCTTCCTCGCCGCTGTCCTCGTAGAACGCGAGCACGGCGTCGAGCACCTGGTCGGGATCGTCGATCACCTGCATCAGGTCCATGTCTTCCGGATTGATGAGGCCGTTCGGGATCAACTGGTCGCGGAACCATTGCAGCAGCCCCTGCCAGAACGTGCTGCCGACGAGAATGATCGGCACGAGGCGCGACTTCTTCGTCTGGATCAGCGTGAGCACTTCGGACAGTTCGTCGAGCGTGCCGAAGCCGCCCGGCATCACGATCACCGCGTCGGAGTTCTTCACGAACGTGACCTTGCGCGTGAAGAAGTGGCGGAAGCGCAGCGAAATGTCCTGGTAGTGGTTGCCGGCCTGCTCGTGCGGCAGCTCGATGTTCAGGCCGACCGACGGCGCCTTGCCGGCGTGCGCGCCCTTGTTCGCGGCTTCCATGATGCCGGGGCCGCCGCCGGAGATCACCGCGAAGCCGGCGTCGGACAGCTTGCGCGCGATCTGCACGGCCAACTTGTAGTGCGGCGTATCGGGCTTCAGACGGGCAGAACCGTAGATGCTGACGGCCGGGCGGATCTCCGACAGGTACTCGGTCGCCTCGATAAACTCTGCCATAATCGTGAACATCTGCCACGATGCGCGCGCCTTCTTGGCCGTCGCGCGTTCTTGATCTGCGAGCGAACGCAGACTCGGAATCACTTTTCTCTTGTTCATAATGCCTGAAGAACGAAATCTGGAAGGTAAGACCCTGCTATTGGTTGACGGTTCGAGCTATCTGTATCGGGCTTACCATGCGATGCCTGATTTGCGTGGCCCTGGCGGGGAGCCGACCGGAGCGCTCTACGGAATCATCAACATGCTGCGTCGTATGCGCAAGGAAGTCAGTGCAGAGTATAGCGCTTGCGTGTTCGATGCAAAGGGCAAGACGTTCCGCGACGACCTTTATGCCGACTATAAGGCAAACCGTCCGTCGATGCCGCCCGATCTTGCATTGCAGGTCGAACCGATTCACGGCGCCGTGCGCGCGCTCGGCTGGCCGCTGCTGATGGTCGAGGGCGTCGAGGCCGACGACGTGATCGGCACGCTCGCGCGCGAAGCCGAACGGCACGGGATGAACGTGATCGTATCGACCGGCGACAAGGACCTCGCGCAACTCGTCACCGATCACGTCACGCTCGTCAACACGATGACCAACGAGACGCTCGATCGCGACGGCGTGGTCGCGAAGTTCGGCGTGCCGCCCGAGCGGATCATCGACTACCTCGCGCTGATCGGCGACACCGTCGACAACGTGCCCGGCGTCGAGAAGTGCGGGCCGAAGACGGCCGTGAAGTGGCTGTCGCAATACGACAGCCTCGACGGCGTGATCGAACACGCAGGCGAGATCAAGGGGGTGGTCGGCGACAACCTGCGTCGCGCGCTCGACTTCCTGCCGCTCGGCCGCAAGCTCGTGACCGTCGACACGGCCTGCGATCTCGCGCCGCATCTCGAATCGATCGAAGCGTCGCTGAAGAGCGACGGCGAAGCACGCGACCTGCTGCGCGACATCTTCGCGCGCTACGGCTTCAAGACGTGGCTGCGCGAAGTCGACAGCGCGCCCGCCGAAGGCGGCGGCGCCGATGCGCCGGAAGGTGACCCCGCCCCGGTGGTGGCCGCAGACATCGTCCGCGAGTACGACACGATCCAGACCTGGGAGCAGTTCGACGCATGGTTCGCGAAGATCGACGCGGCCGCGCTGACCGCGTTCGACACCGAAACCACGTCGCTCGACCCGATGACCGCGCGGCTCGTCGGCCTGTCGTTCTCGGTCGAGCCGGGCAAGGCCGCATATCTTCCGGTCGCGCATCGCGGTCCCGACCTGCCCGAGCAACTGCCGATCGACGACGTGCTCGCGCGCCTGAAGCCGTGGCTCGAATCGGCCGACCGCAAGAAGGTCGGCCAGCACCTGAAGTACGACGCGCAGGTGCTCGCGAACTACGACATCGCGCTGAACGGCATCGAGCACGACACGCTGCTCGAATCGTACGTGCTCGAATCGCACCGCACGCACGACATGGACAGCCTCGCGCTGCGTCATCTGGGCGTCAAGACGATCAAGTACGAAGACGTGGCCGGCAAGGGCGCGAAGCAGATCGGCTTCGACGAAGTGGCGCTCGAGCAGGCTGCGGCGTATGCGGCCGAGGATGCGGACATCACGCTGCAGTTGCATCAGGCGCTGTATCCGCAGGTCGCGCGCGAAGCGGGCCTCGAGCGCGTGTATCGCGAGATCGAGATGCCGGTGTCGCTCGTGCTGCGCAAGATGGAGCGCACCGGCGTGCTGATCGACGACGCACGCCTGCAGGCGCAAAGCAGCGAGATCGCGACGCGGCTCATCGAGCTCGAGGGCCAGGCGTACGAACTGGCGGGCGGCGAGTTCAATCTCGGCTCGCCGAAGCAGATCGGGCAGATCTTCTTCGAGAAGCTGCAGTTGCCGGTCGTGAAGAAGACGCCGAGCGGCGCACCGTCGACCGACGAGGAAGTGCTGCAGAAGCTCGCCGAGGATTACCCGCTGCCGAAGCTGCTGCTCGAGCATCGCGGGCTGTCGAAGCTGAAGTCGACCTACACCGACAAGCTGCCGCGCATGGTGAATCCCGCAACGGGCCGCGTGCACACGAACTATGCGCAGGCGGTCGCGGTCACGGGCCGTCTCGCGTCGAACGACCCCAATCTTCAGAACATTCCGGTGCGCACGGCCGAAGGCCGGCGGATCCGCGAGGCGTTCATCGCATCGCCGGGGCATCGCATCGTGTCGGCCGACTATTCGCAGATCGAACTGCGGATCATGGCGCACATTTCCGGCGACGCGTCGCTGCTGCGCGCGTTCTCGCAGGGCGAGGACATCCACCGCGCAACCGCCGCCGAAGTGTTCGGCGTGACGCCGCTGGAGGTCAATTCCGACCAGCGCCGGATCGCGAAGGTGATCAACTTCGGGCTCATCTACGGGATGAGCGCGTTCGGCCTCGCGTCGAACCTCGGCATCACGCGCGATGCGGCGAAGCTCTACATCGACCGCTATTTCGCGCGCTACCCGGGCGTCGCGCAGTACATGGAAAACACGCGCGCGGTGGCGAAGGAGAAGGGCTACGTCGAAACCGTTTTCGGCCGCCGCCTGTGGCTGCCGGAGATCAACGGCGGCAACGGCCCGCGCCGTCAGGCCGCCGAGCGCGCCGCCATCAACGCACCGATGCAGGGCACGGCGGCCGACCTGATCAAGCTGTCGATGATCGCGGTGGACGACTGGCTCACGCGCGACCGGCTCGCGTCGCGGATGATCATGCAGGTGCACGACGAACTGGTGCTCGAGGTGCCCGACGCAGAACTGTCGCTCGTGCGCGAGAAGCTGCCGGAAATGATGTGCGGCGTGGCGAAGCTGAAGGTGCCGCTGGTCGCCGAAGTGGGCGCCGGCGCGAACTGGGAAGAGGCACACTGACGCACCCCCGTGCGATTCCCGTTTCCCGCGGCATATTGTTGCAGGGATGCTGAATATCGAGATGGTTTGCTTGTGGTCAACGCGCAAGCTCCCGGACAATGCAAGTCAGTCAGGTCATTGTCGCGGGGGCAGCGCGCCCCGTGTTCCGGCATCGGACGCATCGAAGTGTTTCGAACTGCACATCGATGATGTCCGAACCGGTTAATCCAACGGGCGGCGCGAACGCATCGCGTCTGCCTCGTGCGGCGGCAGCAGTTTCGAATCGCAAAGGGGGAATCAGATGCATCGGATCATCATCGTAGGCGGCGGCGCAGGCGGCCTGGAACTGGCGACGCGGCTCGGCGACCGTTACGGCGCGCGCGGCAATCGTCCCGCACGTGCGCTCGTCACGCTCGTCGACCGCAATCCGACCCACATCTGGAAGCCGTTGCTGCACGAGGTCGCGGCCGGCAGCATGGACCCGTTCACGCAGGAGCTCGAATACGCGGCGCAGGCGCGCTGGCATGGCTTCGAGTTTCAGCAGGGCGAACTGACCGCGCTCGACCGCGCGGCGAAGCGCATCACGCTGTCGCCCGTCAACGACAGCGACGGCGCGGAGCTGCTGCCGGCACGCGACCTGGAATACGACACGCTCGTGATCGCGATCGGCAGCACGACGCACTTCTTCGGCGTGCAGGGCGCGGCCGAAAACGCGATCGCGCTCGATACGGTCGGCGAGGCCGAGCGCTTCCGCAAGCGCCTGATCGCCGCGTGCATGCGCGCCGAGCATCAGGCGCCGGCGCAGCCCGCGCCCGGGGCGGCGGCCGAACCGCGCATCCAGGTCGTGATCGTCGGTGGCGGCGCGACGGGCGTCGAGTTGTCCGCCGAGCTGCGCAATACCGCGCAGGTGCTGTCCGTCTACGGGCTGCACAAGCTCGACCCGCAGCACGACGTCGGCATCGTGCTGATCGAATCGGGGCCGCGGATTCTGCCCGCGCTGCAGGAGCGCGTATCGACGGCAACGGCCGAGCTGCTCGAAAAGCTCGGTGTGCGCTTGATGCTCGCCGAGCGCGTGACCGAAGTCGCGCCGGGTTTCGTGCACACCGCGAGCGGCAAGACGGTGCGTGCGGATCTCACGGTCTGGGCGGCCGGCATCAAGGCGCCGTCCGTGCTGTCGAATCTCGACGGCCTGCAGGTCAACAAGCTCGGCCAGCTCGACGTGCGCCGTACGCTGCAGACCTTCACCGACGACAACGTATTCGCGCTCGGCGATTGCGCGGCCTGCGTATGGCCCGGCAACGAGCGCAACGTGCCGCCGCGCGCGCAGGCGGCGCACCAGCAGGCGAGCTTCCTGCTGAAGGCGATCGGTTGCCGGCTCGACGGGCGTTCGCTGCCGGAATTCACGTATCGCGATTTCGGATCGCTCGTGTCGCTCGGTCATTTCAGCGCGGTCGGCAACCTGATGGGCGGGCTGATCGGCGGCAACATGCTGATCGAAGGGTTGTTCGCGCGCTTCATGTACATGTCGCTGTACCGGCTGCACATCGCGGCGCTGCACGGCTATCCGCGCATGATGCTCGATACGGTCGCGCACTGGCTGCGCCGCACGACGCTGCCGCGCGTCAAGCTGCACTGACGCGGCCGCACGTTCGTGCGCCGGGCGGGCAGGGAATGCGCATCGCGCGCATTTCCTGCCCGTTGTCGTTTCAAGTGCAGGGTGGTCGTGCGTTCGCGTGCCGGGCCTGATTATTGCGCATCTGTATTGCGCGTCGTTTCGTGCCGATCCGCAAGCATTCGAGCGCGCGAAGGCGCTTGCCGCATATGCGCCGCGGATGAACTCGCCGGGCCGGACCGCGGTTATCGATACCGTGACGGACGCCCGCCGGATTACGCCTTCGTAATCGAGTCTTACACATCTGACAGTTGACGTGACAACGGATTATTGGGCATCTTGTGCGGGTTTCCGCTTGCGGCGGAGTGTCAACCGCCGCGACATCCGCGCCGTCCGCCGGCGCGATGCCCCGTCAGGTCCAAGCCATGACCGTGACGGCGGCGCCCAATCGAGGAGTGCATTCATGTTGAAACCCGAAGTCGACAGCCTGGTTCCCCGTGTTCCGTTCTCGCGCCGCAAGTTCATGCAGGCTGCGCTGGGCGGCACCTTCGCGGCGGCCGTGCTGCCCGTGTCGGCGCAGACGATCACGACCGACAGCGCCGGGCTGGACGTCGACACCATCGAGATCCGCTCGGGCGACGCGAGCATCCCCGCGTATCGCGCGCAGCCGGCCGGCAAGACGAACCTGCCGGTCGTCATCGTGATCCACGAGGTCTTCGGCGTGCATGCGCATATCGCCGACGTCTGCCGCCGCTTCGCGAAGCTCGGCTATCTCGCGATCGCGCCCGACCTGTTCGCGCGCCAGGGCGACGTGTCGAAGTATCCGACCATCCAGGCGCTCGTCGACAACATCGTCAACAAGGTGCCGGACCGTCAGGTCACCGAGGATCTCGATGCGACCGTCGCGTGGGCCGGCAAGAATGGCGGCGACCTGTCGCGTCTCGGCGTGACGGGGTTCTGCTGGGGCGGCCGCCAGGCGTGGCTGTATGCGGAGCACAATCCGCACGTGCTGGCGGCCGTCGCGTGGTACGGGTTCGTTGAAGGCAAGACCGACGAGATGACACCGTTCAATCCGGTCGATCATGCGTCGTTGCTGAAGGTGCCGGTGCTCGGGCTGTACGGCGAGAAGGATACGAACATCACGCAGGCGGCACTCGCGAACATGCGCAAGGCGATCCAGGCGAGCGATTCGAAGCTCGCGCGCCAATCGGAGATCGTCGTCTATCCGGATGCCGGTCATGCGTTCTTCGCGGATTACCGGCCGAGTTACGTGAAGGGCGATGCCGAGGACGGCTGGAAGCGCGCGATCGAGTGGTTCCACAAGTACGGCGTAATGTAAGCGACGAGGCGGCAGATGCCGTCGCCTCGTCGACGTGTCGCGCCGGTGCTTACGGGTTCGGGCCGGTCGCGATCGGCCGCGACGGATCGGCGCTCCATTCGCTCCACGAGCCCGGGTACAGCGACGCACCGTGGAGCCCGGCGATCTCGAGCGCGAGTGCGTTGTGGCACGCGGTCACGCCGGATCCGCATTGCAGGATCGCGTTGTTCGGTTCGGTGCCGGCCAGCAGCGCGGTGAACGTCTCGCGCAGTTCGTGGCCGGTCTTGAAGCGGCCGTCGGCGGCCAGGTTGTCCTTGAAGAACCGGTTGCGTGCGCCGGGAATATGGCCGCCGACACGATCGATCGTTTCGTTTTCGCCGCGATAGCGATCCGGCGCGCGCGCATCGATCACGACGCGCTGGGCCGACGTGACGTTCGCGAGCACGGCCGCCGCGTCGACCGTCGATTCGAGCGGGGCTGCCGCGCGGAAGTCGCCGGCGGCCGGGTGCGGCACGTCGGCGGTCAGCGGCTGGCCGGCTGCTTCCCATGCCTGCAGGCCGCCGTCGAGCACCGCGACGGAGTCGTGCCCGAGCCAGCGCAGCAGCCACCACAGGCGCGCCGCATAGGCGCCGCCGTGTGCATCATAGGCGACGACCTGCTGGCCCTGCTTGACGCCGCGGCTGGCGAGCAGCGTTGCGAGCGCGTCGCGGGTCGGCAGCGGATGGCGGCCGTTGGTGCCGGTCTTGCGGCCGGACAGGTCGCGGTCGAGATGGAGATACTGTGCGCCCGCGATATGGCCGGCTGCGTAGGCGGCTTCGCCTGCGCCCGGATCGGCGAGATCGAAGCGGCAGTCGAACACGGCAACGCTGCCCGGCGCCGCGGCCAGGCGCTCGGCGAGATTGGTTGCTGAGATGAGCGTGGTGTAGTGGGTATGTGGCATGACGGCTCCCTGGAGTGCAAACGGCCTGATACTCCAAGTCTAAACAAAAAAAGACGGGCCGGAACCCGTCTTTTCATATGCCGAATGCCGTGCGGCGCGCAAGCGCCGCGTGCAGGTCAGAGATCGCCGAGGTGGCGGCGCAGGAACTCGTGGAAGTGCTGCATGCCGTCTTCCATCGGGCTCTGGTACGGGCCGATCTGCGATTCGCCGCGCGCCATCAGTGCACGGCGGCCTGCGTCCATCCGCATCGCGATTTCGTCGTCCTCGATGGCCGTCTCCATATAGGCGGCGCGCTCGGCCTCGACGAACTCGCGCTCGAACAGCGCGATTTCCTCGGGGTAGTAGAACTCGACGATGTTGGTCGTCTTCTGCGGGCCGCGCGGAATCAGCCACGACACGACGAGCACGTGCGGATACCACTCGATCATCAGGCCCGGGTAGTAGACCATCCAGATCGCGCCGAACTCCGGCGGCACGCCGTTGCGGAACTTGAGCACCTGCTCGTGCCACGTCTTGTAGGTCGCGCTGCCCGGTTTCGCGAGCGCGTTGTGCACGCCGACCGTCTGCACGCTGTACCAGTCGCCGAACTCCCATTTGAGATCGTCGCACGACACGAAGCTGCCGAGGCCCGGGTGGAACGGGACGACGTGGTAATCCTCGAGGTAGACCTCGATGAACGTCTTCCAGTTGTAATCGCACTCGTGCACTTCGACGTGATCGAAGTGATACTCGGAGAAGTCGAAGTGATGCTTCGTGCCGAGGTTCGCGAGATCGCGCGCGACGTTGCGGCCTTCGGCCTCGAACAGCAGCCCCTGCCAGTTCTGCAGCGGGCTCTTGCCGAGGTTCAGGCACGGCTTGTCGGGGAAGTGCGGCGCGCCGAGCAGCTGGCCTTCCAGATCGTACGTCCAGCGGTGCAGCGGACACACGATGTTCTGCGTGTGGCCGCGCCCGTTCAGCATGATCGCCTGCCGGTGGCGGCACACGTTCGACAGCAGTTCGATCTGGTTCGCCGGGTTGCGGACCAGCACGCGGCCTTCCTTCTCGGACGGCAGCGCAAAATAATCCCCCGCCTCGGGCACCATCAACTCGTGCCCGACGTAACGAGGTCCTTTCTTGAAGAGGGTCTCGATCTCGCGCTCGAGCAGCGCCTCATCGAAGTATGCAGTGACTGGAAGCTGGCTGTGAGCCGACTTCAACTGAAGCGCATCGCTCAGATTGGACATTCCCACTCCCGGTGTTAGCGTGAAAGCAGTGAACAACCCAACCATCGAAAAATCGATTTAGGGAAACGCGGAATTATACCCGGTTCGCCTCGCAAGGCTAGGATTAAGTGCCTGATTTGTGTCAATTTTTTGTCCGGCGGCGATCGGGTGGCGCACAATGTGTGTCGAAGAAGGGGCCCGAATGCGTGCCCGGGTGCCCAAGTCGGCAGGTCGGAAAATTCTCTTTTGCCGTAGAATGTCCGACTTGTTTTGAAATTTGACACCCTCGTCCATGGCGAAAACCGCATCCCAAGGCGCCACCCCGCCCGGCAATGGCACCGAACCGTTGCCGGACAACTATGAAACGGCGCTCGCGGAACTCGAGACGCTGGTTGCCCGGATGGAAGGCGGCACGTTGAGCCTCGAGGATTCGCTCGCTGCGTATCGCCGCGGTGCGACTCTCGTTGCGTTTTGCCAACAGCAGCTCGAGAAAGTGGAGCAGCAGGTTCGCGTGCTCGACGGCGCGACGCTGAAGCCGCTTTCGTCCGGAACGGCCGCCACGGACGGCGAAGACGACGATCTATGACATTCGAACAATGGATGCGGTCCGTGCTCGACCGTGTCGAGGACGCACTCGGCCACTATTTGCCGGCTGACAACGTGGTGCCCACGCAACTCCACGAAGCGATGCGCTACGCGGTCCTCGGCGGCGGCAAACGCGTTCGCCCGCTGCTGTGCCATGCAGCAGGCGAACTGACCGGCGCGACGGAAGCGGCGCGCAACGCGGCAGCGGCGGCGCTGGAGATGATCCACGTCTACTCGCTCGTGCACGACGACATGCCGTGCATGGACGACGACGCGCTGCGACGCGGCAAGCCGACCGTGCACGTGCAGTACGACGAGCCGACGGCGCTGCTGGTCGGCGATGCGCTGCAGTCGCAGGCTTTCGTCGCGCTGACCGACGCCGCCGCGCTGTCGCCGGTGCAGCAGGCCGCGCTGGTGCGCGAGCTGGCGCTGGCGAGCGGCTCGATCGGCATGGCCGGCGGGCAGGCGATCGACCTGGCGAGCGTCGGCCTCAAGCTGACGCGCGAGCAGCTCGAGACGATGCACCGGATGAAGACGGGCGCGCTGTTGCGCGCGGCCGTGCGGATGGGCGCGCTGGCGGGCGACACGCCGTCGGCGGAGGCGATGGCCGCGCTCGACGTCTACGCGGGGGCCGTGGGTCTGGCCTTCCAGGTCGTCGACGACATTCTCGACGTCACGACCGATTCGGCGACGCTCGGCAAGACGGCCGGCAAGGATGCGGCGAACGACAAGCCGACCTACGTATCGATCCTCGGCCTCGACGCGTCGCGTGAGCTCGCAGCCCAGCTGCGCGCCGAAGCGCATGATGCGCTGAAACCGTTCGGCGCACGCGCACAGCGTCTCGCCGAACTTGCCGACCTGGTGGTGAACCGGGTCAGCTGACGCGAAGCCCGCCGCTGCGCACACGCTACGGTGCGTGCAATAGAATGCGGGCGCGTTTGATTTCCTACAATGGAACGACGATGTACGACTTGCTGAAAACCATCGACGACCCGGCGGATCTGCGCCGCCTCGATCGTCGCCAACTCCAACCGCTCGCGGATGAACTGCGCGCGTTCGTGCTCGACAGCGTGTCGAAGACGGGCGGCCATCTGTCGTCCAACCTCGGGACGGTCGAGCTGACGATCGCGTTGCACTACGTGTTCAACACGCCGAACGACCGGATCGTCTGGGACGTGGGTCACCAGACCTACCCGCACAAGATCCTGACGGGCCGCCGCGACCAGATGCATTCGCTGCGCCAGTACGACGGCATCTCGGGTTTCCCGCGCCGCAGCGAGTCGGAATACGACACGTTCGGCACCGCGCACTCGAGCACGTCGATCTCGGCGGCGCTCGGGATGGCGATCGGCAGCCAGCTGAACGGCGACGACCGCTTCTCGATCGCGGTGATCGGCGACGGCGCAATGACGGCCGGCATGGCGTTCGAGGCGATGAACAACGCGGGCGTGTCGGAGGATGCGAAGCTGCTCGTGATCCTCAACGACAACGACATGTCGATTTCGCCGCCGGTCGGCGCGCTGAACCGCCATCTCGCGCGCCTGATGTCGGGCCGCTTCTACGCGGCCGCGCGTGCGGGCGTCGAGCGCGTGCTGAGCGTGGCGCCGCCGGTGCTCGAACTCGCGCGCAAGCTCGAGGAGCACGCGAAGGGCATGGTCGTGCCGGCCACGCTGTTCGAGGAGTTCGGCTTCAACTACATCGGCCCGATCGACGGTCACGATCTCGATTCGCTGATCCCGACGCTGCAGAACATCCGCGAACTGCGCGGCCCGCAATTCCTGCACGTGGTGACGAAGAAAGGCCAGGGCTACAAGCTCGCCGAAGCGGATCCCGTGCTCTATCACGGCCCCGGCAAGTTCAACCCGGCGGAAGGCATCAAGCCGTCGGCCACGCCCGCGAAAAAGACTTATACGCAAGTATTCGGCGAATGGCTGTGCGATGAAGCCGAGCGCGATACGCGCGTCGTCGGCATCACGCCCGCGATGCGCGAAGGCTCGGGCATGGTCGAGTTCGAGAAGCGTTTCAAGGATCGCTACTACGACGTCGGCATCGCCGAGCAGCACGCGGTGACGTTCGCGGGCGGTCTCGCGACCGAAGGGCTGAAGCCCGTCGTCGCGATCTACTCGACGTTCCTGCAGCGTGCGTACGACCAGCTGATCCACGACGTCGCGCTGCAGAACCTGCCGGTCGTGTTCGCGATCGACCGCGCGGGCCTCGTCGGCGCCGACGGCGCGACGCATGCGGGCGCATACGATCTCGCGTTCATGCGCTGCATCCCGAACATGACGATCATGGCCGCGTCCGACGAGGACGAGTGCCGCCAGATGCTGCACACGGCGCTGCAGCAGCCGAACCCGACCGCGGTGCGCTATCCGCGCGGCGCGGGCACCGGCGTGCCGACGGTGAAGGAATTCACCGAGATCCCGCTCGGCAAGGGTGAAGTGCGTCGCCGTACGTCGCAGCCGGAAGGCAAGCGCGTCGCGATCCTCGCGTTCGGCACGATGGTCGCGCCGTCGCTCGCGGCGGGCGAGGAGCTCGACGCCACGGTCGCGAACATGCGTTTCGTGAAGCCGGTCGATGCGGCGCTCGTGCGTGAACTCGCCGAGACGCACGACTATCTCGTCACGGTCGAGGAAGGCTGCGTGATGGGCGGTGCGGGCTCGGCCTGCGTCGAAGCCCTGATGGAGAGTGGGGTTATCCGACCCGTAATACAATTGGGCCTCCCTGACCAGTTCATCGATCATGGCGATCCCGCGAAGCTGCTGTCGCAATGCGGCCTCGACGGCGCGGGCATCGCGAAATCGATTCGCGAACGCTTCCTGAGCCCGGCGGCGGATGTCGCCGATCAGGCGAAGCGCGTCGCATAAGCTGGCGCCGCCTGCGGGCGGCGTCGGTGCGACTGGCGCAACCGGTCTACATTGATGCGGAAAACATGGGCCTGCGGGCCCATGTTGCTTTTCCGGCTGCCGCGTGACGCGGCGTGCGCGTCGTCGAACGCGCGGCTTACAAGGATTGAACAAGATGAACCAGATGAATCCCGCCTTCGTGATGCCCGACGTGCAGAGCACGGTGGATACCCGCCAGATTCCGATTCAGCGCGTGGGCGTGAAGGCGGTCCGGCATCCGTTGACGGTGTGCACCGAGAGCGGCGACGTGCAGCCGAGCGTCGGCGTCTGGAATCTCGACGTGCGCCTGCCTGCCGATCAGAAGGGCACGCACATGTCGCGCTTCGTCGCGCTGCTCGAAGAGAACCGTGCGCCGCTGACGGTCGAGCGCTTCCGCGCGATGCTCGCGTCGATGCTGGAGAAGCTGGAAGCCGAGGCCGGCCGCATCGAGGTCACGTTCCCGTACTTCGTGAACAAGACGGCGCCGGTGTCGGGCGTGCAGAGCCTGCTCGACTACGAAGTGACGCTCGCGGGCGAATGCCGCGACGGCGAAACGCGCCTGTTCCTGAAGGTGCTCGTGCCGGTGACGAGCCTGTGCCCGTGTTCGAAGAAGATTTCGCAGTACGGCGCGCACAACCAGCGCTCGCACGTGACGATCGATGCCGAACTCGCAGCCGACCTGCCGGTCGAGGCGCTGATCCGCATCGCGGAAGAAGAGGCGTCGTGCGAGCTGTGGGGCTTGCTGAAGCGTCCGGACGAGAAGTTCGTGACGGAGCGCGCATACGAAAACCCGAAGTTCGTCGAGGATCTGGTGCGCGACGTCGCGCAGCGTCTCGACGCGGACGAGCGCGTGATTGCCTACGTGCTCGAAGCCGAGAACTTCGAATCGATCCACAATCACAGCGCGTATGCGCTGATCGAGCGCGACAAGCGACACGCTGCGTAACGTCGGGGCGCTGCGGCGCTGCGTCGATTTGCCGCTGCAATGAAGAAGGCCGCTCGAATCGAGCGGCCTTCTTGTTTTCCGTCCAGCGAGTGCAGGTGTGCGAGCGACGTTGCGCAGCGCCGTGCCGCGCGACTCAGCGTGCGAGCGACGCGAGATCCCAGCGTGGCTTCACCGTGAACGCGTAGTCCGCATTCGCCTGCTCGGGCCAGCGGCCGAGCCGCAATGCGCCGGCAAGCGCGATCATTGCGCCGTTGTCGGTGCAGAGCGCGAGATCGGGGTAGTGCACGTCGAAGCCGCGCTTGGCCGCGGCGGCCGACAGCGCCGCGCGCAACTGGCGGTTCGCACCGACGCCGCCCGCGACCACGAGGCGCTTGAGCTTCGTCTTCTTGAGCGCGGCGAGCGATTTCGCGACGAGCACGTCGACGGCTGCGTCGACGAAGCCGCGCGCGAGATCGGCCTTCGCGCGCTCGAGCGCAACGCCCTCCAGCTTCGCCGCTTCGAACTTCTTCATCTGCGTGAGCACGGCCGTCTTCAGGCCGCTGAAGCTGAAGTCGAGATCGCCCGAATGCAGCATCGGGCGCGGCAGCACGACCGCGCCCGGCGTGCCCGTTTCCGCGAGCTTCGACACTTCCGGGCCGCCCGGATAGCCGAGGCCGATCAGCTTCGCCGTCTTGTCGAACGCTTCGCCGGCCGCGTCGTCGAGCGTCTCGCCGAGCGTCTCGTACACGCCGACGTCGGTCACGCGCATCAGTTGCGTGTGGCCGCCCGACACCAGCAGCGCGATGAACGGGAACGGCGGCGGCTCGTCGACGAGCAGCGGCGACAGCAGATGGCCTTCGAGGTGATGGATGCCGACGGTCGGCTTGTTCCATGCGAGCGCGAGCGCATTCGCGATGCTCGCGCCGACCAGCAGCGCGCCGGCGAGGCCGGGGCCTTGCGTGAATGCGATCGCGTCGATGTCGTCGCGGCGCGTGCCGCTTTGCGCCATGACTTCCTCGAGCAGCGGCAGCGCGCGGCGGATGTGGTCGCGCGACGCGAGCTCGGGCACGACGCCGCCGTATTCGCGGTGCATCGCGATCTGCGAATGGAGCGCATGCGCGAGCAGGCCGCGCTGCGTGTCGTAGAGCGCGAGGCCGGTTTCGTCGCAGGAGCTTTCGATGCCGAGAACGAGCATGGGTCAGGGCGGGGCGCGCTGCATCGAGCGCGCCGCAGGAAGGTAGACGTAACCGCAAATTATAGCAGGCGAGAGTCGGCCGCCGCTTTGCGCGGCCCGGGCCGCAGGCCGGGCAGGTTCAACGCTTCTGTAACCTTCGTCGGGTCGGTTCACATGTCGAACAGGATGCTGCCGCTTCAACGCGGTTCCAATCCGCGCCGGTCGACGACGGATGGCTCTGTGGCGATAGACGTCGTGGAGGCTCGGAGTAGGCCATGTTCCAGATCGCCTCCCTGTACCGGGGAAGACGTATGAGTCGCGCGAATGCACAGCCGGCACACGACGGCCAGGTTGACGGCCGATGCAGCGCGTTTCCGGTGAAATCGAGCTGAAGCGAGTTGTCGGACACTTGCGCGACGGCATCGATCTTCACGCGTCGATGCCGCCGCCGATTTCGTCAGATGGCGAACAGCATCGCGGCAAAGGCCGCATGGAGCCAGCCAACATGTGCGAGTTGGCGGTTACGCACCTGCGTTGCACGGAACGACCATTGCAGGAAGACGATGGCCAGTACCGTGATGAACGCGGCGAGAATGGACGGCGTCGCGCACTGCGCGGCTCCGGGAATAAGTGCCCCGATGCGTACGTTTAGGTATCGCGCGCGCCCGAGAACGTTCATGCCGTCACACAGGCAGGGGGGCCTTGCGCGCTCGATGAATAGCGCACGGCAGTCGCTCAACTCGCGGCAGACGCGATGCTTCAATGTCTATGGAGGGAGCCATGTATGCCATTTGCAGAGTCATCGTCGTCGCGGGCGCGGTCGTCCTTGGTGTGACGCCGCAGGCAAGCTGGGCGCAGCATACAGTCGACGCGACATTGCTATCGAACTCGATTCAGCTCAAGACGCACACCGTGAAGTCTGGTCGGGTCACGCTTGATGTCAAAAATGCCGCTGACAACAACATGGAACATGAGCTCGTCGTGCTCAAGACGGATCTGTCTGACGATGCGCTCCCTGTCAGAAAAGGAGAGGTAATGGAGCACAGGCTGACGAAAATCGGGGAAGTCGAAGATATCGCGCCCGGCAGGAGCAAGCGTGGGTCATTCAAGCTCGCACCCGGCCACTACGTGCTGATCTGCAACAAGCCGGGGCACTATGAATCCGGCATGCACACAGTGCTTGTCGTGGCACCGTGAATTGCAACGCGGGCTTGCTAGAACAATGGCCGTCAACGACACGTGTCGATATGCGGAGACTTACGTGCATCGGCGTTCGGCTTCCGCCGACAACTATGGATCGACATCGATCGGAGCGAGTTCGCCCGCTTCGATGACCATGCTTCGAAAATTCATGATGCGCGGGCGAGACGGGCGGAATAAACGAGGTTGCCGATTCGTTTACTAGCTGCTCTTCCACGTTCGGAGTTCCATCATGAAACAGATCCATGCGGCGTTCGGTGCTGCGTTGTCGGCTGTCGTGCTGGCGAGCGTCGTGGCGTGTGGCGGCGGTTCGTCTCACGAGAGACAGTACGCGGTCAGTGCGTTGGTCTCCGACGGCGCTGTTCCGGCTGCGCACGTGGATGCCAACCTGAAGAATCCATGGGGCATTGCCTTCAATCCCAAGGGCTTCGTCTGGGTCGCGGATAACGGCACGCAGCACGCGACGCTCTACGATGGCAACGGCGTGCCGCAATCGCTCGTCGTGACGATCCCGCCGGGCACGAGCGGCGACCCCGATCCGACCGGGATCGTGTTCAATGGCACGAATGACTTCATGGTGACCCAGGGCGCCAAATCGGGGCCTGCAGCGTTCATTTTCGTTGGCGAGGGCGGGACCATGACCGCATGGTCGCCCGCGGTCAACCCGACGTCGGCAATCACCGTGTTCGACAGCGGCGGCGCCGCCGTCTACAAGGGACTCGCGATTGCCAGTAACAACGGGGCGAATTTCCTGTACGCGACGGACTTCCACAACAACCGGATCGACGTGTTCGACCGGACCTTCGCCAAAGTCACGCCAGTCGGCGCGTTTCAGGATCCCGCTTTACCTGCGGGATTCGCGCCATTCGGCATCCAGGCGCTCGGCTCGAAACTGTTCGTCGCCTACGCGAAGCAGGATGCGGCAGCACATGATGACGTCAAGGGCGCAGGCTTCGGCGTGATAGATGTGTTCAGTCCGTCGGGACAATTCCTGCAGCGCTTCGCTACCGGTGGGTCACTGAATGCGCCGTGGGGTATGGCACTGGCTCCCGCGAATTTTGGACGCTTCAGCAACGCCGTCCTGATCGGCAACTTTGGCGATGGCATGATCCACGCGTTCGATGCGACTTCCGGGACCATGCTCGGGACCCTTGAGCACGCTGACGGCAGCGCAATCGTCGAGCCTGGACTGTGGGGCATCGCATTCGGGAATGGGCTCAACAGTCAGCCCACTAATACGCTGTTCTTCGCGGCCGGCGCGAACGACGAAGCGGATGGTCTCTATGGCCGCATCGACGTGGGACCGTGATCGCCAGGATGACCTCAGCAGCCAACTCAGGAGCGAGCCGCGCCGAGACTTGATCGGGCAGCCGAAATCCATAAGCGTCGGTTTGGCCAAATGTCACCTCATTCATCGATTGGGGCGGTCGATCTGCAGGGGCAAGTGAATGTTCGTAAGCGCCTCGCAGCTTCACAAGTGACCTCATTGACTCGCTCAACCTGCCCAGGCCGTGCGGAGCCAGTTCCAATGCGACCTTGACTTCCACTAAAAACAATCAAACACCGTGCGGTCAATGGAAAGAGAACAAGCGCATCGTCCGAACCGAATCCGAGAGTGTCTCTGGACGGCAACCGTCCATGTTGTCCCAAGGCAGGATCGGGAACCCGGGATCGGGCCCGGCTGCTGACGAGGAAGTCGCTGGTGGATGAGCTCAGCCGCATTCAGGTTCTCCTGCCGACCAGCAAGGATGGGGCCGTCGATTCACGGTTGCGAGCGCCACCTGCGAATCGGGGCTGCGCCACCATCCAAGCGTTGCGTTCTCCGCCGTCGCATGTATCATTCGCCCTTCCTCAAGATATTCATCAGTCGCCTACCTCTAAGTGGCTGATAAATATGCATAATTCCTAGCCTATGCAAAGTTCCTGAACAAACCGCGCCATGGAAACTTACGACATCGCCGTGATCGGCGCGGGGGCCGCCGGGATGATGAGCG
Source organism: Burkholderia sp. BCC1988 (assembly GCF_905339895.1). Lineage (NCBI taxonomy): Bacteria > Pseudomonadati > Pseudomonadota > Betaproteobacteria > Burkholderiales > Burkholderiaceae > Burkholderia > Burkholderia sp. BCC1988. The sequence goes on from NZ_CAJPHA010000010.1 coordinate 97,899, forward strand.
CCGCGGTCGCCGGGCAACTCGGCCGCCGCGTGGTGCTGATCGACCATGCGCCGCGGCTCGCCGAGAAAATCCGCATCTCGGGCGGCGGCCGCTGCAACTTCACGAACCTCCATGCGGGTCCCGACAACTACCTGTCGTCGAATCCGCATTTCGCGCGCTCGGCGCTTGCGCGCTACACGCCGCGCGACTTCCTCGGGCTGCTCAAGCGTCACCACGTGACCTGGCACGAAAAGCACAAGGGGCAGCTCTTTTGCGATCACGGCAGCGACGCGGTCATCGACGTGCTGAAGCATGAATGCGACGCGGGCGGCATCGCCTGGCGCCGGCCGGTGGTGGTCGACGCGGTGCGCCACGCGCCGTCCGACGGCTTCACGCTCGACACGCAGCAGGCGGGGCCGATCCGCGCACGCGCGCTGATCGTCGCCACCGGCGGCCTGTCGATCCCGAAGATCGGTGCCACCGACTTCGGCTACCGGCTCGCGAAGCAGTTCGGCCACAAGCTCGTCGATACGCGGCCCGCGCTCGTGCCGCTCACCTTTGCGTCGCAGGACTGGGAGCCGTTCGCGGCGCTGTCCGGCGTGTCGCTCGAAGTGCGCGTGTCGACCGGCGACAAGAAGCGCGGCGGCGAATTCGTCGAGGACCTGCTGCTGACCCATCGCGGCCTGTCGGGCCCGGGCATCCTCCAGATCTCCAGCTACTGGCAGTCGGGCGACCCGATCCGTATCGACCTGCTGCCGCAGCGCGACGCGGTGGCCGACCTGCTCGACGCGAAGCGCACGTCGAAGCGGCAGATCGGCTCGCTGCTCGCGGACTGGGTGCCGTCTCGCCTCGCCCACGTCTGGCTCGACACGCACCGCGTCGCGGCCGACGCGCGGCTCGCGGACCTGCCCGACAAGACGCTGCGCCAGATCGGCGACGCGCTGTCCGGCTGGACGCTGACACCGAACGGCACCGAGGGCTACAAGAAGGCCGAGGTGACGAAAGGAGGCGTCGATACGCGCGAACTGTCGTCGGCGACGATGATGAGCGCGCGGGTGCCGGGGCTGTTCTTCATCGGCGAGGCGGTGGACGTGACGGGCTGGCTCGGCGGTTACAACTTCCAGTGGGCATGGGCGTCCGGCACGGCGGCCGGGCAGGCTGCGGCGGAGTTCTCGCGCGGCGCCTGACACGGCTGCGCGCCCTGCCGTTGACGGGACCCCGGCCCTTATGTCTTTGCACGACCCTCTGCTATACTCGTAAGTCTTCCCTGCAAACCTTTATTCGTGTCGGATCATGACGATCATTCGCGTTAAAGAAAACGAGCCGTTCGAAGTCGCCATGCGTCGCTTCAAGCGCACGATCGAGAAGAACGGTCTGCTGACCGAGCTTCGTGCGCGGGAGTTCTACGAAAAGCCGACCGCCGAGCGCAAGCGCAAGAAGGCTGCTGCGGTGAAGCGTCATTACAAGCGGATTCGCAGCCAGACGCTGCCGAAGAAGCTGTACTGAACGATTGAGCGCCGCGCGGTTCGCTGAGCGGCGCACCGGCGACCTCCGCACGATCGGCCTCGTTCCGGGGCCGCGAGTCGCCGATGCCGGATTCGAGCAACCCGCTTGAGACTTAGTCCCAAGCGGGTTTTTGTGTTGACGCCCGTTCGCGGGCGTCGAAGTCACGTTTCCATCCCGGGTGCAAGATGAGTTTGAAAGAGCAGATCAGCGAAGACATGAAGGCCGCGATGCGCGCGAAGGAAAGCGAGCGTCTGGCGACGATTCGCCTGCTGATGGCCGCGATCAAGCAGCGCGAGGTCGATGATCGGGTGACCCTCGACGACGCGGGCATCACCGCGGTGATCGACAAGATGATCAAGCAGCGCAAGGACTCGATCAGCCAGTTCGAGGCCGCCGGCCGCGACGATCTCGTCGCGAAGGAGCAGGCCGAACTGACGGTGCTGGGCGCCTACATGCCCGCGCAGCTGTCGGACGCCGAAGTGGCCGCCGAAGTCCAGGCCGCGGTCGCGGCAACCGGCGCAGCTGGCCCGCAGGACATGGGCAAGGTGATGGGCGTGCTGAAGGGCAAGCTCGCCGGCCGCGCCGACATGACGGCCGTTTCCGCGCAGGTCAAGGCCGCGCTGTCGAAGTAAAACCCGCTTCCCGGCGCGTCGCATGCGCGTGCGCCGGGGCGTCGTATTGTCTTTTTTTCGCTCGATCCCACGGTGATTCCGCATTCGTTCCTGCAGGATTTGCTGAACCGCGTCGATATCGTCGACGTGGTGGGCCGGTACGTGCAGCTCAAGAAGGGCGGCGCCAACTTCATGGGGTTGTGCCCGTTCCATAACGAGAAGAGCCCGTCGTTTACCGTCAGCCCGACCAAGCAGTTCTATCACTGCTTCGGCTGCGGCGCGCACGGCACGGCGATCGGCTTCCTGATGGAGCATGCGGGGCTCACGTTCCCGGAAGCCGTGCAGGAGCTCGCGCAGTCGGTCGGGCTGACCGTGCCGCACGAGCCGTCGATGCGCGGCGGCGGCGGCGGTGGAGGCGGCGGCGACTATCCGGCGCCCGTGTCGAAATCGGTCGCGACCGCGCTGTCCGACGTGATGTCCGCCGCGTGCGACTACTACCGCAAGCAACTGCGTGGCGCGACCGTCGCGATCCAGTACCTGAAGAACCGGGGCCTGACCGGCGAGATCGCCGCGCGCTTCGGGCTCGGCTATGCGCCGGACGGCTGGCAGAACCTCGAAACGGCGTTCCCGGACTATCGCGACGACTCGCTCGTCGAATCGGGGCTCGTGATCGTCAGCGAGAAAACCGACGCGCAGGGTGTGGCGCGACGCTACGACCGGTTCCGCGAGCGGATCATGTTCCCGATCCGCAACGTGAAGGGGCAGGTGATCGGGTTCGGCGGACGCGTGCTCGGCAGCGGCGAGCCGAAGTACCTGAATTCGCCGGAAACGCCGCTGTTCAACAAGGGCAGCGAACTGTACGGGCTGTTCGAGGCGCGCCTCGCGATCCGCGAGCGCAAGTATGTGCTGGTCGTCGAAGGCTACATGGACGTCGTCGCGCTCGCCCAGCTCGGCTTCCCGAACGCGGTCGCGACGCTCGGCACGGCATGCACGCCGATCCACGTACAGAAGTTGCTGCGCCAGACTGACACGGTCATTTTCAGCTTCGACGGCGACTCGGCCGGCCGGCGCGCGGCGCGCCGCGCGCTCGAAGCGTGCCTGCCGCATGCGGCGGACAACCGGACGATCCGATTCCTTTTCCTGCCGGCCGAGCACGATCCGGACAGCTATGTACGCGAATTCGGTGCGGACGCGTTCTCCGAGCAGGTCGAGCGCGCGATGCCGCTGTCGCAATTTCTGTTGAACGAAGCAATTGCGGGCAAGGCGCTCGATCAGCCGGAAGGTCGCGCGAAGGCGCTGTTCGACGCGAAGCCGCTGTTGCAGGCGCTGCCGGCGAACGCGTTGCGCGCGCAGATCATGCACATGTTCGCCGACCGTCTCGATATCCCGTTCGAGGAAGTCGCGGGATTGTCGGACGTCGATGCGCGCATCGCGGCGCCGCCGCGCCAGGCGCCCGCGCGCAGCGAGCGGCGGCGCGTGACGGACAGCGAAAAGCGCGCGTTGCGCACGCTCGTGATGCATCCGCGGATCGCGTCGCAGCTCGACGACGAACAGCTTGCGACCCTGCGCGCGCTGCCGCGGATCGGCGAGCTGTTCGCCGAAGTCGTCGAGCATGCGCGTGCGCTGGGTGACGGCGCGGAGTTCCGGCTGCTGTCCGATGTCCTGCGGACCTCCTCGAACGGCGCGACTTACGAGGAAATCTTCCGCGAAATTCTGGACTATGATGAAAACGTCCGCGATTTGCTGTTACAGAATCCGGAAGACGAGACGGTGCCCGAGCGGCAGCGTGAACAGGAACGGATCGCGGGGGAGGAACTGCAGGCCGCGGTGCTCAAGATGCGCTATGACGCCTGCTGCGACCGGCTCGATCGGCTGGCGCGGCAATCGACCTTCACACCCGAGGAACTGGCCGAATTGACGGAATTGAACCAGCAGCGAACCGATATGAAACGTCGGCTCGGGCTGTAGGCGGCCGGGGCGCTGAGAGAGGGCGCCCCAGCGTGCTATAATATAAGGTTTCCAGCGGTTTGTTTTCTAAGCAGAGGCGAGATTCGCGATGGCAAAGACGACAGGCGGAAAGAAAGCAGCAGGCAAGGGCTCGACGGAGCCGACCACCAAGGTCACAGCGGCCAAGTCTGCTTCTTCCACCAGGACAACGTCTTCAGCCACGTCAGCCTCTGCGGGAAAGAAAACCGCGGCCGGCACTGCTCAGGCTGCGCCGGCGCCGGCAGCCAGAACACGGGCTGCCGCCAGACCCGACTCCGGGCCGGCCCAGCCGGCGGCGAAGCGGGCAAGTGCGAAAAGCGCAAGGGACACGACTGCCGCCGCGGACGAAACGGCAGTACGTACTACTCATGCACCTACGGTTCAACCGGCTGTCGTCCAGCAGCCGCGAGTCGATATAGCCGGTACGGCGAACTCCATGACCAAAAAGCTGAACGAAGTATCCGTCGATGACGACGCAAATCAGAGCGACGAGCAGCCCGCAGCCGCGGCTGCCCCGGGCAAATCCAAGGTGCGCGATCGTCGCGCCAAGGAAAAGGCGCTGCTGAAGGAAGCGTTCGCGACGAGCACGCCCGGCACGGCCGAGGAGCTCGAAGAGCGCCGCGTGAAACTGCGCGCGCTGATCAAGCTCGGCAAGGAGCGCGGCTTCCTCACGTATGCCGAAATCAACGACCATCTGCCGGACAACTTCACCGAGACCGAAGCCCTCGAAGGCATCATCGGCACGTTCAACGACATGGGCGTGGCGGTTTACGAGCAGGCTCCGGACGCGGAAACGCTGCTCCTGAACGACAACGCGCCGGCCGCGTCGTCGGACGATGAAGTCGAGGAAGAAGCGGAAGTCGCGCTGTCGACCGTCGATTCGGAATTCGGCCGCACGACCGATCCGGTCCGGATGTACATGCGCGAGATGGGCACGGTCGAGCTGCTCACGCGCGAAGGCGAAATCGAGATCGCGAAGCGGATCGAGGACGGCCTGCGCCACATGGTGATGGCGATTTCCGCGTGCCCGACGACGATCGCCGACATCCTCGCGATGGCCGAGCGCGTCGCGAACGAAGAGATCCGCGTCGACGAGCTCGTCGACGGCCTGCTCGATCCGAATGCTTCGGACTCCGCCGATACGGACGGTTTCTCCGCGAAGGAAGCGGAAGCGATCGAGAACGAGGACGAGGAAGCCGAAGAGGAAGAGGAAGAAGAGGAAGAGGAGGAAGACGACGGTGCCGCTCAGGCGTCGGCCAATGCCGCCCAGCTCGAAGCCCTCAAGCGTGCCTCGCTCGACAAGTTCTCGCAGATCAGCGAGTGGTTCGACAAGATGCGCCGCGCGTTCGAGAAGGAAGGCTACAAGTCGAAGTCCTACCTGAAGGCGCAGGAAACGATTCAGACCGAACTGATGACGATCCGCTTCACCGCGCGTACCGTCGAGCGTCTGTGCGACACGCTGCGTGCGCAAGTGGACGAAGTGCGTCAGGTCGAGCGTCAGATCCTGCACATCGTCGTCGACAAGTGCGGCATGCCGCGTTCGGAATTCATCGCGCGCTTCCCCGGCAGCGAGACGGATCTCGACTGGGCCGAGAAGATCGCGGCCGAAGGCCATGCGTACAGCGCGGTCCTGTCGCGTAACGTTCCGGCGATCCGCGAGCAGCAGCAGCGTCTGATCGACCTGCAGGCGCGCGTCGTGCTGCCGCTGAAGGACCTGAAGGAAACCAACCGCCAGATGGCGGCCGGCGAACTGAAGGCGCGTCAGGCGAAGCGTGAAATGACCGAGGCGAACCTGCGTCTCGTGATCTCGATCGCGAAGAAGTATACGAACCGCGGCCTGCAGTTCCTCGACCTGATCCAGGAAGGCAACATCGGCCTGATGAAGGCGGTGGACAAGTTCGAATACCGTCGCGGCTACAAGTTCTCGACCTATGCGACGTGGTGGATCCGCCAGGCCATTACGCGTTCGATCGCGGACCAGGCGCGCACGATCCGTATTCCGGTTCACATGATCGAAACGATCAACAAGATGAACCGCATCTCGCGGCAGATCCTGCAGGAAACCGGTCTCGAGCCGGATCCGGCAACGCTCGCCGAGAAGATGGAGATGCCGGAAGACAAGATCCGCAAGATCATGAAGATCGCGAAGGAGCCGATCTCGATGGAAACGCCGATCGGTGACGACGACGATTCCCATCTCGGCGACTTCATCGAGGACAACAACACGGTCGCGCCGGCGGATGCCGCGCTGCATGCCAGCATGCGCGACGTCGTGAAGGATGTGCTCGATTCGCTGACGCCGCGTGAGGCGAAGGTTCTGCGGATGCGCTTCGGTATCGAGATGAGCACCGATCACACGCTCGAGGAAGTCGGCAAGCAGTTCGACGTTACCCGCGAGCGGATCCGTCAGATCGAGGCCAAGGCGCTGCGCAAGCTGCGTCACCCGAGCCGTTCCGACAAGCTGAAGTCGTTCCTCGAAGGGAACTGATTTCCAGCGTCTCACTTGCGAACGCCGCCGGTATCCGCGTGATGCCGGTGGCGTTTGTCCTCTTTAGCGGCTTTGTTGTTACAATGCCGGCCCGGCTTCGTTGCCGGGGTGGCGTGTAGCACAGGTTGCTTCCCGTCTGGGCCCCTAGCTCATGCTTGGTTAGAGCAGCGAACTCATAATTCGTTGGTGCCGGGTTCGACTCCCGGGGGGCCCACCAGATTCGCTTTGTTCGAGAGTTTCCACGCGGTGCAACCGACCGCGATTGGACGCGAAAAGCCGGCCCGGTGGGCCGGCTTTTTCGTTTCTGGGCTTCAACGCGTCGGATCCGGGCAATCCATGGCTCCGGACTACCCGAACGGGTAGGGACCGTTCGTGTTCCCCATCCCTAAACTGCCTTCCCGAAGATTTCGCGGCGAGCGATCGCTTGTCTGCGTATTCGACGACAGACCGGTGCGCATCGAAGCCGACCATCGGCATACGCAGGCGAGCTCGACGCACTCGCTACCACCTATAATCCGAGCAAGCGCGCCTTCTTGTACGGCACGGTCGCACACGTGGACAACAGCAAGAACGGTAAATTCCCGGTGTTTGCGACGGCTCGCGATTCCAGCTTCCAGCTCGCCGACCCGTCCGAACATGGACGAAGGGCAAACCGGCGCGTACGTCGGGATGATGCACGTCTTCTAAAGCAACAGGCCGTTTCGCGGAGCGTTTTCCGCACAGCCGGCCACTGCGGGCACAGCGCAGTGGCTGGACGACTCGCCGGTGTTCGCGCGGGCGAGCCTCGCCACAGGCATCGCGTGACAAGCGATGCTGGCGCCGTCCTCAAAAGAAGGTTGAGATCATCATGACCAGATCAAGCGAATCATCATCGCCCGGGTTCATCGGCGTCGTAACGCTCCTGTTTATCGTGCTTACATCGCTCTTTCTGCTGATAGGCGGCGCGTACCTGCTCTCGCTCGGTGGCTCGGCGTATTACGTCGTGACCGGCGTCGTGCTGCTGGCAGTGACGTGGCTGCTGTATCGCCGTAGTCCCACTGCGCTCGTGCTCTACGCGCTCGTGCTCGGGGGCACTGCCATCTGGTCGCTGTGGGAGTCGGGTCCCGACTTCTGGGCGCTCGCGCCGCGCTCGGGGGTGCTCGTCGTGTTCGGTGTGTGGTTGCTGCTGCTCGTGAGCTGGCGTCTCGACGCGCCACGCAAGTTCGGCGTGCAGTCGCTCGTCGGCGCGCTGGTGATCTGGGCGGGCGTGCTCGTGTACGCCTGCTTCAACGATCCGCAGACGGTCAATGGCACGATGGCTTCGTCTGTCGGTTCGCTCGCCGCGAACGCCAACGGCATCGACGCCTCGGACTGGCCCGCGTACGGCCGCAGTCAGGAAGGCACGCGCTACGCGCCGCTGCAGCAGATCACGCGGGACAACGTGAAGAACCTGCAGGTGGCCTGGACGTTCCGCACGAACGACATGAAAGGCCCGAACGATCCGGGTGAAATCACCGACGAAGTCACGCCTATCAAGATCGGCAATCTGCTCTACCTGTGCTCGCCGCACCAGAAGCTCTTCGCGCTCGACGCGCAGAGCGGCGCGCTCAAGTGGACCTTCGATCCGAAGCTCAAGACCGATCCGTCGTTCCAGCACGTGACTTGCCGCGGCGTGTCGTATGTCGATCTGACGGCGAGTGCCGATGTATCGGCAACGGCTGCTCCCGCTAGCGACGCTGCTGCTTCGGCGCCGCAGGCCGCCGCACCGGCAAGCGACGCAGCCGTATCGGCCACGGGGGCGTGCTCGCGCCGTATCTACCTGCCCGTCAACGACGGCCACCTGTACGCGCTCGACGCACTGACAGGCGAGCGCTGCGCGGGCTTCGGCAGCAATGGCGACCTCGATCTCCAGCATGCCATGCCGGTCACCACGCCGGGTATGTACGAGCCCACTTCGCCGCCGGTCGTCACCAGCAAGGTGATCGTCGTAGCGGGCGCGGTGGAAGACAACTTCTCGAACCGGGAACCGTCGGGTGTGATCCGTGGTTACGACGTGCGCACGGGCCAGCTCGTGTGGGCGTTCGATCCGGGCGCGAGTGACCCGAACCATATCCCGGGCCCGGACGAGCACTACACCTGGAACTCGCCGAACTCATGGGCGCCCGCCGCCTACGACGCGAAGCTCGATATCGTCTATCTGCCGATGGGCGTGCGTACGCCGGACATTTGGGGCGGCGACCGTACGCCGGAGATGGAGCGATATGCAAGCGGCCTGCTCGCGCTGCACGCGTCGACGGGCAAGCTGGCCTGGTTCTACCAGACCGCTCACCATGATCTGTGGGACATGGACATGCCGTCGCAGCCGACGCTCGCCGACATCACGACCAAGGACGGCAAGACCGTGCCGGTCGTGTACGGGCCGGCCAAGACCGGCAACCTGTTCGTGCTCGACCGCCGCACCGGCGAAACCGTCGTGCCGGCTCCGGAACTGCCGGTGCCGCAAGGCGCCGCGCCTGGCGACCGTACCTCGCCGACGCAGCCGTTCTCCGAACTCACGTTCCGTCCGAAGAACCTGCTCACGGACAAGGACATGTGGGGCGCGACGATGTACGACCAGTTGGTCTGCCGCGTGATGTTCCACAAGCTGCGGTATGAAGGCACCTTCACGCCGCCGTCGCTGCAAGGCACGCTGGTGTTCCCGGGCAACCTGGGCATGTTCGAGTGGGGCGGCATTGCGCTCGACACCGATCGTCAGATCGCCATCGCCAACCCGATTGCGCTGCCGTTCGTGTCGCGTCTGATCCCACGCGGTCCGGGCAACCCGATCGAACCGGCATCGGGTGCCAAGGGGAGCGGTACGGAATCGGGTATCCAGCCGCAGTACGGCGTGCCGTTTGGCGTGACGCTGAACCCGTTCCTCTCGCCGCTTGGCCTGCCCTGCAAGCAACCGGCATGGGGCTACATCGCCGGTATCGATCTGAAGACCAACGAGATCGTCTGGAAGAAGCGTATCGGCACGGTGCGTGACAGCTCGCCGATCCCGCTGCCGTTCAAGATGGGGATGCCGATGCTGGGCGGCCCGATGATCACGGCCGGTGGTGTGGCGTTCATCGGCGCAACGGCGGACAACTACATCCGCGCGTTCGACGTGAACGACGGCAAGCAACTCTGGGAAGCCCGCCTGCCGGCAGGCGGCCAGGCCACGCCGATGAGCTACTCGATCAACGGCAAGCAGTACGTCGTGATCGCCGCAGGCGGCCACGGCTCCTTCGGCACGAAGCTCGGCGATTACGTGATCGCTTACGCGCTGCCGAACTAACACGCGTTGCTGTTCGCACCGAGCGCCGGACAGAGGTATCGAGCCTCGCGGCGCACGGTGCGATCCCCGAAACGGCATGCGTGGCATGCCGTTTTTTTGCCTGCTTTCTGGCGACTCGTTTGCCTTCGGCAAAATCTCGAAACCCGCGACGCCGCAAGGCCTCGCGGGTTTTTCTTTTGCGCGCCGCCTGAACGTGGCGAACGTGTCGAACGTGTTCACGTCCGCGTCGCATGTCGTATCGCCGCCACCGGGAAACACGGAGCGCGTGCCGTCCCGATGTCAATCGAAGTATGCTGTGGCGCGACCGGCGCGCGCGCTCGGGATTCGTCCAGCGTGCGGACCGGGGATCCGCGCCGCGCCCCGTCCGGCAGCCAGAACAAACACAAACAGACTTCGCCCGACCGTGGGGTGGCCATCATGATCATGTTGCGTTCGTGGAGTGCGATTCTCTCGTTGCTGATGCTTGCCGCGTGCGCCAGCCTGCCGCCGCAGGCTGATCGTGCGCCGACGCATGCGTTCTCCGATACCGAAAACACGCGCCTCGGCGCGGCGTTCCGCCAGCAGGCCGCCACCCATCCTGGGCAGGATGCGTTTCATCTGCTGCGCGACCCGGTCGATGCGCTCGACGCGCGCGTGCTGCTCGCCGATCGCGCGGACCGCTCGCTGGACCTTCAGTACTACATCTGGCACGACGACCTGACCGGACACGAGCTCGCGGATGCGATCATCCGCGCGGCCGATCGCGGGGTCCGCGTGCGCGCGCTGCTCGACGATCTCGGGACGAACGCGGACGACCGCAAGCTGCTCGAGATCAGCTCGCATCCGAACATCGAGATCCGGCTCTTCAATCCGGTCGCCACGCGCCACTTCAAGAAGATCGGCACGGTGCTCGAGTTCTCGCGGGTCAACCGGCGCATGCACAACAAGGCGATGATCGCGGACAACCAGGCGGCGATCGTCGGCGGCCGCAATATCGGCGACGAGTACTTCGGCGCGTCGTCGATGCTGGAGTTCGGCGATCTCGACGTGGTCGTGCACGGCCCGGTCGTGAACGACATCTCGACCGAATTCGATACGTTCTGGAATTCGCCGTATGCATATCCGGTCGATGCGCTGGTCGGGCACGACGCGGCGCCCGGCGGCCTCGACCGGGAGCGCGAACGGCTGCGCGATTACCTGCGCGCGATGGAGGACAATCCGTACGTGCTCGAGGCGCGGCAAAGGCTCGACCAGATCGTGCACGGGCAGGGGACCGAGCTGTCGTGGGGGCGCGCGACGGTCCTGTACGACGATCCGGCGAAGATCGCACGCTCGCCGAAGGACAGTGACGGGCACCTGATGCCGCAACTGCGCGCACTCGCGCTGCGGCCCGAGCAGGAGCTGCTGATCGTGTCGCCGTACTTCGTGCCGGGCAAGGAGATGGTCGAACGGCTGCGTGCGCTCACGGCGCGCGGCGTCCGAGTGACGATCCTGACCAACTCGCTCGCATCGACCGACGTCGCGGCCGTGCATGCCGGCTACCGGCGCTATCGGCGCGATCTCGTCGAAGCCGGCGTGCGGCTTTACGAGCGACGCCCGTCCGGCGACAAGAGCATCTCGAAGCAGGTCATCATCGGCTCGTCGCGCGCATCGCTGCATGCGAAGACGTATGTGTTCGATCGCAAGAGCATCTTCATCGGGTCGATGAATCTCGACCCGCGCTCGCTGAACCTCAATACCGAGATCGGCGTTTACTGCGAGAGCCCGGCGATTGCATCCGAAGTCGCGACGGACCTGGAGCCGCGGCTCGATCGAATCGCGTGGCGCGTCGAAGCGAGGACCGATCCGGGCGGGAAGGGGCGCCTCAAGTGGATTCAGACCGACGCGGACGGGAAGGTGACCGAACTCGATCACGAACCGGAAGTGTCGGCGGCGCGGCGCATGGAAGTGTGGTTTCTCGGCTTGTTTCCGATCGAATCGCAGCTGTGATTTCGCCTGCGCGCGACAGCCGCGGGCGACGCGTGCCGACGGTCGTCGTCGATCGGGACGCGCCGCGTGCACTGTCGCCGACACGGTTCCGGGCGCGCGAAATGACCCGCACCCGGAACCGCACCGCTCATCGCACGATCAGCGCGCGAAATCCGCCGTGCCCTGGATGAACGCGTTCAGCTTCGAGATGTTCACGCTGCCGAAGCCCGTCGTCGCATCCCAGCCGGCCTTCGCCTTGTAGCCGTACGTGCCGCTGCCGTTGTTGCCGGACGTCACGTCGTGCAGCAGCGCCGCATTGCTCGGGAAGTACTTGTAGATGCTCGACGCCGGGAACCCGAGCGCGTTGTTGTTCGCCGATTGCAGCCGCGCCCAGATGCCGGTGAAGATCGGCGCGGCGAGGCTCGTGCCGCCTTCGTTGTTCAGGTAGCCCGAGCCCCACAGCGTGTCGGACGTCTGGCCGTTCACCACGAGGATCGCGCCGGTGCGCAGGTCGGCGTCGAAGCCGACGTCCGGCAGCGCGCGCTTGGTCGACCCGGTGAGGCTCGACGATTGCCACGCCGGCGCGGCTTCGTACTTGCTGTAGCCGCCGCCTGTCGACCACACGGTGCCCGGCTGCCAGCTCGGATCGTTCCAGACGATTTCGCTGTTGTACGCATTGGTCGACGTATTGGTGAACAGCGTCGTGCCGCCCACCGCGATTACGTACGGCGACGTCGCGGGCTCGCTCACGGTGTAGGTCGAGCGCGACGGCGTGCCGCTCGCGCATTCGTACGCACCGTGGTCGCCGGCCGACACGGAGAAGGTCTGCCCCTGCGCGACGGCCTGCTTGAAGATCGTGTCGTCGGTCGCTTGCGAGCCGGTGCTGTACGAGGACGATTCGCACACGCCGAGCGACACGTTGATGACTTTCGCGACGTTGTCGCTCACCGCCTTGTTGTACGCGGCGGTGATCGCCGTGAGCGTCATCGACGGTGCCACGTAGAACACGACCTGCTTCACGCTGCCGCCGGCGGCGCCGACGATCGACTGGCTGTCGAGGTTCCATTCGACGGTGCCGGATGTATCGGTGTACGAACTGCCTGACGGACCCGTCGGCACGACGCTGCTGCTGATCGTGCCGAGGCCGTTGTTCGCGGCGAACGTGTTGAGGTCGCTGACGGTCTGCGACAGGTCGCCTTCGGCGATGATGCCGACCGTGGTCTGCGAGGCCGTCGGCGTGCCGTCGCCGCCGTAGAGCGACGAGAATTCCGTCGGGTTGTGCGGCACCGCGGATGCGCCGGCGGGGATCGCCAGGTTGCTGGTGTTGCCTTGCGGCTTGCTGCCCGCGCCGGTGTGCATGAGCTCGACGTTCTGCAGGCCCAGCACCGCGCCGACGATGCCGCCGATCGCGTTCGGCACCTGCGCGGCATCGGTGTTCGCGTAGACGCTGCGGCCGTTGCGCGTGAAGCGCTTGAGCGTCGTGCGGAACGCCGACTTGATCGTTGCCGCGGTGCCGGAGGCGGACACGAGCAGGCGGTTCGGCGCAACCACGATGTTGACGAAGCCGGCCTGGCGCAGGTGCGCGACGACGGAGGCGACCTGCTGGTCGGTCGGCGCGTACTGCGCGGCGAACTGCGCCGGCGTGAGGAACTGCTTGTAGTGCGGCGAGCCGGGCGTATGCAGGTCGTGCAGGTACTGGTCGAGTTGCGCTTCGTTGCGCAGGTTCAGCCCGAGCACGATGTCGACCGATTCGCCGGGCGCCATCTCGGTGGCTGCCGCGGCAGCGGCGGCGGTGCTGGCCGCCGGCGCGCCGGCGGTACTGCTGCTTTCACCTTGCTGGACGAGCGGCAGGAAGCCCTTGGTGCGCGTTTCCGTCCAGCCGGCGGCCGGTGCGGCATGGACGCTCGCCATGCCGAACGAAGCGGCTGCCGCGGCGGCGAAGGCGAGCTTGACGATGCGGATGTGCTTTTGTTTCTTGTCTGCAACCTGATTCATGTTGAATTACCCCTCCGGTTGAACATCGAACGGCACGAACAACGACGGTCGACAGCGGCGCGGATCGTGCGCCGCCGATATCCGCCGCGCTCGCGCGGATGGCGCGGACGCGACGGGGCCTTTCGCCCGGTCCGCAAGGGTGGTGATCCTCCGGGGGCGAAATGCTGGAATGCTCGGCAATGGAGGCGCTGCGCCGCGAAGCAGGGCGGCCGCGCCAGCGGGTTTGATGCAGGCGGGATGACTAGAGCAACAGTTTCGGTGTCCTGCTCATTCGGTTCGATCCTTCGGCCCGCTGCCGGACGGCAGCTGCCCAATCAATTGCATCGGGATGTTGCATGCGCCAACGGAAGAAGAGGCGGTCGGCGGCGAGAACGTCGGTGTGGCGCAAGCGCAATGCGTCGAGCGGAATCGATTGCGTGGTGGACAATTCGTCAGATTGCTTGAATCGGACGGTATCAAGAACGAAAGTTCGGTGTCAAACTTTTTCTGATTATATGAAACAAAATTAAATTGAATAAGCTGAAATGATTTTGAAAAATTGCGGGGTATTTTGTAATTTTCAAAGACGCTTTCGGATGTAATGACGCATCGGCGTGCCGGATAATTGACGATTCGATTCGTAATGAGCGAATGGTTGTGGAGGAAACATTCGAGCCGTAGACACCGGCTGAGCCGGTCATGCGTCGCGCAGCGCGCTCGCCGGCGAATGCGTAACGCAATCCGGTCTGCCATCCGCACGGAAACTTCAACGGCGCTCCCGTCGCCGAAGCTCGAGCTTCGGCGTGTCGTGCCGCTCGACGGCCTGCAGGTCGTCGACGAGCCGGAACAGGCCGTCGATACAGTGCAGCAGGCGTTCGTCCGGCGCGTCGCCGCTTGCCGACGCAAGTGTCTTGATCTCGTCGAGCCGCGCTTCGAGTTCCGCAAGCGGCGCGCGCACGATGCGGTCCGCATCGGCGGGCGAGGTCGTTTCGAAGGTAGTCGCGTGCTTGAGGCGAACGGTCATGGCATTGAAGTCCTCGATGAATTGCGACATGGCGCTCGGGCAACCGTCGCGGTAAGCCGCGCGCACCGAAAGATCGTCGGCGACGATCTGGCCGGCAGCGTGCGCGGCGGCGAGCGGGATGCCGGCGCGACGCCGGCCGCGCCGGCGAACGCAGCGAAGTGCGTTCGGCGCGCGAAGAAAACCGCCGCGCGTTGAGCGCTGCTATCCGTCGTTCGATGGCGCGCGCACGGCGCGACCGGCGGTGGTCGCGCCAGCGGCATCCGTACGATCAGTCCGGCTTGCGCGCCGGCGCAACGGGCGGCGGCGGTCCGGCGTCCGGCGTGCCGGCGGCGTGGTCGCCGTTCTCATCGTTCTCGGGCGCGACGGGACGCAAACCTTCGTCATACGCGACGAGGCTGCGCTGCGGATTCGCGATCCGGATTCCGCGTTCGCGGAACAGCACCGCGATGCGCCGATTGAATTCGCGCTGCACGCCCCAGCGCGCCGAGTCCTTGCACTGGATCTGTCCTGCCAGCGCGATCGCCGCGCCGTCGACCTGGTCGATGCCCCAGTAGCTGAAGTCCGACAGGATGCCGTCCTTGTAATCCGGATCGTCGCGCAACGCGGCGCCGATCTCCTTCAGCGTCGCGATCGCGCGATCGATGTCCTGACCGTAGGCGATGCTGACCTTGACGGCCGCGTTGCCGAGCCCGCGATTCGTATTGTTGACGGTCGTCACCGAGCTGAACGGGATCGTGTACAGCGATCCGTCGCCCGCGCGCAGCCGCACGGTGCGGATCGACAGGTATTCGACCGTGCCGGATACGCCGGCGAGCGTGACCCAGTCGCCCACCTGCATCGCGTTCTCCATCAGCAGGAAGATCCCGGTGATGAAGTCCTGCACGAGCTTCTGCGAGCCGAAGCCGAGCGCGACGCCGAAGATGCTGGCGCCGGCGAGCAGCGGACCGATGTTCACGCCGATTTCGCTGAGGCCGGTCAGCACGACGACGAGCGCGATCATGATGAACAGCAGCGAACGCAGCATCGGCAGCAGCGTGCGCAAGCGCGTCGCGCGCACGAGGTTGCCTTCGCGTGTCCACTGCTGCAGGCGGCGCTCGATCGCGATGTTCGCGGCTTCCCAGACGATCAGCGCGACGACGGCTGCAATCGCGATCGTGATCAGCGCCGACGCGAGCCGATGGCCGATCGTGCCGGTCGCGAACGCGTGGAAGATCGGCACGCCCCAGGTCTGCAGCAGCAGCACGACGGTCACGACGGCGATCGCCGCCGACACGACCTGGCGCACCAGCGGGTAGTAGCGGTACGCGTGCAGGTGGACGAGCGTGCGGTCGTCGTCGCGGCGCTGGAACACCCGCGCGAGCGCGCCGAACACGACGATCGACACGATCCGCATGCCGATCATCACGGCGATCGAGCGGCCGCCGAGCGTGATCAGCACGCGGTAGCCGTTGTGGACGTCGAGCGCCCACACGAACCACAGCGCCATCACGACGAACACGGACACGGGCGCCCACGCGTCGGCGAGCGCATTGCCGACCATCGCGAAGGCCGGCCGATCCTCGCCGGCCGCGCGGATGCGCGCGGCGACCGGCTGGCGGCACCGGAGGATCAGCGCCGAGATCATCAAGTGGCCGACGAGCGCGACCGCCTTCAGCAGCGCGACGTGACCGGCGTCGCTGAGGCCGAAGCTCGCGGCGATCTCGACCGCGGCCGTGCTGGCGCCGACGACCATCACGATCCGCGCGATCGAGCGCTGCGCGAACGCGGCCCATGCATCGCTGATGTGCAGCAGCCGCAGCTGCCGCGCGTCGGGCTGGAAGAACAGCCGGCTGACGATCGTCACGAGGCGGCAGATCACGTAGATGTCGATCAGCGATTCGAGTGCCGTTTGGGTCGGCGTGCCGGCGCCGTCGAGGACCGACATCGTCAGGCTTGCGATGCCGACGAATACCAGCAGCGGTATCACCCGCAGTGCGAGGCTGACCAGCGCGCGCGGCATCCGGCGCAGCAGCGTGGTGTGGCGCCGCGCATGGCCGCGACCTTGCGACGACGTATCGGGCGTGCCGGTGCCGTCGGCGCGGGCAGCGGTGGCGGCCGGTTCCGGCGTCGAAGTGCGGTCGCCGGGACCGGGCGGTTCGGGTTCAGGTGAATCGGCGTTGGCATCGGCATCGGCCCGGTGCGACGATCCGGTGCGGCGCGCGCTCAGCGCGGCCAGCGCGCGCCGCAGCAGCCGCTTCGCGAACCATTCGACGGCGAGCGCGGGCACGAGCACGGCGAGGATGATCAAGATCGCGCGCGTGAGATCGGTACGTTGGTCGGCGCGTACGAGCCGCTCGTGCCACCAGTTGCCGACCGAGCCGACGTCGAGCAGCGAGCGCAGCGATTCGTTCAGCGCGCCGCCGATTTCACCGGCCCAGTGCGATCCCTGCCGCACGAGCATCGACGCGAGCCCGTTCGTCGTGAGTGCGGCCGGAGCGGTGCCAGCCGATGCCGCGCTGGCCGGCGCCGCGGCGCTCGCCGCAAGCGCGGGCGTGCTCAGCACGCCGACGGCCGCGATCGCGCGCAATGTCGTTTCGACCTGCTGGCGCTCGCGCGGGTTTTGCAGGACGGAGAGGGCCTGCTGCGCCTGCTGCGGCGTCAGCGCGGGCACGGCGCCGGAGGCGGCCGAGGCGACGGCCGGGGCAGGGGCGGCCGCGTGGGCGGCCGATACGACGGCGGCGAGCAGCCAGCCGAGCAGGAAATATCGCATGGGTAGGCGTGCGGGCGCGCATCGGAACGCGGCCCGCCGGTCTGGACGATGGACGGAAGTTAACATGATTGCCATCGGAACCGGATAGTTCCGTCGACGAATATTCGAATCGGGCATGCGGCAGGCGGTGCGGGCGTTTGCGCGCTGCCGTGCGGTTCCTTTCGCGTGGCGGTGTCTCGCGCCGGCCGTTCACGATCCGTGATGCGGGCAGGTCGTCGGGTGTTGGCACGCGGTCCCGCCGCAAGCGAAGGCGCAGGATCGGGAACGAAACGTGCTCGCCGGTGATTCGATGGGTGGCCAACCGTGGCTTCGACTATGGGCTATGGGTGGAGAATTCCGGATTCCTGATGAATCAACCCCGATCGTCGTGAAAGACCGGCAATACATGCTCGGCGATTTCCTCGATGACCTCGCGCACGGGCCGGTCCGAGCCGGGATTCAGCGTGACGTGGTGCGTGCCGGCTGCCCGCATGTCCCGCAGGATGTCGATGAGCGCATTCCGACCGGTCGCATAGCCGAGCGGCAGCGCGGTGGGCGGTGCATCGCGATTCGCATCGAGATCGAGCCGCATCGATACGCCGAACGCGCGAAAGCCCGGCGGTGCAAGCCGGTCGACGGCCGCGCGCCACATCGAATAACGAGCGCGCTGCGTGTCCGGGTCGCGATGATAGGTCATCCAGCCGATCGCGTTCCGTGCGATCCAGTCGACGCTCTGTCCGCCGGAGCCGACGGCAAGCATCGGCACCGCGTCGTCGCCGCGCGGCAGCAGTGTGAACTCGGGCGCGTCGGGTGGCGTCTCGTCGGGCAGCACACGGGACGGCACGCCGAGCGCGGCCGCGACGATGTCCCAATGCCGGCGATACCGGTCGCGCCGCGTTTGCGCGTCGACGCCGAACGCCGCATATTCGGGCGGCCGGTCGCCGGAGCCGAGGCCGAGGAGGAAGCGCCCGCCGGACAGCGTCGCGACCGACAGCGCGCCTTTCGCGATATGCAGCGGATGACGCAGCGGCAGCACGATCGCGCCGCTGGCAAGCACGATCCGGCGCGTGCGCGACGCGAGCGCGCCGAGCAGCACCCACGGATCGAGATGCCCGACCGGGTCGGGATAATCGGCGCTGTTGAGCGGCACGTCGCGAACCCACAGTGCGCGAAAGCCGAGCGAATCGGCCAGCGCCGCGAGTTCGAGCTGCTCGTTGAAATCCGCGACGGTATGGCCGCTGCGCAGCAGCGGCAGCGTCAGGCCGATCGACAGCCGCTCGGCCGAGAAAACGCGCCGCGCGACGTCGGCGCGGCCGGAGGCGGGCAGGGTCATGTCCATTCCTTGGAGACGGGGCGAAGCCGGTGCGCGCGCCGCACCGTGTCCGAATGCTAACGTGTTTGCGCGCCGCTTGCGGCGCGCGGCGGCATCGGCGGTATTGGCATGATCGGCACCTTCGGTCATCCGGCAATCAATCGGCATGAACGTACGTCAGCGCGTGGTGGCCGGTCTTGCGGCGAGCAGCGTGCTGTCCGTGGTTGCAGGTGGTGCTCACAGGTTCGACGAGCGCGTTCGACCATGCATGCGCGGCCAGGGTCGCGCGACTGTAAGCGGATCGTCGGCATCGAACCGACGCAAACGCGCCGCCGGC
Source organism: Burkholderia sp. BCC1988 (assembly GCF_905339895.1). Classification (NCBI taxonomy): domain Bacteria; kingdom Pseudomonadati; phylum Pseudomonadota; class Betaproteobacteria; order Burkholderiales; family Burkholderiaceae; genus Burkholderia; species Burkholderia sp. BCC1988. The sequence continues at coordinate 117,089 of NZ_CAJPHA010000010.1, forward strand.
GCACGCGTCACATGCGTGCAACACCGGCGTCGCGTCCGGTGCGATCGATCGCGCGGGCCGTTTCCCCTCGTTTCACTTTCGAAACGTTCACGCTTGTCTGTCGCCGTGCGATTTGCATCGGGGTCGTTTCACCGCCCGCGCGGCCTTGCACGGCGAAGCATGGTGCGCTCCTTGCATGTCTGTATGCGCCGTGAGCGCGATCGCCGGGCGCAGCAGGGGCCCGGCCGTCGCTTCAGTAGGTCGGACGCATCGAAGACGGGGACAAGAGAATGAGAACAGACCGAATCGCAACGTGCCATGTTGCAAACATGAATCGCCGACCTGCCCGTGATTTCGCGTCGCCGTTGATTACGGCGACATGAGCGCGCGGCTTTTCGCTTCATCCGGACCCATCCGGTTCGTTCCGAACGACGACGTGCAGGTATGACGCACGAGGCCGACCCGTGCCGGTCGGCCGTCGGGGATGAACCGCCGGTGCGCGCGGATGGGCGACCATGACTTCCGGATCGTCATGCCGACGCGCGATACGCAGGCGCGCCGCACGCGAAGCATGCGTGCGTGTGCCGTGCGCCGTGCCGCGCGGCGATCCTCGCAAACATCAGGGCAATTTCAGGAATTCGAAGGTGTAGTCCTGGGGAAGGTCTGCCGGCGGCGCTGCGGCGGATCCGACGACATTGTGCTGTCAGTTGATCCACTACCCCGATGGATCAATTGTTGATGCGCCCATCGCCATGTGGTCGATGGGCGTCTTTTTTTGCGGCGCCGGTGTCGCGCGCGGACCGCCGGCCGGATCGCGCGGCGTTCTGTATCATGTGCTGGCGCGCCGGCCGCACGGCCGGCCACCGCGCCCGATCACGCGCCGCCAACATGAACGACATCACCTTGCCCGACCCCTCATCCGCCAGCATCGAACCGGCCGCGCTCGATGCGCTGCACGCGTTCGTCGAGCGCCATCCGCGGCTGCTCGTGCTGACCGGTGCGGGCATCAGCACGGATTCCGGCATTCCCGGCTATCGCGACCGCAATGGTCAATGGATGCGCTCGCCGCCGATCCAGCTCCACGAATTCCTCGGTTCCGACGCTGCGCGCCGCCGCTACTGGGCGCGCAGCATGATCGGCTGGCCCGTGGTGGGCCGTGCGCAGCCGAACCGCTCGCATGTCGCGCTCGCGCGGCTCGGCGGCACCGGCCGGATCGAGCGCCTCGTCACGCAGAACGTCGACGGGCTGCACCAGCGCGCGGGCAGTGGCGACGTGATCGAACTGCATGGCGGCATCAACGGCGTCACGTGCCTCGACTGCGGCGCGCATCACGCGCGCGCGACGATCCAGGCCGTGCTCGAAACGGACAACCCCGAGCTGCTCGGCGCGCACGCGGAACCCGCCGCCGACGGCGACGCGCATCTCGAATGGGCCGCGCTCGACACGTTCCGCATTCCTGCCTGCCCGGCCTGCGGCGGGCTGCTGAAGCCGGCGGTGGTGTTCTTCGGCGAGAACGTGCCGCGCGAGCGCGTCGCGCTGGCATCGCAGGCGCTCGATGCGGCCGATGCGCTGCTCGTCGTCGGCTCGTCGCTGATGGTGTATTCCGGCTACCGGTTCTGCGTGTGGGCCCAGGCGCAGAACAAGCCCGTCGCCGCGCTGAACCTCGGCCATACGCGCGCCGATCCGATGCTGACGCTGAAGGTCGAGGCGCGTTGCGCGCCCGCGCTCGACGCGCTGAACGCGCGGCTGGGCGTCGCCGGCAGCGCGCCGGAGCACGCATCGTGACCGGGCCGACGTCTTCGTCCGATCCGTCCGCGCGGCTGTCGGCGCCGGCGGCCGAGCGCAATCGCGGGCCGATCCTCGACGTGTTGCGCCGCGTGCTGCCAGCTACCGGCGACGTGCTCGAGATCGCGAGCGGCACCGGGCAGCATGCGGTCCATTTCGCGCAGGCGCTGCCGGGGCTGCGCTGGCAGCCGAGCGATCCCGACGCGCACGCTCGCCGCTCGATCGCCGCGTGGGTCGCGCATGCCGGCCTCGCGAACCTGGCCGAGCCGCTGGCATTCGACGTGCGCGACGCGTCGTGGCCGGCCGCGGCGTTCGACGCGATCGTCTGCATCAACATGATCCACATCTCGCCGTGGGCCTGCACCGACGCGCTGTTCGCCGGCGCGTCGCGCGTGCTGCGTCCGGGCGGCGTGCTGTTCCTGTACGGCCCGTATCGCCGCGCAGGCCGGCACACGGCGCCATCCAACGAGGCGTTCGACCAGCAGTTGCGCAGCCGCGATCCGTCGTGGGGCGTGCGCGATCTCGAGGCGGTCGTCGCGCTCGGCCTCGACCGCGGGCTCGACTGCATCGAGGTCGTCGACATGCCGGCGAACAACCTGAGCGTCGTGTTCCGGCGCCTGCCGCACGCGGAGCAATGACACGCAAGCGCGCATCGCGGCCGGGTTTCCACTATCCTTTCGCCTGTGCGCGCGGCCCGGCTCGGGTCGCGCCCCGTTTTTTCCGGAGAATTGACTAATGGGCAAACAAGCAATCGGTGTGATCGGGCTGGCGGTGATGGGCCGCAATCTCGCACTCAATATCGAGAGCCGCGGTTACGCGGTGTCGGTGTACAACCGCAGCCGCGAGAAAACCGACGAACTGATCGCCGAATTCCCCGGCCGCAATCTGGTGCCGACCTATACGCTCGAGGAGTTCGTCGCGTCGCTCGAGACGCCGCGCCGGATCCTGATGATGGTGAAGGCGGGCGAAGCGACCGATGCGACGATCGCATCGCTCAAGCCGCTGCTCGAGAAGGGCGACGTGCTGATCGACGGCGGCAATACGCACTTCACGGACACGATCCGCCGCAACCAGGAGCTCGCGCAATCGGGCCTGCATTTCATCGGCACCGGCGTGTCGGGCGGCGAAGAGGGCGCGCTGCGCGGCCCGTCGATCATGCCCGGCGGCCAGCGCGACGCGTACGACCTGGTCGAGCCGATCCTCAAGCAGATCGCCGCGAAGGCGCCGTCGGACGGCGAGCCGTGCGTGGCGTACATGGGGCCGGACGGCGCGGGCCACTACGTGAAGATGGTCCACAACGGCATCGAGTACGGCGACATGCAGCTGATCGCCGAGAGCTATGCGGTGCTGAAGGACGTCGCGGGCCTGACCAACGACGAACTCGGCGCGGTCTACACCGAGTGGAACCAGGGCGAACTCGACAGCTACCTGATCGAGATCACGTCGAAGATCTTCGGCAAGAAGGACGAAGAAACCGGCAAGCACCTCGTCGACGTGATCCTCGATCGCGCCGCGCAGAAGGGCACCGGCAAGTGGACCAGCCAGAACGCGCTGGACCTGGGCGTGCCGCTGCCGCTGATCACCGAGTCGGTGTTCGCGCGCGTGCTGTCGTCGCTGAAGACCGAGCGCGTCGCGGCCAGCAAAATCCTGTCGGGCCCGGCCGCCGCGCCGTTCGACGGCGATCGTGCCGCGTTCGTCGAAGCCGTGCGCCGCGCGCTGTACCTGAGCAAGGTGATCTCGTACGCGCAGGGCTTCGCGCAACTGCGCACGGCATCCGAAGAGTACGGCTGGAACCTCGATCTCGGGACGATCGCGAAGATCTTCCGCGCGGGCTGCATCATCCGCGCGCGTTTCCTGCAGAAGATCACGGACGCGTACGCGAAGGATCCGGCGCTCGCGAACCTGCTGCTCGACCCGTACTTCAAGGACATCGCCGCGAATTACCAGGCGTCGCTGCGCGACGTGGTGGTGGCCGCGGTGAAGGCAGGCGTGCCGGTGCCGGCGTTCGCGTCGGCGGTCGCGTACTTCGACAGCTACCGTTCCGAGCGGCTGCCGGCGAACCTTGTGCAGGCGCAGCGCGACTTCTTCGGCGCCCACACGTTCGAGCGTACCGACAAGCCGGGCAGTTTCCACGCGAACTGGTCGTAACCGGCAGGCGAGGACGGTATTGTTGCGAAATTCTATTCTTTGAGTAGGGTTTTTCGTTCCCGGATCCCGCAATTGTTGGTTCCGAGGAAACAGTGTTTTCGCTCTTTCATGGTTTTCCCTAGGTGATCTCGGGGCTAAACTTTGTTCCATCGCTGCAGACATGGTGTGTGCGGCGGAGCAAAAAAATCCCGGAGGTAATCATGAAATCGCTGATCGCAACGTTCGCTGCAGCTGCCGTCCTCGCCGTTCCCGCCGTCTCGTTCGCCCAACAGAACGCCCCCGTCACCCGTGCGCAGGTGAAGGCCGAACTGGCCCAGCTGCAACAGGCCGGCTACAAGCTGGGCAGCGACCGTACCGACTACCCGGCAAGCATCCAGGCAGCTGAAGCCCGCGTGAACCCGCAACAGAACGTCGCCGCTGCCGATACGAGCGGCTACGGTGCGCAACCGGCCGCCCAGCAAGAATCGGGCGCTCCGGCCGCTGCCAAGACCGGCTGGCAGGTCAAGCGCGTGTCGGACGGTGCACCGGTCTACAAGGGTCGTTGATCGTCATCGATCGCCGGCCGCATGGGCGGCCTGATCTGCCCCCCGCGCAGTACACGCAGCCCGTCGTTCCGAATCACGGAACGACGGGCTGTTTTCATTGGCTGCGCCCGCCGCGTCAGTGCAGCGGCCGCGGGCCGCGGCCGATGTCCCGGAACAGCGCGTCGCCCGGTTCCAGCGCCTGCAGCCATGCTTCGTCGTAGCCGCTCAGCGTGTCGAGCGCGTCGCGCAGCCGCTCGATCGCGAGTACCGGCAACTCGACGCTGTGCCGGGTAGCGCCGCTCAGGTGCGCGACGCTCGCCAGCTGGACGAGGGCGTCCGCGGCTTCGGCGACGTCCGTCGCGAACAGCAGGTGCCGGTTGAGCAGTTCGACGAGGCCGCTGGAACCGGCGAAATCCTCGGCGTTGAGCTGCACGGACAGAAACGTCGCATTGTTCATGGTTTTCTCCTCGTTATCGCTGGAACGTGCGGTGCTCCTCCGAGTATAGGAGGCGGCCGGCAGCGGGGCGGCGCTCATGGGCGCGATACGGCTGCCCGCCGCGGGACGGCCGGCCGGAAGTCCGCGGGATGACCCGCGCGGCGCGGCCTGCCGCCCGCCGGCCCCCGTTCGTGGCGCCGCAAGATTGTTGCCGGCCGGGGCGTCTGCCGCGGTCCTGACCGCGACAAATGGTATCTTTGCCGATCGGGACGACACAAAGATGGCGCGAAGAAGGGGCCGGTGAGCCTTTTCGCGTCGACGTCCCGCGGTGGAAACTGACGGCCGCGAGAGCGGTCGGATACTGGTTGGTCCGGCCGTTCGGCCGGACATCGTGCGTCGCACGCCGGAGGGCGGTGGGCGGCGCAACGACGCAAATCCGGGAGGACCCTTGAGAAAAACGATTCCGATCCACGATGCGCTCACGCGCTGGTTGCCGCAGGCGGCGTTCGTCGCCGCGGCCGCCGCGCTGACGGGCTGTACGATGACGCCGTGGACCGACAGCTGGCAGCCGGTGCGGCAGTCGACGCCGGCGTCGGTCGCCACGCCGGGCGTGATCGCCGGCTATTACCGCGTGAATCCGGGCGATACGCTCGCCGGCATCGCCGCCGCCTACGGGCAGCGCGTGCAGGACCTGGCCGGCTGGAACCACATGTCGCCGAATGACGCCGTGTATCCCGGCCAGGTGCTGCGCGTCGCGCCGCCGCCAGCCGCGACGTCGCTCGGGCAGCCGTCCGCGGCGGCCGCGCAGCCCGGCTCGCTGGCATGGCCGGCCACGGGTATCGTCGCGACGCCGTTCTCGGCCGGCAAGACGCGCGGCATCGTGATCGCCGCGTCGGGGCCCGACCGTTCGGTGCGGGCCGCGGCCAACGGGCGGGTGGTGTACGCCGGCTCCGGCGTCAAGGCGTATGGCCCGCTCGTGATCCTGAAGCACGACAACGGGCTCATTACGGCCTACGGGCACAATGGCAGGCTGCTCGTCAACGAAGGCGACGCGGTGCGCGCGGGCCAGCCGGTCGCCGAGATGGGCACCGACGCGAGCGGCCGCGCGACGTTCGAGTTCGAAGTCCGGCAGAACGGCAAGGTCGTCGACCCGATGAACTTCCTGCCGCGCAACGGCGGCTGACACGCCGCTTCACGACGTGTGCGCCGTGCGGCGCACACGCTCCCGCCTTCACCCTTCCTCGAGCGCCGTGGCGTCGGACTGCCTCGCATGATTGCCGAGCCAGCGGATGCCTAGCGCGAGCCCTGCCGCGCCGAGCGCGATCAGCGAGCACTGGATCGCGACCGGCAGGTAGCCGTGCGGCCGCGGATCGACGAACGGATAGGGATACCAGTTCTCCAGCGCGCCGCGCACGAGCGTATAGCCGAGATAGATCACCGGAAAGCCGAGCCACGCGACCGCGCTGCGCCACGGGATCGGCGAGCGCGGCTCCACGTACAGCCAGTCGCACAGCACCACGAGCGGCACGATCCGGTGCAGGACCCAGTTGTTGAGGGCCGGCGTGACGTGGCGCAGCGCATCGAGCCGTGCGAGCAGCAGTTCGTAGACGATCGCGGTGATCAGCACGTAGAGCACGGCGGCGCCGCGCATCGATTCGTAGCGGGCCGAACCGGGACGCGTGATGCGCGACAGCCCCGCGACCAGCATGGCCGCTGCATACAGGCTGCTCAGTTGGGTGAAGTAGCTGAGGTAGTTGCCGAGATGGAAGGCCGGCAAGCCCCAGTTGCCGGCGACGCTGTGCAGCGTGGTGGACACCGCGAGCAACGCGGCGATCAGCCGGTAGGCCGCAACGAAGATCGCTTTGCTCATGATGCCCGCGCAACGTCGCACCAAAGCTTCATCGTGCCACAGCCGCGCACACGCGCGATGCGGATTTTCCATATGGCGGCACCGTGTAACGGGCCGCGCGGATTCGTCGGATATTTGACCCGGTCGCACAACGCCGGCCACGCGCGAGGCTACAATCGGGGCAGCCGCCGGGCCCCGGCCAGCCCGGCACGGGCCTCCCCCGCATACCACACGAGAAACACGAGACAACGCATGAAAAACATCCTCGCGAAACAGACGCGCTACAGCGCGCCCGCAATTTTCTTCCACTGGGTCATCTTCCTGCTGGTGGCACTCGCCTACCTGGCCATCGAGATTCGCGGACCGAAAGGCAGCGACAGCCGCGTGTTCTGGATGAACGTGCACTTGCTGGCAGGCACGTTCGTGCTCGTGCTGTCCGTGCTGCGCGTGCTGTGGCGGATGGTCAGCCGCGTCCCGGAGCCGATTCCGCAGGCGACGCTGCTCAAGTGGCTGTCGATGCTCGCCCATGTCGCGCTGTATGTCTTCATCATCGCGCAGCCGCTGCTCGGCATCATGCTCGTCAACATGGGCGGCAAGCCCGTGTCGCTCGACTGGATCGGCGTGTCGTTCACGCTGTTCGGCCCCGACAAGGCGCTGCGGCCGACGATCAAGGAAGCGCACGAACTGATCGGCAACGCGTTCTACTTCGTGATCGGCCTGCATGCGCTGGCCGCGCTTTACCACCACTTCATCCGGCGCGACGACGTGCTGCGACGCATGGCGCCGTGATCGCCGCGCGCTGAAGCCGCGCAGCATCCGGGGGCGCATGGTTGTTGACGCAACCATGCGCCCCCGATCCGTTTACCCCGATGCGCGGCTGGCCATCGCGGCGAACATTCTGTAACATCTCGGCTGTTTTTACGTTCCGCTTACGCATCGCCGCGCATGCTGCACCGACATCGTCACCTGACCGCCTGGCTCGGCGTGTTCGCGATCTGGCTCGCGATCGCGGCGCCGCTGGTGTCGCAGTGGCGCATCGCGCAGGCGACGACTCCCGACGCAATCGTCTGTAGTGCAGAGCATGGTGCGCACCGTGCGCCCGATGCAGGCCACGCGCACGATCACGCGCGGCATCTCGATGCGTGCGGCTACTGCGGCTTCTTCGCGCACAGTCCAGCGATCGGCGGCGCGGCCGCCGTATCGTTCGCCTTCGTCCCCGCTCATGCCGTTTCCGCCGCCGCGCCGCATGCCGTCGCGGCGCGCGCCGACCGCTACCCGCGCGCATATCCACGCGCACCGCCCGAGCGCGCCTGACGCGCTGCCTTCCGTTTCTTTCATCGCCGATATCCGTGCGGTCCGTCGAGGCCGCGTGGAGGGCGTCACTCGGGCTTTCGATCATGACCATGCTTTCCTTGCGCGCGCCGAGGGCGTCGCGCCATTCCCGTGTGCGGCGCGTGCCGCGCATGCTGAAACTCACCGTTCCCGCGCTCGCCGTCGGCGCGATGACCGCGGCGGCGGCCGCGACCGAATCCGCACGTGCGTCCGGGGCGCCGACGGACGACGCGGCCACGCTGCTGCCGCCCGTCGAAGTCGTTGCGTCGCCGTTGACGACGCCGCTCGTCGTCGTCACGGATCCGAAGACGCCGCGCCAGCCGCTGCCGGCGAGCGACGGCGCGGACTACCTGAAGACGATTCCCGGCTTCACGTCGATCCGCAGCGGCGGGACGAACGGCGACCCCGTGCTGCGCGGGATGTTCGGTTCGCGGCTGAACATTCTCGCGAACGGGATGCCGACGCTCGGCGCCTGCCCGAACCGGATGGACGCGCCGACCTCGTATATCGCGCCGGAAAGCTATGACAAGGTCACGGTCGTGAAGGGCCCGCAGACCGTGCTGTACGGCCCCGGCGCCTCGGCCGGCACCGTGCTGTTCGAACGCGTGACGCCGCGTTTCGAGCGTCCCGGCATGCGGTTCGACGGCAGCGTGGTCGGCGGCTCGTTCGGCCGCAACGACCAGAACGTCGACGTGACGGCCGGCACGCCGGACGTCTACGGCCGCGTGACCGCGAATCACGCGCATGCGCAGGACTACGACGACGGCAACGGCAATACCGTGCCGTCGCAATGGGACAAGTGGAACGCCGACGCGGCGCTCGGCTGGACACCCGACGATCACACGCGCGTCGAACTGACGGCGGGCACCGGCGACGGCTATGCGCGCTACGCCGGGCGCGGGATGGACGGCGCGCATTTCCGCCGCGAGACGTTCGGCCTGTCGTTCGACAAGCGGCATCTCGGCGACGTGCTCGACCGGATCGAGGCGCGCGTGTACTACAACGAAGCCGACCACGTGATGGACAACTATACGTTGCGGCAGCCCGACCCGACCAGCAGCATGCCGATGCGAATGGCATCCGAGGTGCGGCGCCGCACGCTCGGCGCGCGGGCGGCGGCGACCTTCCGTTTCGGTGACGACTTCAAGCTCGTGACCGGCGTCGACGCGCAGTCGAACCGGCTCGACGCGCGCTCGGCGATGGGGCGGCAGAACTACGGCGACCAGCCGTGGGATGCGCAGGCGACGATGTGGAACGCCGGTGCGTTCGGCGAGCTGACGTGGTATGCGAGCGATGCGTCGCGCGTGATCGGCGGCGCGCGGGTCGACTACGCGAGCGCGCGCGACAAGCGTGCGACGACGAGCGGGATGATGGCGAGCAAGCCGAATCCGACTTTCGACGACGATCGCGCGCGCGTGCTGCCGAGCGGATTCGTGCGTTACGAGCGCGATCTCGCGTCGCTGCCGGTCACGTGGTACGCGGGGATCGGCCATGCGCAACGCTATCCCGACTACTGGGAGCTGTTCTCCGCGAAGCGCGGGCCCGCCGGCTCGATCAACGCGTTCTCGGCGGTGCAGCCGGAGAAGACCACGCAGCTCGACATCGGCGCGCAGTACAAGAGCGACCGGTTCGATGCATGGGTGTCGGCCTACGCGGGATATGTACAGGACTACATCCTGTTCAACTACGCGGCCGGGATGATGGGAACGACCACGCAGGCAACCAACGTCAACGCGCAGATCATGGGCGGCGAAGCCGGCGTGTCGTGGCGGCCGGTCGCGCCGCTGCGCGTCGAGACGTCGCTCGCGTATGCGTGGGGGCGCAACGCGACGAGCGGCGATCCGCTGCCGCAGATGCCGCCGCTCGAGGCGCGCTTCGGGCTCGAGTACACGCGCGGCGCATGGTCGGCCGGCGGGCTGTGGCGGGTCGTTGCGCCGCAGCATCGCTATGCGGTGAACGAAGGCAACGTGGTCGGCAAGGACTTCGGCCCGAGCGCCGGCTTCGGCGTGCTGTCGCTGCATGCGCAGTACAACGTCAGCAAGAAGGTGCAGATCTCGATCGGCGTCGACAACGTGCTGGACAAGGCCTACACCGAGCACCTGAACCTCGCCGGCAACGCGGGCTTCGGCTATCCGGCGAACGCGCCGGTAATGGAGCCGGGGCGCACGGCATGGGTGCGCCTGAGCGCGAAACTGTGACGTGCGGCGCGCGTGTGCGATGCAGCATGCGTGCGCGTGGTTGCAACCCCCGCCCGAACGGGCGGGGCGCGTCAACCGATTAGAGAACCGTATCTAGTCAGGGCGCAAACGTTCGCGACTCGTGATTCACTCCCGCATTCGATGCACACGGTACCCGCGACCGTTCGCGACGTGCCGTGCGCGTCGATCCGATCTCATTCGCACCGGCAGCACAATAATCAGGAGAACATGCATGGCCAGATCGATGCGTTCCAGGATGGTGGCAGGGGCAGTGGCATGCGCGATGAGCGTCGCGCCGTTCGCGGGGACGACCGCGGTGATGACGCTCGCGACGACGCACGCGGCGATGGCGGCAACCGCGCCGGCGGACAATTACGCGGCGACGCGTTACCCGATCATCCTCGTGCACGGGCTCACCGGCACCGACAAGTACGCGGGCGTGCTCGAGTACTGGTACGGCATCCAGGAGGACCTGCAGCAGCACGGCGCGACCGTCTACGTCGCGAACCTGTCGGGGTTCCAGAGCGACGACGGGCCGAACGGGCGCGGCGAACAGCTGCTCGCTTACGTGAAGACGGTGCTTGCCGCGACCGGCGCGACCAAGGTGAACCTGGTCGGTCACAGCCAGGGCGGCCTCACGTCGCGCTATGTCGCGGCCGTCGCGCCCGATCTCGTCGCGTCGGTCACGACGATCGGCACGCCGCATCGCGGCTCGGAGTTCGCCGATTTCGTGCAGGGCGTGCTCGCCTACGATCCGACCGGATTGTCGTCGTCGGTGATCGCCGCGTTCGTCAATGTGTTCGGCATCCTGACGAGCAGCAGCAACAACACGAACCAGGACGCGCTCGCCGCACTGAAGACGCTGACGACCGCCCAGGCCGCCGCGTACAACCGGAATTACCCGAGTGCCGGCCTCGGCGCGCCCGGCAGTTGCCAGACGGGCGCGCCGACGGAGACCGTCGGCGGCAATACGCACCTGCTGTATTCGTGGGCCGGCACGGCGGTCCAGCCGACCGTTTCCGCCTTCGGCGTCACGGGCGCGACGGATACCAGCACGATCCCGGTGATCGATCCGGCAAATGCGCTCGACCTGTCGACACTCGCATTGTTCGGCACCGGCACGGTGATGATCAATCGCGGCTCAGGCCAGAATGACGGGCTCGTGTCGAAGTGCAGCGCGCTATACGGGAAGGTGCTCGGCACGAGCTACAAGTGGAACCATCTCGACGAGATCAACCAGTTGCTCGGCGTGCGCGGTGCGTATGCGGAAGATCCGGTCGCGGTGATCCGCACGCATGCGAACCGGCTGCAGCTCGCGGGCGTGTGATCGATGACGACACGCGAAGGACGCGCGCCGCTCGCGCGGCGCGTTGTGGTCTACGGCGCAGTGGGGTTGGCGGCGATCGCCGGCGTCGCGATCTGTAGCGGCACGGCATCGCATCGCGGTGCCGACGCGACGCATGCGTCGGCGGATGCCGCAGCCCTCGGCGGCGTGAACGCCGCGCCGTCGCAGCCCGCATTGCCGGCGAGCGCTGGCCTGCCGCCGCCGCTCGCCGGCTCCAGTGCGCCGCGGCTGCCGCTCGACACCGGCGGCCGCCTCGCGAAGTCGCGCGCGGTGCGCGATTTCTTCGACTACTGCCTGACCGCGCGGAGCGACTTGAGCGCGGCCGCGCTCGATGCGCTCGTCGTGCGCGAGATCGCCGCCCAGCTCGACGGCACGGTCGCGCAATCCGAGGCGCTCGATGTCTGGCATCGATACCGCGCGTATCTCGACGCGCTCGCGAAGCTGCCGGAGGCGGGTGCGGTCGACAAGTCCGATCTCGGCGCGCTGCAACTCGCGCTCGACCAGCGCGCGTCGATCGCGTATCGGACGCTCGGCGACTGGAGCCAGCCGTTCTTCGGCACCGAGCAGTGGCGGCAGCGCTACGATCTCGCGCGGCTGAAGATTACGCAGGACCCTGCGCTGACGGAGGCGCAAAAGGCGGAGCGGCTCGCGGCGCTCGCGCAGCAGATGCCGGCCGACGAACGCGCGGCACGGCAGAAGGCCGACCGGCAGCAAGCCGCGCTCGACCAGATCGCGCAATTACGGAAGAGCGGGGCGACGCCCGATGCGATGCGCGCGCAACTGACGCAGACACTCGGCCCGGAAGCCGCCGCGCGCGTCGCGCAGATGCAGCAGGAGGACGCGTCGTGGCAGAGCCGCTACGCCGACTATGCGGCGCAGCGTGCGCAGATCGGCGCGGCCGGATTGTCGCCGCAGGATCGCGACGCGCAGATCGCCGCGCTGCGTCAGCGCATGTTCACGAAGCCCGGCGAAGCGCTGCGCGCGGCGTCGCTCGACCGCGGCGCGGCTGCCGCGCAGTAATGCGCGCAATCGCGCACGCGCTCATGCCGCGCGCGTGAAGCGCCGCGGCAGATGCTGTTCGATGGTGGCCGCGAGCGTGTCGAACGCGGGGCCGATGCGTTCGTGCGCGACGCACGCGTAGCCGAGCAGCAGCCCGCGCCGCGCAGTGTCCAGGCTGCTGTAGTAGCTGGTCAGCGGGCGCACGATCACGCCCGCGTCGAACGCGCTTTGCGTGACCGCGCGATCGTCGCACGTGTCGGGCAGGCCGAGCACCAGATGGAGTCCCGCCTCGTCGCCCATCACGGGCAACGCGTCGCCGAAGCGCGCATGGATCGCATCGATCAGCAACTGCCGGCGCTCGCCGTACAGCGTGCGCATCCGCCTGACGTGCGAAGTGAGGTGCCCGTCCATGATGAACTCGGCCAGCACGGCCTGCTGCATCAACTGGCCCTCGCGATACAGCTCCGACAGCCCGGTGCGGAACGTGTCGACCAGATGCTCCGGCACGACCATGTAGCCCATCCGCAGGCCCGGGAACAGCATCTTGCCGAGGCTGCCGACGTAGATCACGCGGCCGCCGTCGTCGAGCCCCTGCAGCGACGCGAGCGGGCGGCTGCCGTAGCGGAATTCGCTGTCGTAGTCGTCCTCGATGATCCAGCAGCGGTGCTGGCGTGCGTACTCGAGCAGCATCCGGCGGCGCGCGAGGCTCATCACCATCCCGAGCGGATACTGATGCGACGGCGTGACAAGCACGAGCCGCGGCGGATGCTGCATGTCGCCCGCGCTCGGATCGAGGCCTTCCTGGTCGACCGGCACCGGCGTGAGCGCGAGGCCGGTCGCCTGCAGCACGCTGCGCACGCCCCAGTAGCACGGCTCCTCGACCCACGCGCGATCGCCGATGTCGGACAGCAGCCGCACCGCGAGGTCGATCGACTGGTGGATGCCGGTCGTGATGATCACCTGGTCCGGCGTGCATTTGACCGAGCGCGCGACGCGCAGGTAGTCGGCGAGCGCGCGGCGCAGCGGCCGGTAGCCGCCGCCCGGCGCATAGGTCAGCAATTCGGGATTCGCTTCCTTCCACAGGCGCGCCTGCAGGCGGCTCCAGGTGCGGCTCGGGAATTCCGACACATCCGGCACGCCCGGCATGAACGCGCCCCACTGGCGCCGCGACACGCCCGCGTGCTCGATCAGCTGCCGGCCGCGCATCGACAGGCCGCCTTGTGCGTCCTGCTGCAGCGCCGCATCGGCATCGGACGGCGGCGGTGCGGCGGCGCCCGGCACGCGGATCGCGGCCGCGTCCGGCCGCGTGTCGGCCACGTAGGTGCCGCTGCCGGTCGTCGTCAGCACATAGCCTTCGGCCGTCAGCTGGTCGTACACGTGCAGCACGGTATTGCGCGCGATCGACAGGTCTGCCGCGAGCGTGCGCGAACTCGGCAGCTTTGTGCCTGGCCCTAATTCTCCGGTGAGAATGGCCTGCTGCATCAGTTGCAGCAGTTGCCGGTACATCGGCTCGGACGAGCCGCGGTCGAGACGGGCCGAGAGCCAGTCGCCCAGGATCACGGTATCCAAAGTGGTCCTACTAGGAATATTGAAATGGTTCCCTAGTATAGAACCGTGCGCGCCGTATAGTGGCTCGCATCTCAAAAACGTTTGTCGCGCAGCAAGGGGACAGCCACGATGAAGTCCGATGATGTGATCGTCAGCTTTCGCGGCGTGCGGAAGACCTACGACGGCGAGACGCTGGTCGTCAAATCGCTCGACCTCGATATCCACCGAGGGGAATTCCTGACGCTGCTCGGGCCGTCCGGCTCGGGCAAGACCACCTGCCTGATGATGCTGGCGGGCTTCGAGTTCCCGACGGGCGGCGAGATCCGCCTCGACGGGGAACTGCTGAATACCGTGCCGCCGCACAAGCGCAACATCGGCATGGTGTTCCAGAACTACGCGCTGTTTCCGCACCTGACGGTCGAGCAGAACGTCGCGTATCCGCTGACGGTGCGCAAGCTCGCGGCCGCCGAGCGCGCGGAGCGCGTCGCGCATGCGCTGAAGATGGTGCAGATGGAGCGTTTCGCGAAGCGCTATCCGGCGCAGTTGTCGGGCGGCCAGCAGCAGCGCATCGCGCTCGCGCGTGCCCTCGTGTTCGAGCCGAAGCTGGTGCTGATGGACGAGCCGCTCGGCGCGCTCGACAAGCAGTTGCGCGAACACATGCAGTACGAACTGAAGGCGCTGCACGAGAAGCTCGGCGTGACCTTCGTGTACGTGACGCACGACCAGGGCGAGGCGCTGACGATGTCCGATCGCGTCGCCGTGTTCGACAAGGGCATCGTGCAGCAGCTCGATACCGTCGACCGCCTGTACGAATCGCCGTGCAACGAATTCGTCGCGAACTTCATCGGCGACAGCAACCGGCTGCGCGGCACCATCGCGCGCGTCGACGGCGAATTCTGCGAATTCCGGCTGGACGACGGCACGCAGCTCGTCGGGCGCCGCATCGGCGACGCGGCCGAAGGCGCGCCGGCCGTCGCGTGCATCCGCCCCGAACGCATGAGCCTCGCGAACGGGCACATGAACGGCAGCACCGCCAACCGCGTCACCGGCGAGGCGCGCAGCCTCATCTATTTCGGCGATCACGTGCGCATGCGCTGCGCGCTGCCGGGCCAGGACGAATGCTTCGTGAAGGTGCCGCTCGGCACGGGCGCGCTCGACGCGTTCTCGCCCGGCGCGCCGGTATCGCTCGCATTCGCGCCCGAGCACCTGCGCGTGTTCGCCTGACACAGGGTTTTCCCGCTTTATCGCTGCACGTCGTCAACAACAACTGCCCACTTCCACCACGAGAGGAGAGGAACCATCATGAACGGAGCAAGCACTACCGCGCGTCGCACCGCGCTCGCACTGGCGCTCGCCGTCGTCGGCGCATCGGCCACGGCGGCCGAACTCACGGTCGTCAACTTCGGCGGCGCGAACGGCGACGCACAGAAGGCCGCATTCAACCAGCCGTTCGAGAAGGCAACCGGCAACAAGGTCACGGCCGTCGAGTACAACGGCGAGCAGGCGAAAGTGAAGGCGATGGTCGAGGCGAAGCACGTCAACTGGGACGTGGTCGAAGTCGAGTCGGGCGACCTGAACCGCGGCTGCGACGAAGGGCTGTACGAGAAGCTCGACTGGTCGAAGATCGCGAAGAAGTCCGACCTGATTCCGGAATCGCCGCAGGTGTGCGGCGTCGGTTTCTTCGTGTGGTCGACCGCGCTCTCGTACAACGCCGACAAGCTGAAGACCGCGCCGACCGGCTGGGCCGATTTCTGGAACGTGAAGAAATTCCCCGGCAAACGCGGGATGCGCAAGGGCGCGCGCTACAACCTCGAGTTCGCGCTGATGGCCGACGGCGTCTCGACGAAGGACGTATACAAGGTGCTCGGCACGAAGGCCGGCCAGGATCGCGCGTTCAAGAAGCTCGATGAACTGAAGCCGTACATCCAGTGGTGGGAAGCGGGCGCGCAGCCGCCGCAGTTCCTCGTGGCCGGCGACGTCGTGATGTCGACCGCGTACAACGGCCGCATCGACGCCGCGCAGAAGGAAGGCAAGAACCTGAAGGTCGTGTGGAACGGCAGCATCTACGACCTCGACTACTGGGCGATTCCGAAGGGCTCCCCGAACAAGGCGCTGGCCGAACAGTACATCGCGTACACGCTGACGCCGAAGCCGCAGCAAGAGTATGCGCATCACATCGCGTACGGCCCCGCGAACGTCGCGGCGATCAAGTCGCTCGACGCGAAGACGCTCGCGAACCTGCCGAACTCGCCGGCCAACGGCAAGAACGCGGTGCTGGAGGACATCGGCTTCTGGACCGACCACAGCGACGAGCTCGAGCAGCGCTTCGCCGCGTGGGCGACGAAGTAACCGCTACTCAGGTGTCCTGATGCAACCTGCCGCGCGGCGCGTCGAACGCGTCGCGCGGCATTCCGCCGGATCGAGCCCGGCCGGAGAGAACCGTTGAACACGATGACGATCGCTCCTTCCTCGCCGTCGACAGCCGCGCTCAAGCGCGAGCTGAAGGCCGCCGAGGCCCGCAAGCGCACGATGGCGTTGCTGCTGATCGCGCCGCTCGCGATCTTCCTGCTGCTCATCTTCGTCGTGCCGATCGGCACGCTGCTCACGCGCGCGGTGCAGAACCCGGAGATCGCGACCGCGCTGCCGAACACGGTGGCCGCGCTGTCGGGCTGGGACCGCAAGACACCGCCGGCCGATACCGCGTATGCCGCACTCGCGGCCGACATGACGAAGGTCGCCGACAGCGAGGCGATGGGCGCGCTCGCGCGGCGCCTGAACACCGAGATTCCCGGCTACCGCTCGCTCGTCGCGAAGACGGCGCGCGCGATGCCGCTGAAGGGCGAGGAGGGCGCGAGCACCGCGGCGCTGACACCCGCGCAGACCCGCGCGAAGCTGATCGACCTCGATTCGCGCTGGGGCGAACCCGCGTACTGGCAGGCGATCGCGAAGAACGGCAGCCAGGTGTCGCCGTTCTACCTGCTCGCCGCGCTCGACCACAAGCAGGACGGCTTCGGCCAGATCGTGCGGGCCGATCCCGACCAGTCGATCTATCTGGCGATTTTCGGCCGCACGTTCGTGATCGGCGTCGCGGTCACGCTGTTCGCGCTGCTGCTCGGTTATCCGCTCGCGTACTGGATCTCGACGCTGTCCGAGCGCCGCGCGAACCTCGTGATGATCCTCGTGCTGATTCCGTTCTGGACCTCGGTGCTGGTGCGCGTCGCCGCATGGATCGTGCTGCTGCAGAGCGAGGGGCTGATCAACACCGCGCTGATCGGCGCCGGGCTGATCTCGCATCCGCTGACGCTGCTGTTCAATCGCGTCGGCGTGTACATCTCGATGACGCACATCCTGCTGCCGTTCATGATCCTGCCGCTGTACAGCGTGATGAAGTCGATCCCGCCGACCTACCAGCGCGCGGCCGTGTCGCTCGGCAGCCATCCGTTCGCCGCGTTCTGGCGCGTGTACGTGCCGCAGACCTATCCGGGCGTCGGCGCGGGCGCGCTGCTCGTGTTCATCCTCGCGATCGGCTACTACATCACGCCCGCGCTGCTCGGCGGGCCGAACGACCAGATGGTCAGCTACTACGTCGCGTACTTCACCAACGTGACGATCAACTGGGGCATGGCGTGCGCGCTCGGCGGGCTGCTGCTCGCGGCGACGCTGGTGCTGTATGCGGTGTACGGGCGCTTCACGCGCACCAACGTGAGCCTCGGCTGAGCGCCGGGGACAGGAAAACGGGAAGGGGAAGCCGACCATGAAACTCGCCAGGCCGCTGTTCGCGCCGCACATGTCGTTCGCCGAGCGCGCGTGGTACGTCGCATTGCGCGTGCTCGTCGTGCTGACGCTGCTGTACCTGATCCTGCCGGTGCTCGCGATCGTGCCGCTGTCGTTTTCGTCGAGCACGTTCCTCGTCTATCCGATTCCGGGCTTCTCGACGCGCTGGTACGAGAACCTGATCGCATCCGACGAGTGGCGGATGGCCGCGAAGAACAGCTTCATCGTCGCGCCGTCGGCGACCGTCGTCGCGACCGTGCTCGGCACGCTCGCCGCGATCGGCCTCACGAAGGCGGACTTCCGCGGCAAGGGGCTGCTGATGGCCGTGCTGCTGTCGCCGATGATCGTGCCGGTCGTCGTGGTCGGCGTCGGCATGTACCTGTTCTTCGCGCCGCTCGGGCTCGCGAACACCTACACCGGCCTGATCGCCGCGCACGCGGCGCTCGGCGTGCCGTTCGTCGTGACGACCGTGGCCGCGACGCTGCAGGGCTTCAACCAGAACCTGGTGCGCGCGAGCCTGTCGCTCGGCGCGAACCCCGTCACGACGTTCTTCCGCGTGACGCTGCCGGTGATCGCGCCGGGCGTGATGTCGGGCGCGCTGTTCGCGTTCGCGACGTCGTTCGACGAAGTCGTCGTCACGCTGTTCCTCGCGGGCGCGGACCAGACGACGCTGCCGCGCCAGATGTTTACCGGCATTCGCGAGAACATCAGCCCGACGATCGCCGCGCTCGCGACGATCCTGATCATCTTCTCGACGAGCCTGCTGCTCGCGCTCGAATGGCTGCGCGGCCGCAACGCGCGGCGCGCGGTGTCGTAACGGCGGCCGGATGCGTGACGTTGAGCCGGCTGCCGGGCCGGCGATCGTTGCGTTCGCAACGAAGCCGCGCGCCTGACCCGGCGCGGCGAAGCTTTCGTTTCGCTGACTGACGAAGCGGTTGCCTGCACGTTCGATGCGGCTCTGCAACAATACGGCTCGTGGTGCCGCGCGTTCCGTTGCCGTCGCACGCACGGAGCGCCCGTTGCCGCGCCGCTCAATCCGCGACGCCGCGCGTCGCTCGTCAGTCAGCCGAGCCTCATCTTGTCCGAATTCGCATCCCCCGCCGGCACCCGGGAGCCGGCCGTCAACTGGCGCGCGATGTCCGCCGTGCTGCTGGCCGTCGCGCTCGCGACGCTCGACACCGCGATCGCGAACACCGCGCTGCCCGCGATCGCCGCCGACCTGCACGCGTCGCCGGCCGCGTCGGTGTGGATCATCAACGCGTACCAGCTCGCGATGGTCGCGACGCTGCTGCCGTTCGCGTCGCTCGGCGACATCGTCGGCCACAAGCGCGTGTATGTCGGCGGCCTTGCGGTGTTCACGCTCGCGTCGCTCGGCTGCTCGCTCGCGGCGACGCTGCCGCAGCTGACGGCGGCGCGGATCGTGCAGGGCTTCGGCGCGAGCGCGATCATGAGTGTGAACGTCGCGCTGATCCGCAACCTGTTTCCCGCGCACCGGCTCGGGCGCGGCGTCGGCTTCAACGCGCTCGTCGTCGGCGTGTCGTTCGCGGTGGGGCCGACGATCGCGTCGCTGATCCTGTCGCTGGCCGCATGGCCGTGGCTGTTCGCGGTGAACGTGCCGCTCGGCGTGCTCGCGCTTGCCGTGGCGATTCCGTCGCTGCCGCAGACGGCGCGCGGCAAGCACGCGTTCGATCCGCTCGCCGCGCTGTTCAACGTGATCACGTTCGCGTCGCTGATCTTCGCGCTCGGCGAATTCGCGCAGCGCGGGCCGCTGTCCGTCGTGTTCGCGGCCGCCGCGGTCGCGCTCGCGTTCGGCTGGCTGCTGATCCGCCGCCAGGCCGGGCATCCGGCGCCGATGCTGCCGGTCGACCTGTTTCGCCGACCCGTGTTCACGCTGTCCGCGCTGACGGCCGTGTGCGCGTTTGCCGCGCAGGGGCTCGCGTTCGTGTCGCTGCCGTTCTACTTCGAAACCGTCCTGCATCGCGACGCGGTCGAGACCGGGTTCCTGATGACGCCGTGGTCGGCGATCGTCGCGCTCGCCGCGCCGATCGCGGGCCGCTTGTCCGACCGTTATCCGCCCGGATTGCTCGGTGCGATCGGGCTCGCGTTGCTCAGCGCGGGGATGGTGTCGCTCGCCGCATTGCCGGCAGCGCCGAGCGTCGTCGACATCGGCTGGCGGATGATGCTGTGCGGCGCGGGCTTCGGCTTCTTCCAGTCGCCGAACCTGAAGGCGCTGATGTCGAGCGCGCCGCCCGAGCGCAGCGGCGGTGCGAGCGGGATCATCGCGACCGCGCGGCTGATCGGGCAGGCGACCGGCGCGGCGCTCGTCGCGCTGTCGTTCGGGATCGCGGGGCGTCACGGGCCGACGCTCGCGCTGATGCTCGGGGCGGGTTTTGCCGGGGCGGCGAGCGTGGCGAGCGGGCTGCGGCTCTTCGCGCCATCGCACCGGGCCGGCGCGCCGGTTGCGTCGGTCGCCTCGGTCGCCTCGGTCGCCTCGGTCGCGACGACAGCGACGACAGCGACGAACGAGCAGGCGACGGAGTAGGGCTCCGCGCCCGCCCGCTGCCCGAATCTTTCCCGGCCGGTGCGCGGCGAACGACCGCCGCGCGCCGGCCTTCGCGTCGGGCTCAGAAGCCGCCCGTCTGGATCAGCTTGTTGAGGTTCGCGATGTTCAGGCTGCCGAAGCCGGTCGTCAGATCCCAGCCGGTGCCTGCTCTGTAGCCATACCCCTGATAGCCGTTGTTCCCTGACACGACGTCATAGCGCACGAGCGACGGATTCGACGGGATGTCCGCATAGAACTTCGCGGCCGGGAAACCGAGGCCGGTGCCGTTCGCCGCGAGCAGACGCGCCCAGAAGCCGGTGAAGATCGGCGCGGCGAGGCTCGTGCCGCCGATCTGCTGCAACTGGCCGTAGTTGTAGATGTACGCGCCCGTGCTTTGCGCGGCATCGAACGATACGTCGGGCAACTGACGATTGCTGCCCGATTGCCACGCCGGCGCCGGCAGCACCGTGCTGACGCCGCCGCCCGTCGCCCACAGCTTGCCGTTGCCGTCGAGGCCTTCGTTCCACACCGTTTCGTTCGAGAACGCACCCGCCGACGTGGTGTACAGCGTCGTGCCGCCGATCGCGAGCACGTGCGGCGACGCGGCCGGCCACGACACCGTGTAGTTCGCGCCGTCCGGATAGCCGCGGTTGTTGCACTCGTACACGCCTTCGTCGCCCGACGACACCGAGAACGTCTGACCCTGCGCGGCAGCCGTCGTGAAGATCTGCTCTTCGGCGTCGATCGTGCCGTCCGCGTTCGCGTCGGTCTCGCACCAGCCGAGCGACACGTTGATCACCTTCGCGGTGTTGTCCGACACCGCGCGGTTGAACGCCTGCGTGAGCCCCGTGTTGCCGGCGGCGTTCAGGTCCGCCATGTAGAACACGAGCTTGCCGACCTGGCCGCCGGCCGAGCCGACGATCGACTGGCTGTCGAGATCCCATTCACCCTGGCCGTCCTGGTCGTCGCTGTAGCTGCCGGTCGTGCCGGTGCCGTTGGTCTTCACGGTCTGGGTCGCGACCGTGCCGTAGCCGTTGCTCGACGTGAACTGCTTCAGGTCCTGCAGCGTCTGCGACACGCCGCCGATCGTGACGATGCCGACGCTCACGCCTGCCGCGGTCGGCACGCCGGTCGCGTTGTAGAGGCCCGGGAATTCCTTCGGATAGTGGCCGGTGGCCGTGCCGGCCGCGAGCGCCTGCGGCTTCGCGACGTTGCCGATGCGCAGCATCGGCCGTGCGCGCGCGACGTTCTGCAGCCCGAGCACCGAGCCGACGACGTCTCCGAGCGCGCGCGGCACCTGCGCGGTCGACGCGTTCGCGAAGCCCGAGCGGCCCGCGTACTCGAAGTGCACGAGCGACGTGTTGAACGCGGTCTTCACCGTGCCGGCCGTGCCGCGCGCGGACACCAGCAGCCGGTTCGGCGCGACCTCGATATTCACGAAGCCGCTCTTGCGCAGATAGTCGACGACCGATTTCACTTGCGCGTCGGTGGGCGCGTAGCTGGCGAGGAACTGTTCGTGCGTCAGGTACTGGCGGTAATGCGCGTTGCCGGGCCGGTTCACGTCGTGCGCGAGCTGCTTGAGCTGCGCGGCGTTGCGCAGCTTCAGGCTGACGACGATGTCGGCCGTTTCGCCGGCCGCGAGTTCGAGCGAAGGTGCGGCGCTGCGCGCCATCAATTGCGGGCCGGTCAGAAAGGCCTTCGTGTGGGTGTCGACCCAGTCCGTCGCCGCATGTGCCGCGCCGGCGGCGAGCACGAGCGGCCACGCGCACGCGAGGCGGCGCGGCGACGGAAGGGGAAGGGCAAACCAGGCGTTCCTTTTCATCGGGAGTCCTTTTTAGGAGAGACGACGTTGCTGGAAGCCCCGGCCCTTGTGGGGCCGCGAGCGGTGACGAGCGTAGGGCGTCGGTGCCGTTCAGGTAGCTGCCAGTTTCCATAGCTGTCAGTTCTGACATCGGCGTGCTCGCGTGCCGGCGATGCGTCGTTCATGCATGCGGCAGCGGCCCGCGGCAAAGGGAACCGGTTCGCCACGTGCCGCGCACCGGTCGCTGGCGTTTGCGCGCACGACTCGTTCGTCGTGGCAGCGGAATGTGCGCGATTGCAGAGCGAAGGGCCGTGTGCGAATGGCGCTTTCGATCGCGCGTGAACGCATTGCGCGTTGCAATATGTGGTCAGGCGTTGCCGCGCGGCCGGCGCGACGACGTACGAATGCGCGAATGCACAAAAACGGAACCCGTCGATCGCGCGCGTTTCCCGAACTGTGGAACGGCGTGGTGGCGAGTCTTGCAGCGTGCTTTCGGTTGGAGCGTCCGGCGAGCGGATTAGAGGAAACGCTCGAATCGGACGGTGGCGCTGCCTCGACGCGCGCGTGATGTTCTTCGCAAGCCGATTCGCCGCCATTCCGTCCGTTCCGGCGAACGGCCCCGCTGCAGGATCGCCTGATGCTTCCTGCGAAATCGCTCCTTGACGTGCGTCGATCCCGAGATATTCTTGAATCCATAACTATCGGGTTATGAATCAAGCCATGCAAAACGTTCCCGACATGCTGTTCAGGACGCTCGCCGATCCGACCCGCCGCGCGCTCTTCGAGCGGCTGTGCGAGGAGGGCGAGCTGACGGTTGCCGCGCTGACGGCGCACGCAGGCGTGACGCAGCCGGCGGTATCGAAGCATCTGGGGGTACTGAAGCAGGCCGGGCTCGTGAGCGACCGCCACGAAGGCCGGCAGACGCACTACAGCGCGCAGCCGCAAGCGCTGACTCCGTTGATCGACTGGACCAGCCAGATGGCAGGCTTCTGGCAGAACCGGTTCGACGCGCTCGAAGATCTGCTCAAGAGGATGGATCAGTCATGAACCAGGCCACCACTGAAACACGCACCGTCGTCGTCGAACGGGAACTGTCGCATCCGCCGGAGAAGGTCTGGCGTGCGCTCACGCAACCGCATCTGATCGAGGCATGGCTGATGCAGAGCGATTTCGAGCCCGTCGCGGGCCGCGCGTTCAGCTTCCGCGCGGACTGGGGTTCGGTCGACTGCACGTTGCTGACGATCGAGCCGCAGCGCGTGCTGTCCTACACGTGGGCCGCGTACGGCCTGGAAAGCGTCGTCACCTGGACGCTCACGCCGACGCCGGTCGGCACGCTGTTGCGGATGGAGCAGGCCGGTTTCCGCGCGGATCAGGAGCAGGCATACCGCGGTGCGCAGCACGGCTGGACGCAGTTCTTCGCGTCGCTCGAGCAGGTGCTCGCGCGCCCCGATGACGACGAGGAGGGCCGTGCATGAGCGCCTCTGACCTGGAACCGTCGGCCCGCATCGACGCGCTGATTGCCGGCATCGCCGACTGGCGCGGCAAGACGTTCGCGGATCTGCGCGAGACGATCCTTGCCGCCGACGAAGGCATCGTCGAGGAATGGAAATGGATGGGCAGCCCGGTGTGGTCGTGCGACGGGATGATCGCGGTCGCGAACGCGCACAAGGGCAAGGTGAAGCTCACGTTCATGCATGGCGCGCACCTGCCCGATCCCGACCGGCTGTTCAATGCGGGCCTTGAAGGCAATGCGCGGCGTGCGATCGATTTCCTCGAAGGCGACAAGCTCGACAAGCGGGCGCTGAAGCGTCTCGTTCGCGCGGCGATCGACTACAACCGCGCGCACCTGAAGAAGAACGCGCGGCCGGCCGCAGGCGGCAGGACGCGAGCCGACAAGGCCGCATGACGCACCGGCGCGCCGGCACACCGCCGCGCAGGCAAAAAAAAGCCCGACACGAGGTCGGGCTTCCAAATCGGCCGCAACCGCCGCGAGGCGGCTGCGGCACCTGCAAAAGCAGGACGCTTACGCTGCGAGCAGCGAGCGCAGCACGAACGGCAGGATACCGCCGTGCTTGTAGTAGTCGACTTCGATCGGCGTATCGATGCGCAGCAGCACCGGCACGCGGGTCGTTTCGCCGTTCTTGCGGTGAATCACGAGCGTGACGTCCTGCTGCGGCTTGAAGTCGTCGCCGAGGCCTTCGATGTCGTAGGTCTCTTCGCCGGTGATGCCGAGCGACTGGATGCTGTCCGCGCCCTTGAACTGCAGCGGCAGCACGCCCATGCCGACGAGGTTCGAGCGGTGGATCCGCTCGAAGCTGCGTGCGATCACGGCCTTCACGCCGAGCAGCTGCGTGCCCTTCGCGGCCCAGTCGCGCGACGAGCCCGTGCCGTACTCTTCGCCCGCGAACACGACGGTCGGCGTGTCGGCGTCGACGTACTTCATCGCCGCATCGTAGATCGACAGCTGTTCGCCGCTCGGCTGGTGAATCGTCAGGCCGCCTTCGACGCGCGTGCCGTCCGCCTTCGCCGGGATCATCAGGTTCTTGATCCGGACGTTCGCGAACGTGCCGCGCATCATCACGTCGTGGTTGCCGCGGCGCGAACCGTAGCTGTTGAAGTCGGCCTTCTGCACGCCGTTCTCCTTCAGCCACTTGCCTGCCGGCGAGTCTTCCTTGATCGAGCCTGCCGGGCTGATGTGGTCGGTCGTGACCGAGTCACCGAAGATGCCCAGCGCGCGCGCGCCCTTGACCGTCGGGATCGAATCGGCCGGCTCCATCGAGAAGTCGTTGCCGAAGAACGGCGGCTCCGCGATGTAGGTCGACTTCGGCCAGTCGTAGACCTGGCCCGTCTCGCCCTCGATCTTGCTCCAGAGGTCGCCCTTCTTGGTCAGCTTCGAGTAGTTGTCCTCGAACTTCTTCGGGTCGAGCGCGAACTTGAGCAGCGCGTGGATTTCCTCGCTCGTCGGCCAGATGTCGCCGAGGTAGATGTCGTAGCCGTCCTTGCCCTTGCCGACCGGCTCGGTCATCAGGTCGCGCGTGATGTTGCCGGCGATCGCGTAGGCGACGACCAGCGGCGGCGACGCGAGGAAGTTCGCGCGGATGTTCGGGTGGATGCGCGCTTCGAAGTTACGGTTGCCCGACAGCACGGCTGCCGCGACGATGTCGTTCTTCGTGATCGCTTCGTTCAGTTCCGGCGTCAGGTCGCCCGCGTTGCCGATACAGGTCGTGCAGCCGTAGGCGGCGACTTCGAAGCCGAGCTTCGCGAGGTAGGGCAGCAGGCCCGTCTTCGTCAGGTATTCGGTGACGATGCGCGATCCCGGCGCGAGCGAGGTCTTGATGTGCGGTGCGACGGTCAGGCCGGCTTCGACGGCCTTCTTCGCGAGCAGGCCGGCAGCCAGCAGCACGCTCGGGTTCGACGTGTTCGTGCACGACGTGATCGCGGCGATCAGCACGTCGCCGTTCTTCACGTCGACGCCGTTGCTCGTCGTGTACTGCGTGCCCAGGTCGTCCGCCTTCTTCGCGAAGCCGTTTTCCGCGACCGGCTTCGAGAACAGCTCGGTGAACGTCGACTTGACGTTGCCGATCTCGATGCGGTCCTGCGGGCGCTTCGGGCCGGCCAGCGACGGGGCGACGGTTGCAAGATCCAGCGTGACCGTCTTCGTGTAGTCGATGTCGCCGGCCTTCGGAATGCCGAACAGCTTCTGTGCCTTGAAGTAGTTCTCGAACGCGGCGATTTCCGCCTTCGTGCGGCCCGTGCCTTCGAAGTATTCGATGGTCTTTTCGTCGACCGGGAAGAAGCCCATCGTCGCGCCGTATTCCGGCGCCATGTTGCCGATCGTCGCGCGGTCCGGCAGCGACAGCGACTTCGTGCCTTCGCCGAAGAACTCGACGAACTTGCCGACGACCTTTTCCTTGCGCAGCATTTCGGTGATCGTCAGCACCAGGTCGGTGGCCGTCACGCCTTCGCGCAGCTTGCCCTTCAGCTCGACGCCGACGACGTCCGGCGTCAGGAAGTACACCGGCTGGCCGAGCATGCCGGCTTCAGCCTCGATGCCGCCCACGCCCCAGCCGACCACGCCGATGCCGTTGATCATCGTCGTGTGGCTGTCCGTGCCGACGAGGGTATCCGGGTAGTACACGGTGTCGCCGCCGTCCGTCTTCTTGTGGACGCCGCGCGCGAGATATTCGAGGTTCACCTGGTGGACGATGCCGACGCCCGGCGGCACGACCTTGAACGTGTCGAACGCCTGCATGCCCCACTTCATGAACTGGTAGCGCTCGTTGTTGCGCTGGAATTCCAGCTTCATGTTCAGGTCGAGCGCGTCCTTCTGGCGGAAGTAGTCGATCTGGACCGAGTGGTCGACGACGAGATCGACCGGGACCAGCGGCTCGATCTTCTTCGGATTCTTGCCCGAACGCTCCGCGACGCCGCGCATGGCCGCGATGTCGGCGAGCAGCGGCACGCCCGTGAAGTCCTGCAGCACCACGCGCGACACGACGAAGGGAATCTCGTCGACGCGCTTCGCGGTCGGCTGCCAGTTCGCGAGCTGCTCGATGTGTTCTTCGGTGATCTTCTTGCCGTCGTAGTTGCGCAGCACGGACTCGAGCACGATACGGATCGACACCGGCAGGCGCTCGATCTTCGTCTTCAGTTCCTTGCCGAGCTGCGGCAGCGAGTAGAACTTGCCTTTGCCGGAACCGCTGTCGAATTCCTTGAGGGTCTTGTGGAGATTGTGGGCCATGGTGATTTTCCTGGGTTTAAGGCTAGGAAACAAAGAGTCCTGTAGATGACGGCTATATCACATACAAGTCGACGTACTCATCGACCGGCATCGCTTCGAGCTTTGCCTGGTCCAGCGACACGTCGAGAATCGCTTGTTGCTGCTTTGCCGGGAAACGGCGGGCGAGGTTGGTCCGGAACTTCTCGACCAGGAGCGGGATGCCGTCCGCACGGCGTCGCTGATGGCCGATCGGGTATTCGACCGCTACTTCGGCAAGCGTGGACCCGTCCGCGAATTCGATCGTCAGCGCATTCGCGATCGACCGCTTGGCCGGGTCATGGTAATCCTTCGTGAACTGCGGATCCTCGACGCACACGGTTTTCGCGCGCAGCGCGTCGATGCGCGGATCGGCGGCGACCGCGTCTTCGTAATCGGCCGCGGTCAGCCGGCCGAACAGCAGCGGCACGGCGACCATGTACTGGATGCAGTGGTCGCGATCGGCCGGATTGGCGAGCGGGCCCTGCTTGTCGATGATGCGGATCGCGGCCGCGTGCGTGCGGATCGTGATCCGGCTGATCTCGTCGGTCGTGCGGCCCGCCGCGGCGAGCTGCGCGTGCAGCTGCAGCGCGGCCTCGGCGGCCGTCTGCGCATGGAATTCGGCGGGGAACGCGATCTTGAACAGCACGTTTTCCATCACGTACGTGCCGTACGGGCGCTGGAAGCGGAACGGCTTGCCGTCGAACAGCACTTCGTAGAAGCCCCAGGTTTTCGCGGTGAGCGCCGACGGGTAGCCCATTTCACCCGTTTTCGCGATCAGCGCGAGGCGCACCGCGCGGGACGTCGCGTCGCCGGCCGCCCACGACTTGCGCGAACCGGTGTTCGGCGCGTGGCGGTAGGTGCGCAGCGCGTGGCCGTCGACGAATGCGTTGGATACCGCGTTGATCAGCTCGTCGCGCGTGAGCCCGAGCAGGCGGCCGACGACGGCCGTCGACGCCACTTTCACGAGCAGCACGTGGTCGAGCCCGACCGCGTTGAATGAATTCTCGAGTGCGAGGCAGCCCTGGATCTCGTGGGCCTGGATCATCGCGACGAGCACGTCGCGCATCGCAAGCGGCTTCCTGCCGGCCGCGACGGCCGTGCGGGACAGCCAGTCGGCCGTCGCCAGGATCCCGCCGAGGTTGTCGGACGGATGACCCCATTCGGCGGCGAGCCAGGTGTCGTTGAAGTCCAGCCAGCGGATCATCGCGCCGAGGTCGAAAGCGGCCTGGACGGGATCGAGCTGGAAGGACGTGCCGGGCACCTTCGCGCCGTTCGGCACGATCGTGCCGGGCACGACGGGGCCGAGCAGCTTGGTGCAGGCCGGGTAGGACAGCGCCTCGAGTCCGCATCCGAGCGTGTCGATCAGGCAATGACGCGCCGTCTCCAGCGCGAGCGCGCTGTCGATGCCGGTGTTCAGCACGTAGTCGACGATATCGACGAGTACCGTATCCGGAGCGGGGCGGACGTTGGAGACCGAGGCGGACATCGAGGAGCTCGGGAGAGCGCGCTTAGTTCGTTGCCGGCTTCAGCTCGTTCGATTGCGTCGGAGCCGGCGTGCCTTGCGCCATTTCCGGCGTCACGCATTCGTCGGCGAGACGCTCGCCGCCGTTCGCGTCGCTGAACAGCATCGCCTTGCTCGGGATCACGACCAGCTTGAAGCCCGCGGCCGGATCGTAGAACGTGTCGGCGCCCGTCGTCGTGGCCTGACGCGGCAGCTTGTAGTTCTTCTTCGCCCAGTGAACCGTGACGACCTGGTCACGCTTCATGTCGCCGGCGAGGTCGAACGACAGGCCGTCCTTGCACGACCACTTGGCCGCGCCGTCCGGTACCGGATCGACCTTGGCCGCGGCACGCGCCTGCGCCTTCTTGCTGCGCGGAACGATGCGCTTGGCCGGCGCCGGGCGCTTGGCCGTCTTCTTCGCAGTCGTCGCCGTATCCTGGGCGAACGCGCTCGGAGCCGACACCAGCATCGTGGCGGACAAGGCGCCGATGGCGGTAGCGATCAGGAGTTTCTTCATGGAGTCAGAACCTTTCGATAATCAGTTGACAAGGGCCGGCAGCTGACACCGCCGGCCGGTTTGAAACTGCACGCGCCCCGGAAGCGCGCAGCGGCCGCTATTTTCACCTATTTGGCCGCGCACATATCAGGTTTTCGGGCTCCGTTACGTTTTTTGTCGTTTCGCAAAACCCGTCTCGGGTTCGCGCCCCGGTGATTCGATGAAATTCGTGTGTCGGCGCGCGCTCACCGCGCGTCTCCGGCGGCCGGGCCGAACAGCGGCGCGGCCTCGACGGGCACCGGCTGGCCGGTCGCCCGCGCGCGGCGCAGCACCGACCAGTAATAGCGGTAGCTCGCGCGATCGTGCAGTGTATCGCCGTGGCGCGTCGGGCCCCAGTCGGCGGCCTGCGCCGCCAGCAGGATCTCGGCGGCCAGCGCGACTTCATCGGTGCGTGGCGCGAACGCGTCGACGATCGGGCGGATCTGCGCGGGATGGATGCTCCACATCCGCGTGAACGCGAACTCGTCGCGCGCGCGTCGCGCGTCGCCGGCGACGACGGCCATGTCGCGCACTTCCGTCGTCACGTTGTGCGACGGCGTCTTGCCGTGCGCGTGGCAGGCGGCGGCGATTTCCAGCTTCGCGCGGCGCACGAGCGGATGGTCGAACTGGCCGGGCGAGCGCATCGCCGCATCGGGAATCGCGCCGTGATGCGCGGACACGAAGTCCATCAGCCCGAAGCTCAGCGTGCCGACCAGCGGCAGCGCGGCGAGCGCGGCCGCCTGGGCGAGCGCGCCGTGCGTCTCGACCAGCACGTCCACCGGAATCGGCTGCGCGAGGCCGAGCTCGCGGCGCGTGCCTTCGATGAACGCGACCATCTCGGCCGCGTCGGCGGCGCTCGCGATTTTCGGCAGCGTGACGTAGGCCGGCGCGCGCGCGGCGCGCAGCACGATGCGCACGTCGTCGCGCCAGTGGGGATGGGAAAAGTCGTGGATGCGGACGCCGACCCGCCCGAAGCGGTTCTCGGCGCCGCCGAGGCATTCGGCGACGAGCTGCGCGTGCGCGGCTTCCTGGCCGACGGCCGCGCCGTCCTCGCAGTCGAGCGTGATGTCGAACACGGGGCCGAGTTCGGCCTGGAGCGCGAGCGACTTGCGCATCAGCTTCTCGCTGCCCGCGTAGTGATCGCAGCAGGGCAGGATCGCGGGCGGGGACGCCCCGTCGTACAGCACTTGTGCAGGAGTGAGCGCGGACATCTCTTCTACGTCAAGGAAGCGGGCAACGTGGAGAAAATCGGATTCGGGCACGTTCTGGGCCGGCGCGCTGGGCGCCTGGAGCGGCAAAACGTGCCCGGATCGGATCGGGCGGCGGGGCCGGCTGCAGCCCCGCCGCCCGTGCCGTGGCCGGCCGCCCGCAGGCGGCCCGGCCATGCAGCCTGCTTAGTTCTTCAGCAGGTGGGCGACGCCGTCGCGCTCTTCGAGCAGCTCGGCCAGCGTGCCGTCCATCTTCTCGCGCGAGAACGCGTCGATTTCGAGGCCTTCGACGCGCTTGTACTCGCCGTTTTCGCACGTGACGGGCACGCCGTAGATGATGTCTTCGGGGATGCCGTACGAGCCGTCCGACGGGATGCCCATCGTGACCCACTTGCCGTTCGTGCCGAGGACCCAGTCACGCACGTGGTCGATCGCCGCGTTGGCTGCCGACGCCGCCGACGACAGGCCGCGCGCTTCGATGATCGCCGCGCCGCGCTTGCCGACGGTCGGGATGAACGTGTCGCGGTTCCACACGTCGTCGTTGATCAGCTTCAGCAGCGACTCGCCTTCGACGGTCGCGAAGCGGAAGTCGGGGTACATCGTCGGCGAGTGGTTGCCCCACACGGCGAGCTTCTCGATCGACGCGACCGGCTTGCCCGACTTGGCGGCGAGCTGCGACAGCGCGCGGTTGTGGTCGAGGCGCAGCATCGCCGTGAAGTTCTTCTTCGGCAGATCCGGTGCCGACTTCATCGCGATGTATGCGTTGGTGTTCGCCGGGTTGCCGACGACCAGCACCTTCACGTCGCGGCTCGCGACTTCGTTCAGCGCAGCGCCCTGGACCGTGAAGATCTCGGCGTTCGCCGACAGCAGGTCCTTGCGCTCCATGCCCTTCGAGCGCGGACGTGCACCGACCAGCAGCGCGACGTCTGCATCCTTGAATGCAACCTTCGGATCGTCGGTGATCACGACGCCCGCGAGCAGCGGGAACGCGCAATCGTCGAGTTCCATCACGACGCCTTTGACGGCGGCTTGGGCTTGCGGGAGGTCGAGCAGTTGCAGGATGACCGGCTGGTCCTTGCCGAGCAGGTCGCCGTTCGCGATGCGGAACAGCAGGGAGTAAGCGATTTGACCTGCGGCGCCGGTGACGGCAACGCGCTTTGCGGGCTTAGCCATTGAAAATCTCCAGGACGGGTGAAGCGGTGGACGCTAGGCAAAACGCCATTCTATGCGCGTTACGCGTAGCGTTGCATTGAAGCAGGGCGGAGGATTCGCGAAAGGCAGACGCGGTGAACCTGGAGACGGCCGTGGCACGTAGCCGGGGACGCATTTTGCACCCGCGAACCCTTGCTCGCCCCGGAGTGTAGGAGCCGATGGACCCAAAGTCAAACGGTATCATATGTCTTATATAAGACAGATGTTTTGCGGAATTTGAGTGGACGAAAAAGCGCGGTTTGTGATGAAATGCGCGCCATGACATCGAACCAGGCGAACAACGCGAATCCGACCGGCGCAGGCGGCCCAGGGCAGCCGGGCGCGGGCGATTCCGTGCCGGCGCCTGCGCCGGCCGCTTCGCCGTCGCCGACCTTCAGTCCGTTATACCAGCAGAT
This sequence comes from Burkholderia sp. BCC1988, assembly GCF_905339895.1. Classification (NCBI taxonomy): domain Bacteria; kingdom Pseudomonadati; phylum Pseudomonadota; class Betaproteobacteria; order Burkholderiales; family Burkholderiaceae; genus Burkholderia; species Burkholderia sp. BCC1988. The sequence goes on from NZ_CAJPHA010000010.1 coordinate 148,959, forward strand.
CAAGTCATTGATCACGCAAAGTCTCGAATCCGGTGAATGGAAGCCGGGCGAGATCATCCCGAGCGAGGTGGAGCTGGCTGCCCGTTACAAGGTCAGCCAGGGCACCGTTCGCAAGGCGATCGACGAACTGGCCGCGGAAAACCTCGTGGTCCGGCGGCAGGGCAAAGGTACTTTTGTTGCGACGCACAATGAAGATCGCGCGCAGTTCCGCTTCCTGCGGCTACTGGCTGACGACGGCGCCGAGCATCCGCACGTGAGCCGCCTGCTCGAATGCCGGCGCCTGCGCGCGCCGGCCGAGATCGCGCGGCAGCTCGACCTGAAGCCGGCCGATCCGGTCGTGCAGGTGCGTCGCCTGCTGGAGTTCGAGAACGAAGTGACGGTGCTCGACGAGATCTGGCTGCCGGGCGCGATGTTCCGCGGGCTCACGTTCGAGCGGCTGAGCGAGTACAAGGGCCCGCTCTACGCGATGTTCGAGACGGAATTCGGCACGCGGATGATCCGCGCGACGGAGAAGATCCGCGCGGTGGCGGCGGAGCCGGCGGTGGCCGACCTGCTGCACGTGCCGGCGGGTTTTCCGTTGCTGTCGGTCGAGCGCGTGTCCTATACATACGGAGACCGGCCGGTGGAAGTGCGGCGCGGCTGGTATGTCACAACCGGGTATTACTATCAGAATGACTTGAGCTGACGACGGATCGGCACAAGCAGCGTGCACGCGGGTTTCGCATTTTCGCGTAGCACGTTTCGGGCCGCCTATATTCCCGTTCGCGTAATGATCCAGAGCAGACTTTCGCTGCAGCGCGATATAAAAAGGCGCTAAAATCGCGGATTAGTGTGACAACATAGTAGGGGTCTAGCATGACTGACGCAGTAAGAAAGCCGAGGCCGGAATACCGGAACATCGGAATCGGCGACATCACCTTGAAATATCGCATGCCGCTGGCGGCGATATTGTCGATTCTCCACCGAGTCAGCGGCGCGCTGCTGTTCCTGTTCCTGCCGTTCCTGCTGTTCCTCTTCGACCAGAGCCTCACCTCCGAGCTCAGCTTCGAAGTCTTCAAGGCTTTCCTCTCCAACATCGTCGTCAAGCTGATCGTCCTCGCGCTGTCCTGGGCGTTCCTCCACCATTTCTGCGCCGGCATTCGCCACCTGCTGATGGACGTCAACCACGACGCCGTCTCGAAGGAAGGCGGCAAGCGGACGGCCGTCGTCGTCTTTGTCGTCTCGATCGCGCTGACGATCGCCATGGCACTCAAACTGTTCGGAGCATTCTAAGAAAATGGCAGCCAATAACCGAATCGGCTCGAAGCGCCTCGTCGTCGGCGCTCACTACGGCCTGCGCGACTGGCTCGCGCAGCGCGTCACCGCCACGATCATGGCGGTCTACACGGTCATTCTGCTCGTCCTGTTCTTCGGCGCGCATGACTTCTCGTACGAAGGCTGGGCATCGATCTTCTCCGCGCAATGGATGAAGCTCGCGACCTTCGTGACGCTGCTTTCCCTCTTCTACCACGCATGGGTCGGCGTGCGCGACATCTGGATGGACTACGTGAAGCCCGTCGGTGTGCGCCTGCTGCTGCAATCGCTGACCATCGTCTGGCTGCTCGCATGTGCGGGCTACGCCGCGCAGATTCTCTGGAGAGTGTAAAGAATGGCTGCAATCAAAACTTCCCTGCCGCGCCGCAAGTTCGACGTGGTGATCGTCGGCGCGGGCGGCTCGGGCTTGCGCGCAGCGCTGCAACTGTCGCGCGCGGGCCTGTCGGTCGGCGTGCTGTCGAAGGTGTTCCCGACCCGTTCGCACACGGTGGCCGCACAGGGCGGCATCGGCGCGTCGCTCGGCAACATGAGCGAAGACAACTGGCACTTCCACTTCTACGACACGATCAAGGGTTCCGACTGGCTCGGCGACCAGGACGCGATCGAGTTCATGTGCCGCGAAGCACCGAACGTCGTGTACGAACTGGAACACTTCGGCATGCCGTTCGACCGTAACGCGGACGGCACGATCTACCAGCGTCCGTTCGGCGGCCACACCGCGAACTACGGCGAGAAGCCGGTCCAGCGCGCATGCGCGGCCGCCGACCGTACCGGTCACGCGCTGCTGCACACGCTGTACCAGCAGAACGTCGAGGCGAAGACGCAGTTCTTCGTCGAATGGATGGCGCTCGACCTGATCCGCGACGCGGACGGCGACGTGCTCGGCGTGACGGCCCTCGAGATGGAGACGGGCGACGTCTACATCATGGAAGGCAAGACGACGCTGTTCGCGACGGGCGGCGCAGGCCGGATCTTCGCGGCATCGACCAACGCGTTCATCAACACCGGCGACGGCCTCGGCATGGCTGCACGCTCGGGCATCGCGCTGCAGGACATGGAGTTCTGGCAGTTCCACCCGACCGGCGTGGCCGGCGCGGGCGTGCTGATCACCGAAGGCGTGCGCGGCGAAGGCGGTATCCTGCGCAACGCGAACGGCGAGCGCTTCATGGAACGCTACGCACCGACGCTGAAGGACCTGGCGCCGCGTGACTTCGTGTCGCGTTCGATGGACCAGGAAATCAAGGAAGGTCGCGGCGTCGGTCCGAACAAGGATCACGTGCTGCTCGACCTGTCGCACATCGGCGCCGAGACGATCATGAAGCGTCTGCCGTCGATCCGCGAAATCGCGCTGAAGTTCGCGAACGTCGACGCGATCAAGGAACCGATCCCGGTCGTCCCGACGATCCACTACCAGATGGGCGGCATCCCGACCAACATCCACGGTCAGGTCGTCGGCACGTCGCGCGGCCACAAGGATCCGGTCAACGGCTTCTACGCAGTGGGCGAGTGCTCGTGCGTGTCCGTGCACGGCGCGAACCGCCTCGGCACGAACTCGCTGCTGGACCTCGTGGTGTTCGGCCGTGCGGCCGGCAACCACATCGTCGAGCACGTGAAGAACCAGAAGGAACACAAGCCGCTGCCGGCCGATGCAGGCGAATTCTCGCTGGCGCGTCTGAACAAGCTCGACAAGTCGAGCTCGGGCGAGTACACGCAGGACGTCGCGAACGACATCCGCGCGACGATGCAGAAGCACGCAGGCGTGTTCCGCACGTCGGCGCTGCTGAAGGAAGGCGTCGACCAGATGGCCGGCCTGAAGGCCCGCGTGGAAAACATCCACCTGAAGGACAAGTCGAAGGTGTTCAACACCGCGCGCGTCGAAGCGCTCGAGCTGGAGAACCTGATCGAAGTCGCCCGCGCGACGATGGTGTCGGCGGAAGCGCGCAAGGAAAGCCGCGGCGCGCACGCGCACAGCGATTACGAACACCGCGACGACGACAACTGGCTGCGCCACACGCTGTGGTACAGCGAAGGCGATCGCCTCGACTACAAGCCGGTTCAAATGAAGCCGCTGACGGTCGACTCCGTGCCGCCGAAGCCGCGCACGTTCTAAGCCGAGTCAAAGGAATCCGAAATGGCAAAACGCATTTTTGAAGTCTACCGCTACGATCCGGACAAGGACGCGGCACCGCGCATGCAGACGTACGAGCTCGAGATCCAGCATGAGCGCATGCTGCTCGACGCACTGGTCAAGCTGAAGGCCGTCGACGAGACGCTGTCGTTCCGCCGTTCGTGCCGCGAAGGCGTGTGCGGTTCGGACGCGATGAACATCAACGGCAAGAACGGTCTCGCGTGCCTGACGAACCTGAACGACCTGCCGCAGAAGATCGTGCTGCGCCCGCTGCCGGGCCTGCCCGTCGTGCGCGACCTGATCGTCGACATGACGCACTTCTTCAACCAGTATCACTCGATCAAGCCGTACCTGATCAACGACGCGCCGCCGCCGGAGAAGGAACGCCTCCAGTCGCCGGAAGAACGCGACGAGCTCGACGGCGTGTACGAGTGCATTCTGTGCGCAAGCTGCTCGACGTCGTGCCCGAGCTTCTGGTGGAACCCGGACAAGTTCGTCGGCCCGGCCGGCCTGCTGCAGGCTTACCGCTTCATCGCGGATAGCCGCGACACCGCCACCGGCGAGCGTCTCGACAACCTGGAAGACCCGTACCGTCTGTTCCGTTGCCACACGATCATGAACTGCGTCGACGTTTGCCCGAAGGGCCTGAACCCGACGAAGGCGATCGGCAAGATCAAGGAACTGATGGTTCGCCGCGCGGTTTAAAGTTTGATGAGCGACGAATCGCATCAATCCGACCCGCACCGTCGCGCGCGCCTCCGCTGGCGCGCGCGGCGGGGTCTGCTGGAAAACGACATCGTATTCGAGCGTTTCTTCAGCAGATACGAGCATGACCTCACCGATGCAGACGTAGGCGCGTTGTCGCGCCTGCTCGATCTGAGCGACAACGACCTGATGGACTTGCTCCTCGCGCGCAAGGAACCAGAGGGCGACCTAGACAGCCAGGACATTCACCGGCTGTTGGAGATGCTGCGCAACGTGTAACGCCAAGGTGTAACGCGCTGTGCCCGTTATCGAATCCCGTTTCTATTTTCGATTGAGGATGTGCCATGACTCCGTCTGATGTTAAAGCCACGCTATCGTTCAGCGACAACTCGCCGAGCGTCGAACTGCCGATCTACAAGGGCACGATGGGCCCGGACGTGATCGACATCCGCAAGCTGTACGGCCAGACCGGCAAGTTCACGTACGACCCGGGCTTCATGTCGACGGCAGCTTGTAATTCGGCGATCACGTACATCGACGGCGACAAGGGCGAACTGCTGTACCGCGGCTACCCGATCGACAACCTCGCGCAGAACGCCGACTTCCTCGAGTCCTGCTACCTGCTGCTGAAGGGCGAGCTGCCGAACGCGGCGCAAAAGAAGGAATTCGTCGACACCGTCACGAAGCACACGATGGTGCACGAGCAGATGCACTTCTTCTTCCGTGGCTTCCGCCGCGACGCGCACCCGATGGCGATCCTGGTCGCCGCGGTCGGCGCGCTGTCCGCGTTCTACCACGACTCGCTCGACATCAACGACCCGCGTCACCGCGAAGTGTCGGCGATCCGCATGATCGCGAAGCTGCCGACGCTCGTCGCGATGGCGTACAAGTACAGCATCGGCCAGCCGTTCGTGTATCCGAAGAACTCGCTGTCGTACAGCGCGAACTTCATGCACATGATGTTCTCGAACCCGTGCGAAGAGTACAAGGTCAACGACGTGCTCGTCCGCGCACTCGACCGCATCCTGATTCTGCACGCCGACCACGAGCAGAACGCATCGACGTCGACGGTCCGCCTGGCCGGCTCGTCGGGCGCGAACCCGTTCGCGTGTATCGCGGCCGGTATCGCGTGTCTGTGGGGCCCGGCGCACGGTGGTGCGAACGAAGCCGCGCTGAACATGCTCGAGCAGATCGGTTCGCCGGACAACATCCCCGAATTCATCAAGCAGGTGAAGGACAAGAATTCGGGCGTGAAGCTGATGGGCTTCGGTCACCGCGTGTACAAGAACTACGACCCGCGTGCGAAGCTGATGCGCGAAACGTGCTACGAAGTGCTGAACGAACTCGGCCTGCACGACGACCCGCTGTTCAAGCTCGCGATGCAGCTCGAGAAGATCGCGCTGGAAGACGAATACTTCGTGTCGCGCAAGCTGTACCCGAACGTCGACTTCTACTCGGGTATCGTCCAGCGCGCGCTGGGCATCCCGACGTCGATGTTCACGTGTATCTTCGCGATGGCACGTACGGTTGGCTGGATCGCACAGTGGAACGAAATGATCGCGGATCCGGAACAGAAGATCGGCCGTCCGCGTCAGCTGTTCATCGGCGACACGCCGCGCGAAGCGAAGCCGATCAACGCACGTTAAGTCGTGCGCGGCGCGAACGGCCGCAAGGCCGCTCGCGTCCGGCAACCGCAACGCCCCGACACCCCGGTGGGACATCCCGCCGGGGTGTTTTCATTTGCGCGGCCGACGCTGGCCCGAGCCGGCGCGGCGTTCCAGCGACGGCGGGCGTGCGTCGAGCGGCGGCGAGTCGGTGTCGCTGTCGGGCGCGTGGCCGTATTGCGCGAAGAACTGCCGGTATGCTCCGGGCGTCATCCCGCGCGCGGCGAGGAACTGGCGGTTGAAGTTCGCGGCGTTCGGAATGCCGCAGCGCGCGGCGACCGTCGCGATCGGCCAGTCGGTGCCGACCAGATGGCGGCACGCATGCGCGAGCCGCAGCCGCTGCACGTAGCGGCCGACGCTTTCGCCGAGGTGCCGTACGAACAACCGCTGCAGCGTGCGTTCGGACATGTGCGCGACGGCCGCGAGCGCATCGACGCGCAGCGGCTCGTGGAACTGCCGGTCGATCGCGTCGAGCACGCGATCGAGCCGCTCGGCTTCGGGCGCGGCGGCGTTCGCGGACGGCGACGCTGCATCGGGTTGATCGTAGGCCTGCGCGGTGGCGAGCGGTTCGCCGCCGGCGTCCGCGAGATCGGTGAGCGTGTCGAGTGCGGCCGCGAGGCGAATGCGCGGCGAAGGGTCGAGCAACTGCGGCAGCCGCGCGCGCATCGCACGGGCCGTATCGGCGTCGAATGCGAGGCCGGGCGCCGCGCGCCGCAGCAGCGAGCGCAGCGGCGCGTACTCGGGGCAGCAGTCGGCCACGCGTCGTGCCCAGTCACCGTCGAACCAGACGACGAGCGCGACTTCCGGCGCCGCGCGATCGATGCGCGCATTCGACGACCACGTATGCGGCAGGTTGGGCGGCACGAGCACCAGATCGTCGTCCGCATAGCGCGCGACGTGATCGCCGATGAAGCGCTGGCCGCGGCTGTTCAGCGTCAGCGTCAGTTCGTACTCGGGATGACGGTGCCATTCGAACGGAATGCGTGCGAGCTGGCGGTGGTACACGCGGATCGAACAGCCGGGGGCGAACGTCACGTGCTCGTACTGCGGTTTCATCGCGGCCTCCGGGCGAGGGCGGGCAGCGCGCCGTGGCATGATCGTGATCGATCGTCACGACGGAGCGATGCCATGTTTTCACATGTTTGCGTGGGCGTCAGCGATACCGCGCGCGCGTACGACTTCTACGCGCCGCTGTTCGCGGAACTCGGGCTGCGGCTGAAGTTCAGCGAGCCGGACGGCTGGTCGGGCTGGATGCCGGCCGACACCGACCGGCCGCTGTTCTTCTTCGGCCGGCCGCTCGACGGCCGCGCGCCCGAACCCGGCAACGGCCATACGATCGCATTCGACGCGCCGACGCGTGCGCAGGTCGACCGCTGCCACGCGCTCGCGCTGCAGCAGGGCGGCGCCTGCGAAGGGCCGCCGGGCCTGCGGCCGCACTATCACCCCGACTACTACGGCGCGTATTTCCGCGACCCGGACGGCAACAAGCTGTGCGTGGTCTGCCATCGTCCGGAGTAGCGAGCGGTTTGTCAGGATTGTATCGATAGTTGGCCGGATAGTGTCGATGGCGGCGATGCGTCCGCCGTACGCTGAATGCTCATCACCACACGATTCAGCGAGGAGACGACGATGCACCTGACGATTGACGATCTGCCGGTTGCGATCCGCATGGCGAAAAGGGCGCTGCGCACCGATCTGCCCGGTTACGCGGCCACGTTCCGCGAACTGGAGGGCGATATCGCGCGGCAGGTCGACGCGATCCGTCGCGCGCACGCGCACGGCCGCGACGTGATCCCGGTATTGCGATTCGCGGATATCGCGAACGGCACCGTCGATCCGCAGGCGATCGCCGCGATCCGCACGCACGGCGCCGCGGTGATCCGCGGCGTGTTCGACGCGCAGCAGGCGCGCGACTGGAACGACGAGATCGGCGCCTATCTGGATGCGAACCGCTTCGCCGAGCGGCTGCATGCACGCGCCGAGGACCGCTACTTCGGCAATCTCGCATCGGGCAAGCCGCAGATCTACGGCGTCTACTGGTCGAAGCCGCAGGTGGCCGCGCGGCAGTCGCCGGCCCTCACGCAGGCGCGCGTGTTCCTGAACCGCCTGTGGCGTCATGCCGACGGCGCGCGCAGGCATTTCGACCCGGACCAGGTGCCGGCCTACGCCGACCGGATCCGCCGCCGGCCGCCGGGTTCGACGTCGCTCGGGCTGTCGCCGCATGTCGACGGCGGCTCTGTCGAACGCTGGCTCGGCGCGAATTTCCGGCAGGTCTATCGTCACGTGCTGGCCGGCCGCTGGCGCGCTTACGATCCGTTCGACGCGGCGTTCCGCCCCGACGTCGAGGAGATCCCGTCGCCGGCCGTGTGCTCGATGTTCCGCACGTTCCAGGGCTGGACCGCGCTGACGCCGCAGGGGCCCGGCGACGGCACCCTGCAGCTGATTCCGGTCGCGAACGCGATGGCGTATGTCGTGCTGCGCGCGCTGCAGGACGACGTCGCCGACGACGACCTGTGCGGCGCGCGTCCGGGCCGCGCGCTGTCGATCCTGCCCGCATGGCACGCGCTGCTGCTCGACGCGCTGGTGCCGATCCCGCACATGGAGCCGGGCGACGCGGTGTTCTGGCACGGCGACGTCGTGCATGCGGTCGAGGATGCGCATCGCGGCAGCGGCGACAGCAACGTGATGTACATCCCGGCCGCGCCCGGGTGCGCGAAGAACGACGCGTACCTGCAGCGCCAGCGGCTCGCGTTCCTGCGCGGCGACAGCCCGCCGGATTTCCCGGCCGATCATTTCGAGATCGACTTCGACGGACGCGGCGGCGAGGGCGATCTCACGCCGCTGGGCCGTGCGCAAATGGGGTTCGCGCCCGTCGGCGCATGACGGACGCCGCATGCATCGGCCGCATCCGCACCGCGCGGAACGGCCGTTTGCGCCGCGCCCGTCGGCCGTCTGCCGAATCGGCTGCATCCTGCCTGCAATTCGACGCGATCGGCTGCGGGCGCGCCCGAATTCGACGCGAATTGCGCAATTTGGCTTCCGATAATGGTCCGGACACAACGCAGCTGCCCCGTGCGCCGCACGGGGGCAGCGTGACCATGGAGGAGTCGATGCAATTCACGCAAGCGATCGTTCGCCGTCCCGCGCCGTCCTGCGGCGCGGGTCTCACCACCGCCGCGCTCGGCGCGCCCGACTACGACAAGACGCTCACGCAGTTCCACGCGTACTGCGACGCGCTGCGCGGGCTCGGCGTCGAGCTGACCGAGCTGCCGCCGCTGGACGCGTTTCCCGATTCGCACTTCGTCGAGGACGTCGCCGTCGTCACGCCCGAATTCGCGGTGATCACGCGTCCCGGCGCACCCGCGCGGCGCGGCGAGACGGTGCACATCGAAGCGGCGCTCGCCGCGCATCGCGACCTGCTGCCGATGCAGGAAGGCCGTCTCGACGGCGGCGACGTGATGCAGGTCGGCAAGCGCTTCTACATCGGCCTGACGGGCCGCACCGATGCCGAGGGCATCGCCGCATTCGAGTCGCTGGTGGCGCGCTACGGCTATTCGGTCGTCGCGGTGCCGGTCGGCGCGGGGCTGCATCTGAAATCGGTCGTCAACGCGCTCGGCGACGACACGCTGCTCGTGACCGAGGCGCTGGCTGCGCATCCGGCGTTCGCCGACTATCGCCGCATCGCGATCTCGGCCGCCGACGAATACGCCGGCAACACGCTGCGCGTGAACGGCACGCTGATCACGCCGGCCGGCTATCCGCGCGTGCACGACGCGATTCAGTCGCTCGGGATGCCGCTGCACGTGATCGACACGAGCGAGTTCCGCAAGATGGACGGCGGCCTGACCTGCCTGTCGCTGCGGTTCTAGCCGATTGGCGCGCGGCCGCTTCGGCCGGATAATGTGGCCCCCGCGCGGAACCGGAGGAGACGCTCCGCGCACCAGCCACGACCCGACCGGAGCGAACGCGGATGACTGACAAGAAGATGCAGCTCGACAAGATCGATCTCCGGATCCTCGACATCCTGCGTACCGACGGGCGGATTTCCTACCGGAAGCTGTCCGAGCTCGTGAACCTCACGCCGAGGCCCTGCCAGGCGCGCGTGGAACGGCTCGAGGCGCTCGGCGTGATCGAAGGCTACCGCGCGGTGATCAAGGCGCCGCGCGCGACCAAGCCGATCGTCGTGATCGCGCAGATCGTGCTGGCCGACCACGGGCGTTCGCAGGCGCCGTTCGAGGACGAGATGCGGGCCAATCCGGCCGTGCTCGATTGCTGGCTCGTCAGCGGCACGTTCGATTTTCTCGTGCGGCTCGCGTGCGAGGATCTCGACGAATACCGGCGGATCGCGAACGCGTGGCTGGAAAGCCCGCGGTTCCGGATCGAGAAGATCGTGACGACGGCCGAGCTGCAGGCGATCAAGCGCAGCGTCGTCTGACGCGGCCGTGCGCGTCCGGGCCACCGGCATCGGACGCGCGACCCGGCGGCAGGACCGTTTTTTGACGCGAATAACCGGGCCGATCGATTGGTATTCCGAATCAATTCGAGCGGCCCGAATCCAACAGGGTGAACACTATGGATGCTTTGCAAGCGGCAGCGCAGACGGCCGCGCCGTCCGGAACGGCGCTCAAGCGCCGGCTGCAGAGCCGCCACATCGCGATGATCGCGATCGGCGGCTCGATCGGCACGGGGTTGTTCGTCGCGTCGGGCGCGTCGGTCGCGCAGGCGGGGCCGGGCGGGGCGATCGCCGCGTATATCGCGATCGGGCTGATGGTCTACTTCGTCGTCACCGGGCTCGGCGAGATGGCCGCGCTGATGCCGGTGTCGGGCTCGTTCGCGATCTACGGCGAAAAGTATGTCGACGAAGGCTTCGGCGTCGCGCTCGGCTGGACCTACTGGTACAGCTGGGCCGTGACGATCGCGATCGAGCTGGTCGCCGCGCAGATCGTGATGCGCTACTGGTTTCCGGCGGTGCCGGGCGTGTGGTGGGGCGCCGGGTTCCTGGTACTGATCTTCCTGCTGAACACGCTGTCCGTGCGCGGTTTCGGGGAATCCGAATACTGGTTCTCGCTGATCAAGGTCGTCACCGTGATCGCGTTCATCGCGGCGGGCTTGCTGATAGCGGCCGGCCTGCTCGGCAACGGGCAGCCGGTCGGCTGGCGCAACTTCAGGACCGGCGACGCGCCGTTCGTGGGCGGCGTGCATGCGATGATGAGCGTCGCGCTGATCGCGGGCTTCTCGTTCCTCGGAACCGAGCTGGTCGGGATCACGGCGGGCGAATCGGAAAACCCGCGCAAGACGATCCCGCGCGCGGTGAAGCAGATCTTCTGGCGCATCATGCTGTTCTACGTGCTCGCGATCTTCGTGATCGGCCTGCTGGTGCCGTACACCGATCCGAACCTGCTCAAGAGCGACGTGACCGATATAGGCGTCAGCCCGTTCACGCTCGTGTTCAGCCATGCGGGCTTTCCGCTCGCCGCGGGCGCGATGAACCTCGTGATCCTGACGGCCGTGCTGTCGGCCGGCAACTCGGGCACGTATGCGGCCACGCGGATGCTGTACAACCTCGCGGCGGAAGGCCGTGCGCCCGCGATGTTCGCGACGCTGTCGCCGGGCGGCGTGCCGCGCAACGCGCTGTACGCGACGATGGCGGTGGGCGGGCTGTGCTTCCTCACGTCGCTGACCAACAACCAGAGCATCTATCTGTGGCTGCTCAATACGGTCGGCATCACCGGCTTCATCGCGTGGCTCGGCATCGCCGTTTGCCACTACCGGTTCCGCAAGGGCTTTCTGAAACAGGGCTACCGGCTCGAGCAGCTGCCGTATCGCGCGAAGTGGTTCCCGTTCGGGCCGCTGTTCGCGATCGCGATCTGCATCGTGATCTCGCTCGGGCAGGATTACCAGGCGTTCTTCGCCGCCCGCGTCGACTGGATGGAAGTGCTGTCGATCTATGTGTGGATCCCGCTGTTCGTCGCGATCTGGTGGGCGTATCGTCGCGTGCGCAAGAGCCGGCTCGTGCGCTACGAGGAGATGGAGATCGGGCCGTGGCTCACGCGCTCGGTCGAGGCCGTCGCTGCGGCGGTCGCGCGGCACGGTCAGCCGCACTGAGCGTGACGCGGCGCATGCGCGGCGACGGGGCCGGCTCGCGCAACGCGGCCGGCTCCGGTGAAGCAGGCGTGACGACGCGCAGCGGCAGCACGCGTTCAGCGCGCGTGCTGCCGCTGCGCCTTCATGAAATCCACCCACGCGGGAGGCGTGGCTCCGCTACTTGTCCAGCTCCGGGTAGTGCCGGAAGATGCCCATGTCGTTGAACGGGATGCGGCGTTCCGACTCGAGATAGCGCGCGACGGGCGGATGCGCCGCGACGCGGTCGTGCAGCCCGACGAGCCCCGCGACCTTGCGTTCCTCGCGCTTCATCGCCTTCGGGAACGCGTAGCGCAGGCCTTCGATCAGCTGGAAGATCGACAGATCCACGTAACTGAGCGCGCTGCCGGCGATGTGCCCGCCTTTGTGCGGATTCTGCGCGAGCACGCGATCGAAGTAGCCGAGGAATTTCGGCAGCCGGTGTTCGAGAAAATCTGCCGCTCGCTCGGCGGCTTCGGCCTTCTGGTCCTCGTAGTAAAGGCCGCTGCCGATCGGGTGATGCGTGTCGTGGATCTCGGTGACGAAATCGGCGACGGTCAACTGAAGCTGATGCACCCACAGCCGGCCGGCTTCGTCGTCGGGCGCGAGCCCGAGCCGCGCGCCGAGAAACAGCAGGATGTTCGCGGCCTGCCCGACGACCATGTCGCCGGCCTTCAGGAACGGCGGCGCGAACGGCACGCATTCGGCCTTCGTGCTGTCCATCAGCCGCATCATCGCCGACACGCCCATGCCGCGCCCCGATTCGCGCGCGACGTCGACGTAGTCGGCCTCGGCCGCTTCGAGCGCGAGCCGCACGTACTCGCCGCGGCCCTGGATTTCGGGCCAGTAATAGAGTTCGTATCGCATGCAGTGCTCCTGTCCGGTCGATGCGTCGGGCGATGCCAGCATCGTGATGGCGGGAAGGGCGGTCGCGCGCCGCCCGTTGCGAATAGACAGTCTAGGAGATCGTGCGGGAAGTGTGGTGCCCGCCGGACGTCATGCGCCGCGTTCTCCACCTTCGCCGCCTTCCGGGCCGTAGAAGAACACCCAGGCCGAGAAGTCGTCGGAGAAGCCGACGAAGCGGTGCGACGCGAATGCGGGGACGAACAGCACGTCGCCCGTCGCGACGCCGCATTCGCGTCCGTCCACGACGAACCGCGACGTGCCGGCGGCGATCACGTAGACCTCGTCGCGCGTGTGCGGCGTCTGCAGATCCTCGCCGCGCGGCCGGTACAGCTCGATGTCGAGCGTGCCGTGTCGAAACAGCGTGGTGAACAGCGTGCCTTCATCGTCGAGGCGGGCGAGCGATTCGTTGATGCCGAGCTTCATCGTCGTGGGCTCCGGGGTGCGGATCGTGGGAACGAGGGCATGCGGGTTGCACCATCGTAGCGCGAAATCCGCAGCTCGGCCGGCGGTGCGCGACCCTGCCTGCGAATCGCGTCGCGCGCCATCGATGAAACGGCGGCACACGATCTCACCACCGATGAAACGAATCGGTCCGCCGGTGAAACGGCGCGGCGATCGTCGGCATGCGTGCGACAGCTTCACCGCAATTTAATAAACGCGCACTACGATCGCGCATCGTCAATCGACGGAGCGTCGTGCTGCGTTTCACGCTTCGACGCTGCCGCCCGTCGCGGATCTCCGCGATTCGCCAGATTGCCATTTCCCGTGACCCCGCGAATTGCACCGCCGCGCCATGCCGCCGCATGCGATTCGCATTGTTTCGCATTTCTTATGAATTCGAATGCATCGACTGCTTCACGCAGAAAATTCCTTGCCGCCGCACCCGGCATCGCAGCGGCGCCGCTATTGAGCGCATGCGGTGGCGACGACGTCGCATCGGCGCCGCTCACCGATGCGGCGCTGGCCGCGCAGATGTCCGCGAAGCTGAACGCGCAGCTCGGCGATGCGGCGACGGTCGACGCGATCCTGCCCGCGCTGACCGATGTCGGCTTCACCTGGGACCTGCCGACGGTGCCGGCCGCGCAGATCGGCGCGATCGTCGCGTACAGCTTCGGCAATCGCCCGAACGCCGCGAGCGGCAACACGTCGAGCACGGGCGGCAACCAGTCCGCGCTGCCCGATCCGGGGCCCGTCAACGAAGCGCTCGCGGACGTCGTGTACCGCATCCGCCAGCTGAAGCCGGTCAAGGTCTACGCGCAGTGGGAAATCGCGCGCTTTCTCGTGTCGAAATACGGGATGGGCGCCGACGTGCTGTCGTCGGTCGAACCGGTGATCGCGAGCGACGGCACGATCGTGTACCTGAGCACGGCCGGCGTCGCGGCCGAGGCGGTTACGCGTGCGGGCGGTGCGGCTGCGATGGGCACCGTCGCGGTGGTCGGCCATCGCGACCATGCGAAGCGCTGCATCCAGACCTCGCAGCAGGCGGGCATGAAGGCGGCCGCCGTCGCCGAGGTGCCGCTCCCGACCGTGTACGACCCGCAATCGGGCCAGCCGTGGACGCGCAACCGCAGCCTCTACCTCGTGCACGACATGTACGCGCAGATGCTGACCCGCGCGATCGCCGCGACGATGCAGGCGTTTCCGAAGGGCTGACGCCTGCCGCTCTCCACTCGAATCTCATGACCATGACGACCCGCCGCCATTTCCTCGCTTCCTCTTCGCTGCTCGCTGCATCGTGCGCCGCCGTCGCGCCCGTGCGCGCGAGCAGTGCCCCCGTGTCCGATGCGGAACTCCAGCGCCAGATGCTCGGCAAGCTGACCGACGAACTGAACGATCGCGCGACCGCGGCCGACGAGACCGGCTACCTGCTCGACACGTTGTTCTCATGGACGCCGCCGGGCGTCGATGCGGCCGCCATCAACACGATCGCCGCGTTCGGCTTCGGCAGCCGCGCGGGCGCGTCCGGTGCCGCGCCCGTCCCGGGCCCGGTGAACGAGGCGATCGCCGATGCGGTGTTCCAGCTTCGGCAAAAGGCCGCGGCGCCGATTTACGCGCAGCAGGAAGTCGCGAGCGTGCTCGCGTCGAAGTACGGACTGACGGCCGGCGTGACGTCGATCGCGACGCGGGCACCGGCCGCCGGCAGCCCGATCCCGACCCCCGACGGCGTCGTCGCCGCGATCGTCCGGCAGGCCGGCTCGGCCGCGGCGCTCGGCAAGGTCGGCATCGTCACGCATCGGGATCAGGCGTCGCTCGCCGTGCGCGTGTCGAGCGCTGCGGGGATGCAGGCCGCGGTGCCGGCCGGACTGACGCTGCCGGTGTTCTACGACAGCGCCGCGCAATTGCCTGCATTGCGGCGTCGCGATCTCTACCTGCTGAGCAGCGCGGGCGTGCAGCTCGGCATGCTGCGGCTCGCGCTGATCAACCGCGAATACCCGAACGGCTGACGTTCCCCGTTTGGCTGGTAATGCCGATACAGGTATTGACACTACCAGCCAAACCACTGTTTTTAATGGGTTTTTTCGCGCCGTGCCCGCGCCGCGGCGCGTTCTGCGTGGCATAATCGACCGCATCCGCAAGGCTTGTAGTCACAACGACCCCGCATACCCATGGCACAGACTCTCTACGACAAACTGTGGAATACCCACGTCGTCCACACCGAGGACGACGGCACGGCATTGCTCTACATCGACCGTCAGCTGCTGCACGAAGTCACGAGCCCGCAGGCGTTCGAAGGGCTGAACGTCGCGCACCGCCCGGTGTGGCGCATCAGCGCGAACCTGGCCGTGTCGGACCACAACGTCCCGACCACGGATCGCAGCCACGGCATCGCCGATCCGGTCTCGAAGCTGCAGGTCGACACGCTCGACGCGAACTGCGATGCGTTCGGCATCACGCAGTTCAAGATGAACGACGTGCGTCAGGGCATCGTGCACATCATCGGGCCGGAGCAGGGCGCGACGCTGCCGGGCATGACGATCGTCTGCGGCGACTCGCACACGTCGACGCACGGTGCGTTCGGCGCGCTCGCGCACGGCATCGGCACGTCGGAAGTCGAGCACGTGCTCGCGACGCAAACCTTGCTGCAGAAAAAGAGCAAGAACATGCTCGTGAAGGTCGAGGGCACGCTGCCGCGCGGCTGTACCGCGAAGGACATCGTGCTCGCGATCATCGGCAAGATCGGCACGGCCGGCGGCACGGGCTACGCGATCGAATTCGGCGGCTCGACGATCCGCGCGCTGACGATGGAAGGCCGGATGACCGTCTGCAACATGGCGATCGAAGCCGGCGCGCGTGCGGGCATGGTCGCGGTCGACGACACGACGATCGATTACCTGAAGGGTCGTCCGTTCGTGCCGACCGGCGCGGAATGGAACCAGGCCGTCGAGTACTGGCGCGAGTTCAAGTCCGACGAAGGCGCGCAGTTCGACCGCGTCGTCGAGCTGAACGCGGCCGAGATCGTCCCGCAGGTCACGTGGGGCACGTCGCCGGAAATGGTCACGTCGATCGACGGTCGCGTGCCGGACCCCGAGCGCGAGAAGGATCCGGTCAAGCGCGACGCGATGGAACGCGCGCTGGCCTACATGGCGCTCGAGCCGAACACGCCGATCGAGTCGATCAAGGTCGACAAGATCTTCATCGGTTCGTGCACGAACGCGCGCATCGAAGATATCCGCGCGGCCGCCTACGTCGTGAAGAAGCTGAACCGCCGCATTGCGTCGAACGTGCGGCTCGCGATGGTCGTGCCGGGCTCGGGCCTCGTGAAGGCGCAGGCCGAGCGCGAAGGGCTCGACAAGGTGTTCACCGACGCGGGCTTCGAATGGCGCGAGCCGGGCTGCTCGATGTGCCTCGCGATGAACGCCGACCGGCTCGAGCCGGGCGAGCGCTGCGCGTCGACGTCGAACCGCAACTTCGAAGGCCGGCAAGGCGCGGGCGGTCGCACGCACCTCGTGAGCCCCGCGATGGCGGCGGCGGCGGCGATCGAAGGCCATTTCGTCGACATTCGCCAGCTGGGGTAACGCGTGACGGCATCGAAGCTCATCGCGCGGCTGGTGGCCGCGCTGGCGCTCGCGGGGCTGGGCTTCGGCCTCGCGGGCTGCAATACCGTCCGAGGCTTCGGTCAGGACGTCAACGCCGCCGGCAATGCGCTGCAGCGCGCCGCGGACTGACGCCCACCGAGAATTTGTCGATGTGCGCCGGCTGACTGCCGGCCCTCCAACCGGGTAGACGGATCATGGAAAAATTCACTGTACATACCGGCGTCGTGGCGCCGCTCGATCGCGAGAACGTCGACACCGACGCGATCATCCCGAAGCAGTTCCTGAAGTCGATCAAGCGCACGGGCTTCGGTCCGAACGCGTTCGACGAATGGCGTTACCTCGACCACGGCGAGCCGGGCCAGGACAACTCGAAGCGCCCGCTGAACCCGGACTTCGTGCTGAACCAGCCGCGCTACCAGGGCGCATCGGTGCTGCTGGCACGCAAGAACTTCGGCTGCGGCAGCTCGCGCGAGCACGCGCCGTGGGCGCTGCAGCAGTACGGCTTCCGCGCGATCATCGCGCCGAGCTTCGCCGACATCTTCTTCAACAACTGCTACAAGAACGGGCTGCTGCCGATCGTGCTGACCGAGCAGCAGGTCGATCACCTGTTCAACGACACGTATGCGTTCAACGGCTATCAGCTGACGATCGACCTCGATGCGCAGGTCGTGCGCACGGGCGACGGCCGCGAGTATGCGTTCGACATCACCGCGTTCCGCAAGTATTGCCTGCTGAACGGTTTCGACGACATCGGCCTCACGCTGCGCCACGCGGACAAGATCCGCCAGTTCGAAGCCGAGCGGCTCGCGAAGCAGCCGTGGCTCAACAACAAGCTGGTCGGCTGAGATTGCCTCCGGGCGGGCGCGCATGACGCGCGCCCGCCGACCTGCCACCCATACCTATCCAGTCAGGAATAACGCATGAAGATTGCAGTGCTGCCCGGCGACGGCATCGGTCCGGAAATCGTCAACGAAGCGGTCAAGGTGCTGAACGCCCTCGACGAGAAGTTCGAGCTCGAGCAGGCGCCGGTTGGCGGCGCGGGCTACGAGGCGAGCGGTCATCCGCTGCCGGACGCGACGCTGAAACTCGCGAAGGAAGCCGACGCGATCCTGTTCGGCTCGGTCGGCGACTGGAAGTACGACTCGCTCGAGCGCGCGCTGCGCCCCGAGCAGGCGATCCTCGGGCTGCGCAAGCATCTCGAGCTGTTCGCGAACTTCCGTCCGGCGATCTGCTATCCGCAGCTCGTCGATGCGTCGCCGCTGAAGCCGGAACTGGTCGCGGGCCTCGACATCCTGATCGTGCGCGAACTGAACGGCGACATCTACTTCGGCCAGCCGCGTGGCGTGCGCGCGGCACCGGACGGCCCGTTCGCCGGCGCGCGCGAAGGCTTCGACACGATGCGCTACTCGGAACCGGAAGTGCGCCGCATCGCACACGTCGCGTTCCAGGCCGCGCAAAAGCGCGCGAAGAAGCTGCTGTCCGTCGACAAGTCGAACGTGCTGGAGACGTCGCAGTTCTGGCGCGACATCATGATCGACGTGTCGAAGGAATACGCGGACGTCGAGCTGTCGCACATGTACGTCGACAACGCGGCGATGCAGCTCGCGAAGGCGCCGAAGCAGTTCGACGTGATCGTGACCGGCAACATGTTCGGCGACATCCTGTCGGATGAAGCGTCGATGCTGACGGGCTCGATCGGCATGCTGCCGTCGGCGTCGCTCGACAAGAACAACAAGGGTCTGTATGAGCCGTCGCACGGTTCGGCGCCGGACATCGCGGGCAAGGGCATCGCGAATCCGCTGGCGACGATCCTGTCGGCCGCGATGCTGCTGCGCTACTCGCTGAATCGCGCGGAGCAGGCCGATCGCATCGAGCGCGCCGTGAAAACGGTGCTCGAACAAGGCTATCGCACCGGCGACATCGCGACGCCGGGCTGCCAGCAGGTCGGCACGGCGGCGATGGGCGACGCGGTGGTCGCCGCGCTGTAAGCGCGCAGCAAGGCAACAGGCAGTCAAGATGGAAAAGGGCGCGAACGGGCCGCGAAATCGGCCGGTTCGCGCGCGGTTGGCCGTTGTGCGGGCAACCGGCTTTGTGTAGACTCGAACGATGGCGCTGATTTCCCTGATCTCCCCGGTCCTGAAACTCCACGGCAACACTGCCCGTGTGGGTACGCGCGCCATCGTCATCACGAAAACCATTACCACGAAAACGATCATTAAACGCTGATCGCCGTCGTGCCCGCCTGTTTCCCCGCGCGGTCACGCGGGGACGGAAATGGCGGGGAAGCTCCATTCAAGCAAAGGGTTAGTCATGAACGTAGGTCTCGTAGGTTGGCGCGGCATGGTCGGCAGCGTGCTGATGCAGCGCATGCAGGAAGAAGGTGATTTCGACCTGATCGAACCGGTGTTTTTCAGCACCAGCAACACGGGCGGCAAGGCGCCGTCGTTCGCGAAAAACGAGACTACGCTCAAGGACGCGACCAACGTCGACGAGCTGAAGAAGTGCGACGTGATCATCACGTGCCAGGGCGGCGACTACACGAACGACGTGTTCCCGAAGCTGCGCGCGGCCGGCTGGAACGGCTACTGGATCGATGCGGCCTCGTCGCTGCGGATGAACGACGACGCGGTCATCATCCTCGATCCGGTCAACCTCGACGTGATCAAGGACGCGCTCGTCAAGGGCACGAAGAACTTCGTCGGCGGCAACTGCACGGTCAGCCTGATGCTGATGGCGCTCGGCGGCCTGTTCCGCGAGAACCTCGTCGACTGGATGACGGCGATGACCTACCAGGCCGCATCGGGCGCGGGCGCGCAGAACATGCGTGAACTGCTGTCGCAGATGGGCACGCTGCACGGTTCGGTGCAGGAACAACTCGCCGATCCGGCTTCCGCGATTCTCGACATCGACCGCCGCGTGCTCGCGACGATGAACAGCGACGCGATGCCGACGAGCCACTTCGGCGTGCCGCTCGCCGGCTCGCTGATCCCGTGGATCGACAAGGATCTCGGCAACGGGATGTCCAAGGAAGAGTGGAAGGGCGGCGCGGAAACCAACAAGATCCTCGGCAAGCCGGCCATGGGCGAGCCGGGTTCGATCCCGGTCGACGGCCTGTGCGTGCGGATCGGCGCAATGCGCTGCCACTCGCAGGCGCTGACGATCAAGCTGAAGAAGGACGTCCCGCTCGACGAAATCAACGGCATCCTCGCGTCGGCGAACGACTGGGTGAAGGTCGTGCCGAACGAGCGCGAAGCGTCGATGCGCGACCTGTCGCCGGCGAAGATCACCGGCACGCTGACGGTGCCGGTCGGTCGCCTGCGCAAGCTCGCGATGGGTGGCGAATACCTGTCGGCGTTCACGGTCGGCGACCAGCTGCTGTGGGGCGCGGCCGAGCCGCTGCGCCGCATGCTGCGCATCCTGCTCGACAAGTAAGTCGGGCCGCGCCGCGCGCAGTGCGCGCGTGACGCGAAACGCCTGCCAGCCCTTCGCGGGGTGGCAGGCGTTTTTTTTGTCCGGCGTCAGGTCTTGTGCGGACCGCCCATTGCGCGGAAGTCCCGAACCGCTCGCGCGGCCGGGGCTTTTCCTGCATCGCCATCCTTTGGCACGAGGAATCGATGCGACGCGAAGTACAAGGAGGGGCCGAATTCCGGAACCCGATGCCGTCGTCCGGTTTTTCATCGATTGATGATCCTCTTTTGACAAAACCGGCGCGTGCGATTCAGTGCCCGGATCGGCGATGCCTTCGCGCGATTCGCGCACCGACGGCCCGACGCGGTCGGCCGTAAGGTCGCGGCGCAGGCGCGGACGGCCGCATCCGCAGGCGACGAATTCGGCCGGAACGCGATCGTGTGAAGTAAACTATGCGGTTACGACGCGCAGAGCCGCCCAAAGCGTCGCGTTCTGCGCGACGCTTTTGCATTTCTGCGGCGACTTTATTGACGCTTCCCTACGCGAATCCGAGCCGCGCCCGCGCGCGGCGATAGAGCCTACGATGTCCCGAATTTCCTTGTTTCCGCGTCAGTCCCGTCTGGCGCGCGCCGTGCGTGGCGCGCTGGCGATCCTGGCGCTCGGCGCGGCCGCTTCGGCCTGGGCGGCCGGTTCCGGCGAGCTGCCGGCGTCCGCCGCCGGCGGTGCCGCGCCGCTCAACGTGACGGTCCAGCCGGGCCAATCGTTGAACGACCTCGCGAAAGCCGCGACGCAATCGCACGATCCGGGCGTGCTCGCGCGCGCCGGCCGCGCGCTGTTCGACGCCAATCCGCAGGCGTTCATGAAGCACGACCCGAGCCGCCTGAAAGTCGGCGCGACGCTGACGGTGCCGGCGCTCGATGCGACCGGCGCGGCGCTCGTGCCGGCTGCTGCGTCGGGGGCGTCGGCTGCGTCCGCGCCGGTTGCCGTGTCGAGCACGGCGGCGGTCACGCAGCATGGCGCGTCGGCGCCGCATCCTGGGTCGGCCGTGCAAGCCGCGCCGGCCGTATCGGCCGCGCATACGGCGCCGGTCAGCGGGGCGAGCGTCACGGTCGCAGCCGGGGTGGCGGCAGGAGCGTCGGCTTCGAGCGGCGCGTCCGCCGCGCATGGCGCGTCGACGGTCGAATCCGTCCAGTCGCCCGCGGCTGCGGCCGGCGCAAGCGGGCCGCACGTGTGGAACGGCGCGATCCAGTCTGCACCGTCGTCCGCGAGCGAAGCCGTGATGCAGTCCGGACCGGGCGGTGCAGCTCAAGGGAT
Source organism: Burkholderia sp. BCC1988 (assembly GCF_905339895.1). Lineage (NCBI taxonomy): Bacteria > Pseudomonadati > Pseudomonadota > Betaproteobacteria > Burkholderiales > Burkholderiaceae > Burkholderia > Burkholderia sp. BCC1988. Next base: position 170,555 of record NZ_CAJPHA010000010.1, read on the forward strand.
GCACGAACCGTCTGCAGCAGCGCCCGTCGCGGGTGCGTCGCAGCCGCGGCCGTCGAGCCTGCAGCAATTGCTCGCGCTGAAGAACCGCGTGCTGATGGAACTGCAGAAGCACGGGATCGGGAAGCCGGCCGCCACGAACAACGTTGCAACGGCGCCGGCGCCCGCTGCGCCGCGTCCCGCTGCGAACGGCACGAACGGCGCGAACGGCACGAACGGCACGAACGGCACGAACGGCGCGAATGATGCGGCGGCGTCAGCTGCCGCGTCGTCGTCGGCTGCGAGCGAAGCGGCGTCCGGCGTGGCCGCGAGTGCGGTGCAGCCGGCATCGGCGCCCGTGCAGCCGGCCGTGCCGGCGGCGACCGCTGTGCCTGCACGCGGTTCGGAACAGATCGACTGGCGTCCGGCCGCAGCGGCCGGCGCCGCCGTGGTCGTGCTGGCGGCCGGTTTTGCGTGGCGCAAGCGCCGGAAAGCGCGGCCGACCGACGAAACCGCACAGGCATCCGGCGGGACGGCTGTTGCCGACGGCGGTGCATCGTCGTCGCCGGTCGCATCCACGGAGCCAGTGCCGCCGATTCTCCCCGAGACGCCGTTGGCCCGCGACGCGGCCGCCGATCTGAGTCTGGTCACGGCCGCCGCCGCAGCGGCGGAGACGTTCGAGACGCACGAACCCGAAATCCCGTCGCCGTCGGAAACGGCGAAGCCGCACGACGTTCAGGCGGAAGCATCGGCCGCGCGCATCGCACCCGACAGCGACGCAACGCCGGCCCCGCACGACGAGAAGCCTGTCGCGGAACCGGCCGCGGACGAGCCGCTCGTCACGCCCGCCGCACCTGCGACGAACGACGCCCAGCACGCAGCGCTGATGCAGAACGCGATCAGCGCGCTCAACAGCCTCGACATGCCGCTGCCGCCGCGTACGGCCGATGAGCCGCCCGCACGCGAAGGGCAAGCCGAAGGTGCGCAAATCGCAACTAACGGTCAGTCCGCCACACACCCGCCAGTCGGCGCGACCGATCCGTCCCCGGAACATCCGGCCGACCACGACGACGAGTTCGACTGGGATCCGGACGCGGCAACGCCTGCCTCTCACGCGGGCGGTGCCGCCGCGCCGTCGTCGCTGCCGCCGCTCGGCGTCGCGCAGTTCGGCGCGCTGAAGCTGGATTTCGATCTCGACCTGCCGTCCGCGCCGGGTGCCGTGCTGCCCGCGCTGACGCCGGAAGAACTCGCCCGCATCGCCCGCAACAAGCTGGATCTCGCGTCGGAGTACGTGCAGCTGGGCGACCTGTCCGGCGCGCGCACGCTGCTGCAGGAAGTGGTCGACGCGAACGACGCCGCGACGCGTGACGATGCGCGTGCGCTGCTCGCGAAACTCGCGGAAGAGGCGTGATGCGTATCGCGCTCGGGATTCAGTACGACGGCGCCGCGTTCTGCGGCTGGCAGGCGCAGCCGCACGGCAAGACCGTGCAGGATGCGCTCGAGCGCGCACTCGGCGCGTTCGCATGCGTGCCGCTGCACACGACGGTCGCGGGGCGGACCGACACGGGCGTGCACGGGCTCGGACAGGTCGTGCATTTCGATACGGAGCTCGATCGCGCGGATTTCTCGTGGGTGCGCGGCACCAACGCATTTCTGCCGCCGACCGTGTCCGTGCAGTGGGCGAAGCCGATGCCGGACGCGTTCCACGCGCGTTTCTCGGCGTTCGAACGCACGTACTACTATGCGCTGTACGTGCATCCCGTGCGCTCGCCGATGCTGGCCGGCCGCGCGGGCTGGATCCACACGCCGCTCGACGACGACGCGATGCGCGCGGCCGCCGCGCATCTGATCGGCGAGCACGACTTCTCGTCGTTCCGGTCGTCGGAATGCCAGTCGAAGACGCCGGTCAAACACCTGTACCAGATCGACGTGCGGCGCGCGGGCCACTTCATTCATTTCCGCTTCCGCGCGAACGCGTTCCTGCACCACATGGTGCGCAACCTGATGGGCTGCCTCGTCGCGGTGGGGCGCGGCCGCTATCCGGCCGACTGGCTCGCCGACGTGCTGGCCGGGCGCGATCGCAATCTCGCGGCGCCCACGTTCATGGCCGACGGGCTGTACCTCGCCCATGTCGGCTACCCGGCGGAATTCGCCGTCCCGCCCGCGCAGCTCGGCAGCGTGCCGTGGAGCAGCGTCTGGGCCGACCTGGACCCACAACCATGACGGATCACGCCGTGTCTTCTTCGACCTCCGCCGCGGCCGGCCTCGCGCCGCGCACGCGCATCAAGCTGTGCGGTCTGTCGCGCCCCGAGGACGTGCTGCATGCCGCCGCGCTCGGCGCCGACGCGATCGGCCTCGTGTTCTATCCGAAGAGCCCGCGCGCGGTGTCGATCGCGCAGGCGGCCGAACTCGCGAGCCTCGCGCCGCCGTTCGTGTCGGTGGTCGGGCTGTTCGTGAACGCGACCGAAGCCGAGATCGAGGCGGTCGTGCGCGACGTGCCGCTCACGATGCTGCAATTGCACGGCGACGAGACGCCCGAGCAGTGCGACGCCCTCGGCCGCGCGGCGCGCCTGCCGTGGTTGCGCGCGGTGCGCGTCGGCCCCTCGACGCAGCCGGCCGATTTGGTAGAATCGGCTCTTCATTATTCGAAAGCGCGCGGCCTCCTGTTCGACACCCTGGTGCCGGATTACGGCGGTAGCGGCAAGGTCTTCGATTGGTCACTTATTCCCGCAGAGCTCGCGCATCGGGCCGTTTTGAGTGGTGGCTTGAACGCGCAAAACGTCGGTGATGCGATCCGCCAGTTGCGTCCGTTTGCTGTCGATGTCTCGAGTGGCATCGAAGTGGAGGGCGCGAAGGGCGTGAAGGATCATGCCCGAATGGCGGCGTTCGTACGCGCGGTGCGCGAAGCGGACGCCGGGTGATGCAAGAAGGTGCGGCCCCGACAGCGGGCGCACCGACCGATCGAGAGTGACACCATGTACAACCTTCCTGATGATCGCGGCCACTTCGGCCCGTATGGCGGCGTGTTCGTCGCCGAAACGCTGATTCACGCGCTGGACGAACTGCGCACGGCGTATGAAAAATTCCGGAACGACCCCGATTTCGTCGCCGAGTACGAGCGCGAGCTGAAGTATTTCGTCGGCCGCCCGTCGCCGATCTATCACGCGCAGCGCTGGAGCGAGACGCTCGGCGGCGCGCAGATCTACCTGAAGCGCGAGGACCTGAACCACACCGGCGCGCACAAGATCAACAACGTGATCGGCCAGGCGCTGCTCGCGAAGCGGATGGGCAAGAAGCGCGTGATCGCCGAGACCGGCGCCGGCCAGCACGGCGTCGCGACGGCGACGATCTGCGCGCGCTTCGGCATGGAGTGCATCGTCTACATGGGCGCCGAGGACGTGCGCCGCCAGGCCGCGAACGTCTACCGGATGAAGCTGCTCGGCGCGACGGTCGTGCCGGTCGAATCGGGTTCGCGCACGCTGAAGGATGCGCTGAACGAAGCGATGCGCGACTGGGTCACGAACATCGAAAGCACGTTCTACATCATCGGCACGGTCGCGGGCCCGCACCCGTATCCGGCGATGGTGCGCGACTTCCAGCGCGTGATCGGCGACGAGTGCAAGGTGCAGATGCCGGAACTCGCCGGCCGGCAGCCGGACGCGGTGATTGCGTGCGTCGGCGGCGGCTCGAACGCGATGGGCATCTTCTATCCGTACATCGACGACACGTCGGTGCAGCTGATCGGCGTCGAAGCGGCCGGCGACGGCCTCGACACCGGCCGTCACGCGGCGTCGCTGATCGCCGGCAGCCCCGGCGTGCTGCACGGCAACCGCACGTACCTGCTGCAGGACGACAACGGCCAGATCATCGAGACGCATTCGGTGTCGGCCGGCCTCGACTATCCGGGCGTCGGCCCCGAGCACGCATGGCTGAAGGACAGCGGCCGCGCGCAGTACGTGCCGATCACCGACGACGAGGCGCTGAAGGCGTTCCACGACTGCTGCCGGATCGAGGGGATCATCCCCGCGCTCGAGTCGAGCCACGCGATCGCGTACGGCGTGAAGCTCGCGCCGACGCTGCCGAAGGACAAGATCCTGCTCGTCAACCTGTCGGGCCGCGGCGACAAGGACATGCACACGGTCGCCGAGCGATCGGGCATCGCGCTCTGACCCCGACCGATGCGTGACCTGATCGAACAACCGGGCGGCGGCGCCGCGAGCGAAGCGGAGGCGGTGCAGCCTGCCGTCGCCGTGCCGCGCGCACGGCCGTCCGGGATCGAGCTGCACAACCGCGATTTCATGACCGAAGCCGCGCGCCTGCCGGATGCGTCGATCGACCTGATCGTCGCCGATCCGCCGTACGGGCTCGGCAAGGACTACGGCAACGACTCGGACAAGCGTTCGGGCGACGATTTCCTCGCGTGGACGCGCGAGTGGCTCGAGCTCGCGATTCCGAAGCTCAAGCCGAGCGGGTCGATGTACATCTTCTGCACGTGGCAGTACGCGCCGGAAATCTTCAGCTTCCTGAAGACGAGGCTCACGATGATCAACGAGATCATCTGGGACCGGCGCGTGCCGAGCATGGGCGGCACGACGCGCCGTTTCACGTCGGTGCACGACAACATCGGCTTTTTCGCGGTTTCCAAAGCGTATTACTTCGATCTCGATCCGGTCCGCATCCCGTACGACGCCGACACGAAGAAGGCCCGCTCGCGCAAGCTGTTCGAAGGCAGCAAGTGGCTGGAGATGGGCTACAACCCGAAGGACGTCTGGTCGGTCTCGCGCCTGCACCGGCAGCACGCGGAGCGCGTCGATCATCCGACCCAGAAGCCGCTGGAAATCATCGAGCGGATGGTGCTCGCAAGCTGCCCGCCGGGCGGCCGCGTGCTCGATCCGTTCATGGGCAGCGGCACGACCGCGGTGGCCTGCGCACGGCAGGGGCGCGACTTCGTCGGCTACGAGATCAACGAAAGTTATTGCGCGATCGCGCGCGAGCGCGTGAGCGCGCTCGCCGCGCCGGCGTGCGCGTGAGTCGCGCCGCCGAGTCGCCGATCGCATCAAGGAAAATTGCCATGTCCTCCCGTATCCAGCAGACCTTCGCCGCACTCGCCGAACAAGGCCGCAAGGGCCTGATCCCGTTCATCACGGCCGGCGACCCCGATCCCGCGAAGACCGTCGAATTCATGCACGCGCTCGCCGAAGGCGGCGCCGACGTGATCGAGCTCGGCGTGCCGTTCTCGGACCCGATGGCCGACGGCCCCGTGATCCAGCGCTCGTCGGAACGCGCGCTTGCGCGCGGCGTCACGCTGAAGAGCGTGCTCGCCGACGTGAAGCGCTTCCGCGAGACCGACCAGAAAACCCCCGTCGTGCTGATGGGCTATGCGAACCCGATCGAGCGGATGGGCGTCGACGCGTTCGCGGCCGAAGCGCAGGCGGCCGGCGTCGACGGCGTGCTCGTCGTCGACTATCCGCCCGAGGAAGCGGGCGTGTTCGCCGAGAAAATGCGTGCCGCGCAGATCGATCCGATCTTCCTGCTCGCGCCGACGTCGACCGACGAACGCATCGCGGACGTGGGCAAGATCGCGAGCGGCTACGTGTACTACGTGTCGCTCAAGGGCGTGACCGGCGCCGGAAATCTGGATGTTTCGAGCATTGCGGGTAAAATCCCGGCCATCAAGTCGCGCGTGCCGGTTCCGGTGGGCGTCGGCTTCGGCATCCGCGACGCCGAAACGGCGCGCGCGGTGGCCGAAGTGTCGGACGCCGTCGTGATCGGCAGCCGCCTGGTGCAGCTGCTCGAGAGCGCCGCGCCGGAGGGCGCCGCCGCCGCGCTGAAGACGTTCATCGCCGAGCTGCGCGCCGCCCTGGACGGCGCCGGCAACACGGCGCGATAAACACAACACAGGAAGCGGGAACGGGCCGGTCGGCCCGCCCCGCCACGGAACAGGAAACCATACGATGAGCTGGCTCGACAAACTGTTGCCGCCGAAGATCAAGCAGACCGACCCGAAAAGCCGCAAGGGCATTCCGGAAGGCCTGTGGGTCAAGTGCCCGTCCTGCGAGGCCGTGCTGTACCGCAACGACGTGGACGCGAACCTGCACGTGTGCCCGAAGTGCGATCACCACATGCGCATCGGCGCGCGCGAGCGCCTCGACGGGCTGCTGGATCCGGAAGGCCGCTATGAAATCGGCCAGGAAATCGTGCCGGTCGACTCGCTGAAGTTCAAGGACAGCCGCAAGTACCCCGATCGTTTGAAGGAAGCGATGGACGAGACGGGCGAGACCGACGCGATGGTCGTGATGGGCGGTGCGATCCACACGCTGCCCGTCGTCGCGGCCTGCTTCGAGTTCTCGTTCATGGGCGGCTCGATGGGCTCGGTCGTCGGCGAGCGCTTCGCGCGCGGCGCGCAGAACGCGCTGGAGCAGCAGGTGCCGTTCATCTGCTTTACCGCTTCGGGTGGCGCCCGGATGCAGGAAAGCCTGCTGTCGCTGATGCAGATGGCCAAGACCACCGCGATGCTGACCAAGCTGGCCGAAGCCAAGCTGCCGTTCATTTCGGTGCTGACCGACCCGACGATGGGCGGCGTGTCGGCGAGCTTCGCGTTCCTCGGCGACGTCGTGATCGCCGAGCCGAAGGCGCTGATCGGCTTCGCCGGCCCGCGCGTGATCGAGCAGACGGTTCGCGAAAAGCTGCCGGAAGGCTTCCAGCGCGCGGAATTCCTGCTGAAGACGGGCGCGATCGACATGATCGTCGACCGCCGCAAGATGCGCGACGAGATCGCGCAACTGCTCGCGCTGCTGCAGCGACAGCCGGCCGACGCGCTGGCCTGATTGGCGCGGCGTTGTGAACTGCGCGCGTCGCCCGGCTGAACCGCCGGGCGGCGCGTTTCGTTTTTTGGCGTAGTGGCGGTACCGATTCAGATTTGATCCGATGAGCACTTTTCCCACTCTCGATGCGTGGCTTTCGCATCTCGAACGCGCGCACCCGGTCGGCATCGACATGGGCCTCACCCGCATCGGGCAGGTCAAGGCGGCGTTGCAACTCGAATTCGCGTGCCCCGTGATCACGGTCGGCGGCACGAACGGCAAGGGTTCGACCTGCGCGTTCCTCGAGGCGATCCTCGTTCACGCGGGCTACAAGGTCGGCTGCCACACGTCGCCGCACCTGCTCGAATTCGGCGAGCGTGCGCGCGTGAACGGCCAGCAGGTCAGCGACGCCGAGCTGCTGCCGCACTTCGAAGCCGTCGAAGCGGCGCGCACGTCGCTGCCGGAGCCGGTGTCGCTCACGTACTTCGAATTCACGACGCTCGCGATCCTGCACCTGTTCGCGTCGCGCGGGCTCGATGCGGTGATCCTCGAAGTCGGCCTCGGCGGCCGGCTCGATGCGGTCAACATCATCGATACCGATTGCGCGATCGTCACGAGCATCGACATCGACCATACCGAATACCTCGGCGACACGCGCGAGAAGATCGCGTTCGAGAAGGCGGGCATCTTCCGCGCGGGCAAGCCGGCGATCTGCGGCGATCCCGCGGTGCCGAACACGCTGGTCGAGCATGCCGAAGCGATCGGCGCCGACCTGTGGCTGGTCGGCCGCGATTTTCGCTACGAAGCGCAGCCGGGCGCGGAGCGCCAGCAATGGAGCTACCTCGGCCGCGAAAAGCGCTATCCGGCGCTCGCTTACCCGGCGCTGCGCGGTGCGAACCAGCTGATCAATGCATCGGCCGCGCTGGCCGCGCTCGAGGCGCTGCGCCCGGTGCTGCCGGTGTCCGCGCAGGACATCCGGCTCGGGCTCGCGAACGTCGAGCTGCCGGGGCGCTTCCAGGTGCTGCCGGGCAAGCCGGCGATCGTGCTGGACGTCGCGCACAACCCGCATGCGGCGGCCGTGCTCGAGCAGAATCTGGGCAACATGGGCTTCTTCCCGTACACGTACGCGGTGTTCGGCGCGATGCACGACAAGGACATCGACGGCGTGCTGCGGCACCTGAAGGGCGAGATCGACCACTGGTGCGTGACCGACCTGCCGCTGCCGCGCGCGGCGAGCGCGGAGCAGCTCGAAGCCGCGCTGCGCAAGGCCGGCGTGGAGGACGGGGCCGATTCGAGCGTGACGCGGTACGCGTCGCCCGCCGAAGCGTTTCGCGATGCACTAAAAAGAGCATCCGAGAATGATAGAATCGTGGTTTTCGGCAGTTTCCATACGGTGGCGGGTGTGATGGCCTACCGGAAATCGCAGCAACACTGACTGAAGGGCAGTTTCGGACTCAGCCATTCATGGGAATTTTCTCGTTCGGCAAGAAAGACGACGACGCGCCCCCGCGGCGCGGCGGTCGTACCGGGGCCTCCCGGAACGTGCGCACGGAGCGCACTGAACGCGTCGAGCGGCGCACGCGCCGCACCGAGCGTCCGGAATCGGACGCGCTGCTCCTCGATCCGACCCTTCCTGAAAAGCAACGCGCCCGCCGGCGCCTCGTCGGCGCGATCGCGCTCGTCGTCGCCGCGGTGATCGTGCTGCCGATGGTGCTCGATTCGCACCCGAAGCCGGTGACGGACGACATCGCGATCGACATTCCGAACCGGCCCGCACATCAGGCGGTCGCGCCGCGTGACGACGACGCATCCGACGTGCAGGCGGGCGTCGCGCACGACGAGCCGCCGGCCTCCGACGCCGCGGTGGCGGCCGTTCCGGCCCCCGCGGAGAAGGACACGGCCAAGCCGGCCGCGAAGCCCGAACCCTCGACGACCACGGCGAGCGTGACGCCGCCGAAGCCCGCTGCGAAGCCGGCCGCGGCCGCACCCGCGCCGAAGCCGGCCGCGCCGAAGCCGGCGCCCGCGGCGGTCGCGAACGCCGACGCCGCGGCCGACAGCGGCGACGCATCGTCGCCGGCGTCGCCGGCCGGTGCGCGCTTCGCGGTGCAGCTCGGCTCGTTCAAGGACGACGCAACGGCCCGTTCGTGGGCCACCAAGTTGAAATCGGCGGGCGTGCCCGCATATGTCGAGCATCGCAAGCAGGCGGACGGCAGCACGGCTAGCCAGCTGCGTGCCGGCCCGTTTGCGGATCGCGCGGCGGCGTCCGCCGCGATCGCGAAGGTGCGCGAAGCCGGACTCACGCAGTAACGTGCGATGCTGACGGCTTTCGACTACGCTGTATTGGCGGTGATCGCGTTGTCTGCGCTGCGTGGCGCGTGGCGCGGTTTCGTCTCCGAGATTTTCGGGCTGATCGGCTGGATCGCGGCGATCGCGATCGCCGCCCGTTATGTCGGACTGGTCGTGCCGTATATCCCGGCGAACTGGCCGGGCGGCGCGCTGACACAGTGGGTGATCGCGTTCGCGCTGATCGTGATCGGCGTCGTGTTCGTCGCGGGTGTCGCGAACGCGCTGTTGTCGCGGATCGCGCAGGCGACGGGCCTCGGCGGGGTCGATCGCTCGCTGGGCATGATGTTCGGGCTCGTCCGCGGCTGCGTGCTGGTGGTGCTGCTGGTCGCGGCGGCCGGGCTGACCGAATTGCCCAAACAGGATTTCTGGCGCAATGCGCTATTGCGTCCTTTCGCCGAACAGGGCGTGCACGAGCTGAAGCAGCTCCTGCCCGACGGCATGGCCCAGTATGTACGCGTGTGACGACGCGGCCGGGCAGGACGGAACCGATTTTGTCATCTTGAAGGACATGCCATGTGCGGCATCGTAGGTGTTATCTCCCAAGCCCCCGTCAATCAGCTGATCTATGACAGCCTGCTGCTGCTGCAGCATCGCGGTCAGGACGCAGCGGGCATCGCGACGGCGGACGGCAGCAATTTCCACATGTACAAGGCGAACGGCATGGTGCGCGACGTGTTCCGCACGCGCAACATGCGCAGCCTGCCCGGCACCTTCGGCATCGGCCAGGTCCGCTATCCGACGGCCGGCTCGGCGTCGAGCGAAGCCGAGGCGCAGCCGTTCTACGTGAACGCGCCGTTCGGGATCATCCTCGCGCACAACGGCAACCTGACGAACTGGGAACAGCTGAAGGACGAGATGTTCCGGATCGACCGCCGGCACATCAACACCAATTCCGACAGCGAAGTGCTGCTCAACGTGTTCGCGCACGAGCTGCAGCTGTCGACGACGGGCCTCGAACTCGATCCGGCCGCGCTGTTCAAGGCGGTCGAGGGCGTGCATCGCCGCCTGCAGGGCTCGTACGCGATCGTGTCGCTGATCGCCGGCTACGGCCTGGTCGCGTTCCGCGATCCGTTCGGCATCCGTCCGCTCTGCATCGGCAAGCTCGAGACCGAACACGGCACCGAATGGATGGTCGCGTCGGAGTCGGTGGCGGTCGAAGGCATCGGCTTCGAATTCGTGCGCGACGTGCAGCCGGGCGAAGCGATCTTCATCGACAAGGCCGGCAACTTCCACAGCCAGCAGTGCGCGGAGAACCCGACGCTGAATCCGTGCATGTTCGAATACGTGTATCTTGCGCGTCCGGATTCGTGCCTCGACGGCGTGCCCGTCTACAACGTGCGCCTGCGTATGGGCGACTACCTCGCCGAGAAGATCAAGCGCGAGCTGCCGAACGTGCCGATCGACGTCGTGATGCCGATTCCCGATTCGTCGCGTCCGGCAGCGATGCAGGTCGCCGCGAAGCTCGGCGTCGAGTATCGCGAAGGCTTCTTCAAGAACCGCTACGTCGGCCGTACCTTCATCATGCCGGGCCAGGCCGTGCGCAAGAAGTCGGTGCGCCAGAAGCTCAATGCGATGAGCATCGAGTTCAAGGACAAGCACGTGCTGATCGTCGACGATTCGATCGTGCGCGGCACGACCTCGCACGAGATCGTGCAGATGGCGCGCGATGCGGGCGCGAAGTCGGTGATCTTCGCGTCGGCGGCGCCGCCCGTGAAGTTCCCGAACGTGTACGGCATCGACATGCCGACGCGCGGCGAGCTGGTCGCACACGGCCGCACCGACGAGGAAGTCGCGAAGATCATCGGTGCCGACCACCTGATCTATCAGGACGTCGACGACCTGCGCCGCGCGGTGCGCGACATCAACCCGAAGCTCGAGGGCTTCGAGGCGTCGTGCTTCGACGGCAACTACATCACCGGCGCCGTGACGCCCGAGTACCTCGATGCGATCGAGCGCGCCCGTCTCGCACCGGCGTCGCAGGCCGATCGCGACACGGCGGGCGACACCGCGCGTTCGCAGATGAACCTGCAGTTGTCGGTCGAGTGATGCCGGCGCACGCTTCGGATGAAGCGTGATAGGATGTGGCCTTGCGTCGATTTGATTCAGCTTGCGGACGCGGGGCGACTTCCCAAAACAGCTAAAGCGAAGGCCGGCGGCAGCCGGCCCGAGTCAATCGCTGTCGTACCGCACCGAAGCCCGCTGATGCCGACGCATAGCGGGCTTTTTGTTTTGGCCTGATTTTTGTGGCTGGGCGCGCGCCGGACGCACGACCTTCGGCGCGACCCTCGAATACGGATAACGGAACATGGACGACTCCCTCAACTTCGACACGCTCGCCGTGCGCGCGGGCACGCTGCGCAGCAGCGACTTCAACGAGCACTCGGAAGCGCTGTTCCTCACGTCGAGCTTCTGCTTCACGAGCGCGGCCGAGGCAGCCGAGCGCTTCGCGAATTCGGAAGACTACTTCACCTATTCGCGCTTCACGAACCCGACCGTCACCATGTTCCAGGATCGTCTCGCCGCGCTCGAAGGCGGCGAGGCCTGCATCGCGACGGCGTCGGGCATGGCCGCGATCATGTCGGTCGTGATGTCGGCACTGCAGGCGGGCGATCACCTCGTCAGCTCGCGCAGCCTGTTCGGCTCGACGCTCGGGATGTTCTCGCAGATCTTCAGCAAGTTCGGCATCACGACGACCTTCGTCGATCCGACCGACCTGAACGCATGGCAGGAAGCGGTGCGGCCCGAGACGAAGATGTTCTTCCTCGAAACGCCGTCGAACCCGCTGACCGAACTCGCCGACATCGAGGCGATCGGCAAGATCGCGAAGGCCGCGAACGCGCTGTTCGTCGTCGACAACTGTTTCTGCAGCCCGGTGCTGCAGCAGCCGCTGAAGCTCGGCGCGGACGTCGTGATGCACTCGGCGACGAAGTTCCTCGACGGCCAGGGCCGCGTGCTCGGCGGCGCGCTGGTCGGCTCGAAGGAATTCATCATGGGCAAGGTGTTCCCGTTCGTGCGCAGCGCGGGCCCGACGCTGTCGGCGTTCAACGCGTGGGTGCTGCTGAAGGGGATGGAGACGCTGTCGCTGCGCGTCGAGAAGCAGTCGGCGAACGCGCTGGAAATCGCGCGCTGGCTCGATTCGCATCCTGCGGTCAAGCGCGTGTTCTATCCGGGGCTCGAATCGCATCCGCAGCACGAACTCGCGAAGCGTCAGCAGAAGGCCGGCGGCGCGATCGTATCGTTCGAGCTGAAGGGCGACACGCCGGAGCAGCAGCGCGCGAACGCGTGGCGCGTGATCGACAGCACGAAGCTGGTCTCGATCACCGGCAACCTCGGCGACACGCGCACGACGATCACGCATCCGGCGACGACGACGCACGCGCGCATCACGCCGGAAGCGCGTGCGGCCGCGGGGATCACCGAAGGGCTGATCCGCCTCGCGGTCGGCCTGGAAAACGCGGGCGACCTGCGCAACGATCTCGCGCGCGGCCTCGAGGGCTGAGCGCGGCGGCACTGATTTCAGGGCCGGCATGACGACGGGCCGCTCGACATGAACTGCACCCCAAAAGTTGGACTAGATCCAATCTTTGGGGTGCAGTTCAGGGCGGCCCGTTTTCTTTTCAGTCGGCGACGAACGCGTGTTGCGTTGCCGGAATCAGCCGGCCCGCGCGTCGCGCATCGCGTCCATCATCCAGCGCAAGGTTTCGTCGAGCGGCGTCACGGGCAGCTCGCCCACCGCGCGCCGCAGCTTGTCGCGCGACCCGCTCAGGCTTTTTACTTCGTTATGCCGAACGAAGCGCGGATCGATCGTCACGTCGATCACGTAACCGGCGATTCGCGACAGCATCGCCAGCACTTCCTTCAGCGAATACGCGCGCTCCGAGCAGATGTTGAACGTCTCGCCGGCCGGCGCGGCTTCGAGCAGCTTCAGATAGGCGGCCGTCACGTCGCGCACGTCGGAGAAATCGCGGCTCACGTCGAGATTGCCGAGCGAGATGCGCGGCGCGTTGCGCGCATAGTGCGACACCAGCTTCGGCAGCAGATAGGCATCGTCCTGGCCGACGCCCGTGTAATTGAACGGCCGCGCGATCACGATCGGCAGGCGGTCGGCCCACAGCTTCGCCGCGTATTCCATCGCGAGCTTGCTGACCGCGTAGTCGTTCGCGGGCGCGGGCGCGACGCTTTCGTCGAGCACGCCGGCCGTCGAATTGCCGTAGATGTTCGCGCTGCTGGCGAGCAGCACCGCCGACGGGCGGCGGTCGAGGCCCGCGAGCGCGGCCAGCAGGTTGCGCGTGCCGACGATGTTGACCGCGTAGGTCTGCGACGGCTCGTCCTGCGCGACGTGCGCGCGCGCGGCGAGGTGCACGACCGCATCGGGCCGCGCATCGGCGAGCGCCGCACGGGTCGCGTCCGCATCGAGCAGGTCGACCGGCAGCAGCGTGCAGTGGGCGAGCGCCGGATCGTCGGGCCGCGCCGCGCCGGGCGCCACGGTGCCCCACACGTCGTAGCCGGCCGCAGCGAGCCGCTGCGCCATGTAGCGGCCGGTGAAGCCCGCCAGGCCCGTGACGAACGCCCGGCGCGACGGGCGCCTGGCTTCAGTACGTGTCATGGTGCCGGTTCCGCGTCAGATCCGCTTCGACCATCATCTGGCAGAGCTGTTCGAGCGTCGTCTCCGGCGCCCAGCCCAGCTTGGCTTTGGCTTTGTCGGCGGAGCCGATCAGCAGGTCGACTTCGGCAGGGCGGTAGAACTTCGGATTCACTTCGACGAGCACGTCGCCGTTCGACGCGTCGAGGCCGCGTTCCTGCTCGCCCTTGCCGGTCCATTCGATCTGATAGCCGGCGGCCGCGAACGCCATCTGCACGAAGTCGCGCACGGTCTCGGTGCGGTTGGTCGCGAGCACGTAGGTGTCGGGCTCGTCGGCCTGCAGCATCCGCCACATCCCTTCGACGTATTCGAGCGCGAAGCCCCAGTCGCGCTTCGCGTCGAGGTTGCCGAGCTCGAGCCGGGTCGCCTTGCCGAGCTTGATCTTCGCGACGGTGTCGGTGATCTTGCGCGTGACGAACTCGCGGCCGCGCAGCGGCGATTCGTGGTTGAACAGGATGCCGCTGCAGCCGAACAGGCCGTAGGACTCGCGGTAGTTCACGGTCATCCAGTGCGCGTACAGCTTCGCGACGCCGTACGGGCTGCGCGGGTAGAACGCGGTCGTCTCCGTCTGCGGGATCGCCTGCACCTTGCCGAACATCTCGGACGTCGACGCCTGGTAGAAGCGCGTCTTCGGGCTCACCACGCGGATCGCCTCGAGCAGGTTCAGCGGGCCGACGCCCGTGACCTCGGCGGTCGTCGCCGGCTGGTCGAACGACACGCCGACGAAGCTCTGCGCGGCCAGGTTGTACAGCTCGTCGGGCTGCGTGCGTTCGAGCAGCCGCAGGCTGGAGCCGGCATCCGTCAGGTCGTGCTCGACGAGCGACAGGTTCGGGTGCGTGTCGACGCCGAGCTCGGCGATGCGCCAGAAGTTGACCGAGCTGGTGCGGCGGTAGGTGCCCGTGACTTCGTAGCCCTTGTCGAGCAGCAGCTTGGTCAGGTAGGCGCCGTCCTGCCCGGTGATCCCCGTGATGATGGCCTTCTTGCGAGTTTGGCTCATGGCAATGTCCTGGTCGAAACGATGGATTGAGAAAGTCAGGCGGTCGTGCGCGCGGCGGCGGGTACCGTGCTGTGCGCGGGGCCGCGGGTCAGGCGCCGCTCGAAGCCGTACCAGCTCACGGTGGCGTATACGAGCGTGATGGCCAGCGCGAGCGCGGCCGTGACGAAGCGGTTCAGGTGCAGCGGCCACAGCGCGTACAGCACGCTCAGGTGAATCAGGTAGACGGTGTAGCTGACGGTGCCGACGTACACGAGCAGCGGGTTCGTCAGCACGCGCTGCACGACGCCGCGTCCGCGCAGTGCGATCACGACGATCGACGTGCACAGCAGCAGCGAGATGCTGTAGAGCGCGGCGTTCGACAGCGGCGTGTTCGCGGCGCGGAAACGCGGGAACGACAGGTGCAGCCAGCCGAGGATCGCGAGCGACACGAGTGCGCCGACGATCGCGAGCGGATAGAACGGCTCCAGCGCGCGCCGGTCGCGGCGCAGCACGATCGCGAGCAGCGCGCCAGCGGCGAGCAGGTCCATCCGGAACGGCGTCAGGTAGTAGATCGGCCAGAACGAATCGAACCACGGCGTCGCGATCGCGCGCAGCACGGGCGCCGCGACGATCAGCGCGGCGGCGATCCACAGCAGCGCGCGCTCCGAACACCACAGCACGACGAACGGCCAGAAGATGTAGAACTGCTCCTCGACGGCGAGCGACCACAGCACGTTCAGGCTGTCGTGGCCGATGCTGCCGAGCGACAGCCCGATGTTGGTCGAGAAGAACGCGAACCACGGCCAGTGCGGCAGCCAGCTCGCGCCGAACAGCAGCGTCGACACGACCAGCAGCAACACGTACGGCGGCAGGATCCGGCGCACTCGGCGCGCGTAGAAGTGGCTGAAGTACGACTGTCCGCGCGCTTTGCGCTCGAGCAGGATGCCGGTGATCAGCAGGCCGCTCAGCACGAAGAACAGGTCGACGCCCATCCACAGCGGCGCCTTCAGCGCGTGTTGCAGGAACACGGCGCCGACGGCGATCGCGCGCAGCCCGTCGAGCTGCACGATGCGGCCGTGTTGCGGCGGGGCGAGGTCGGCGGTGCGCGAGATGCCCGTCATCGCGCGACTCCTTCGCGACGCGCGGCCGATGCCGACGCGCGCCGCGTATTCGATGCGTGAACGTAATGCATGCGTTTAAAGGAAATATTGATTCGAAATCGATTCTAGGGAAAAGAAATCGGCAAAAAAACGCATGTCATTTATTCGGCTGAAAACATTCAAATGCCGGTCGTTTCAATCACGAGATGAAAGATTTGCAGGCCAGGTAGCCCGTCGGACGGGCCGGAGCGGAATTTTCTACGGATCGTCGCGTGAAAGGCGGTCGTTATTTCCGCTTCGCCGGGGCTATTCCGGACGATTCCGGTTCAATATTTCAGGCGGAAACATCCCCAAATATTTCCAAATTTCTTGTGATTATTTTTGCTTGTAACCTGCATCGCGACGTTTGAAACCTATTTAGCGACAGGTCATCCAGGCAGGCAGCACGCCACGGCGCCGGTCGCTTTTGCATCGAGTCTGGAGAGCGCATTGCGACGTCTGATTCTGGTTGGCATGACGGTATGCGCGGCGCTGTCCGCGAGCGCCGCACCGGCTGAAACCGTGTTGCCCGCGACCACGTCGTGGATCGGCAACACGTTCGGTTATGGCGACGGCAGCTGGACGCAGATCGACATTCGCGCGATCGCGGTGACGCCCGACGGCAAGGTGTATACGAACGCGCCGTGGGACGAGAGCGGCGCCGAGGCGAGCGTCTACCAGGACGGGAAGATGCTCGGCTTCGCCGGCGGCACGCATGGCTGGGGCAATCTCGGCGGCAACGCGGTCGCGGTGAACGGCAAGTATGCGTACGTCGCGATCGGCGTCGGCAACGAGCGCGGCCATCTGCAGTCGCCCGGCATCTGGCCGGACAAGGGCAAGCAGTGGTACGGCATTTCGCGGCGCACGATCGGCGACATGAAGCAGCCCGCGCCGTTCCGCGCGGCGCCGCAGGTCGCGCCCGGCGGGCGCGCCGATGCCGGCCGGGCGCGGATGGCCGCGAGCTTCATGGTGATGAACGAGGTGGCGGCACCCGCGCGGTCGGAGGTCGGTGAGCTGAAGGCGGAAGTGGGCGGCCTCGCGGCCGACGACAAGACGTTGTTCGCGACGAATCCTTCGCATGACGAAGTCGACGTGTACGACGCCGAAACGATGCAGAAGAAGGGCACGTGGAGTGCGCACGAGCCGGGCCGCATCGCGCTCGCCGGCGACGGCACGCTGTGGCTGCTCACCGATACGCTCAACGGGCCCGCGCACCTCGTGCACGTGCGCGCGGACGGCCGCAAGCTCGACGACGCGCCCGCGCTGCCCGAGGGGACCGATGCGGTGGACGTGGCGGTCGACGCGAAAGGGCGCGTGCTGGTCGCGGACAACGGCCCGCGCCAGCAGGTGCTGATTTTCTCGAAAGGCGGCAACGGCTATGCGCCGTCCGGCACGCTCGGCGAGCGCGGCGGGATCTTCGCGGGCCCGGTGCCGGGCCGCCCCGGGCCGCAACGTTTCAACGGGCTGACGGGCGTGGGCGTCGATCGCGCGGGCAACGTGTACGTGTCGATGAACGGCATCGGGCCGCGCCACGACACGATCGGCGCGGGGCTCGGCGCGGTGCTCGAGAGCTACACGCCGGACGGCAAGCTGCGCTGGCAGGTGCAGGGGCTGCTGTTCGTCGACGGCGCGTGGCTCGATCCCGCACGGCCGAACAGCGTGTACACGGGCAACAAGCGCTTCGAGCTCGACCTGTCGAAGCCGCCCGGCCAGGACTGGAAATACGCCGGCTTCCTGTCGAACCGCTTCAAGTATCCGGACGATCCCGTGTTCCACACGGACCAGTACCCCGGCATGCCGTTCGCGCGGCGCGTCGACGGCCGCACGTTCCTGTACCTGACCGACATGTACGCCGATCACCTGAAGATCTACCGCTTCGACGCGAAGCGCGACGGCGAGGTCGCGATTCCGTCGGGCCTGATCGCGGGCCGTGCGCGGCCGGTCGACAAGGTGCCGAACAAGCCGCCGGGCGGCGACTGGATCTGGCGCGACGCGAACGGCAACGGCCGGCTCGACGAGGACGAGTT
Source organism: Burkholderia sp. BCC1988 (assembly GCF_905339895.1). Classification (NCBI taxonomy): domain Bacteria; kingdom Pseudomonadati; phylum Pseudomonadota; class Betaproteobacteria; order Burkholderiales; family Burkholderiaceae; genus Burkholderia; species Burkholderia sp. BCC1988. The sequence continues at coordinate 188,464 of NZ_CAJPHA010000010.1, forward strand.
CACGACCAACACGACCGGCAAGGCGAAGGCGGGCGGCTGGGGCTGGTGGGTCGACACGAAGGGCGACATCTGGCGCACGAGCGACGTGCGCGGGATTCATCGCTTCGGCTACGGCGGCGTCGACAAGGCCGGCAACCCGATCTATTCGTACGACAAGGTCACGACCTATCCGATGCCGCAGCCGTTCACGCAGCTGCGCCGCGCGATCTACGAGCCGCAGACGGACACGCTGTACGTGACGGGCTACACGGCCGACGCGCCACCGCAGCCCGGCATCAACAAGGAAGTCGGCCGCGTGCTGGTGCGCTTCGACAAGTGGTCGAGCGGCTCGCCGGTGGTGCGCTATACGGTCGCGCTGCCGTGGCAGCTCGACGCTAAGCCGATCCTCGATCTGATCGGCATCACGGTCGAGGGCCGCTACATCTTCACGGTGGAGCCGGTCGGGAAGATCCACGTGTACGACAAGGAAACCGGCAAGGAGGTCGGCGTGATGAGCCCGGGCGCCGAGGTCGGCAAGGCGTCGGGCTGGGTCGACGTGCCGTTCGGCATCAGCGCGTTCCGGCGCGAGAACGGCGAATACCTGGTGTTCGTCGAGGAAGACGCGCGCGGCAAGGTGCTGATGTATCGCTGGAAACCGTGACGGGCGGCGCACCGTCGTTGCAGTCGCCGTCACACAAGGCAGAAGCATGGACAAAGGCATACTCAAGAACGTTTCGATCAACTTCATCGGGCTGATCCTGCCGACCTTCGTGTCGCTGGTGACGGTGCCCGCGTATATCCACGCGCTGGGCGTCGAGCGCTACGGCGTCGTCAGCCTCGTGTGGACGCTGATCGGTTATTTCGGGATCCTCGATCTCGGGATGAGCATGGCCGCGCAGAACCACATCTCCAAGGCGCTCGCGAGCGGCGACGCCGACGAAAGCGCGCGCGTGTTCTGGAGCGCGTTCTGGCTGAATCTCGGCACCGGCGTCGTCGGCGGGCTGCTGATCTATTTCGGCGCGTTCATCTACACCGAGTACTTCACGAAGGTGTCGGCGGCGATGCAGCACGAGGTGTATCTCGCGCTGCCGTGGCTCGCGCTCGCGATTCCGCTCGCGAACGTGTCGTGGGTGTTCGCCGGCGCGATCAACGGCGCCGAACGGTTCGGCGTGTTCAACACGAACCAGACGATCGGCACGTTCCTGTTCCAGCTGCTGCCGCTCGGCGCCGCGTGGTGGATCGCGCCGAACCTGCAGACGGTGCTCGCCGCCGCGGTCGTCGCGCGGCTGATCGCGGCGGTGATGCTCGGTCACGCGAGCATCAAGGTGCTCGGGATCCGGCGCATCGACCCGCCGCAGTGGGGCACCGCGAAAGGGCTGTTCAACTTCGGCGGCTGGATGCTGATCGCGAGCATGGCGAGCATGATCGCCGACACGCTCGATCGCGTGATGCTCGGCGCCGGCATGGGCGCGAAGTTCGTCACCTACTACACGGTTCCGCAGAACCTCGTCACGCGGCTGAACATGCTGCCGAACGCGCTGGTGCGCACGCTGTTCCCGCGCCTGTCGGCGGTCGGCCGCGATCACGCGGACACGCTCGCGCGCCAGTCGCTCGAATTCCTGAACGGCGTGTTTACGCCGGTCGGCATCGTCGCGATCTTCGCGCTCGCGCCGTTCCTCACGCTGTGGGTCGGCGCCGATCTCGCCGCGCATTCCGCGCCGGTCGGGCGCGTGCTGGTGATCAGCGTGTGGCTCGTCGGACAGGCGAGCGTCACGCGGATCCTGATCCAGTCGCAGGTCAACCCGGCGCGCGCCGCGTTCGCCGGGCTCATCGAGATGCCGTTCTTCGTCGGCGGCCTGTGGTTCGGCATTCATCACTTCGGGCTGATCGGCGCGGCGGTGGTCGTCGCGACCCGCGCGCTGGTCGACTACGGCGTGCTGCTTTACCTGTCGGCGATCCGGATGCGCGCGATCGTGCTCGACATGCTCGCGCATCTCGCCTTCCTGCTCGCGAGCCTGTTTCTCGCGCAAGCGTGGTCGGGGCTCGGCGAGTCGATCGGCCTCTGCGCGGTCGTGCTGGTGCTGAACCTGGCGTGGTCGTTCACGATGACGCCGGCCTTGCGCGCGCTGGTGCGTGACTTGTTCGTCCGTCTCAATGCGAGGAAAACCGTATGAATCGCGATCTGGCGGAACACGCCATCCTGAACCTCGCCACGGCCGATGCCGCCGCGGCCGAAGCCGGCGACGCCGCCACGCTGCGCCGGGGCAAACCGGCCGGGCAGGCGAGCGCACGCGATGCGTCGCGCCCGCTGCGCGTGGCGATCGTCCACGACTGGCTCGTCACGTACGCCGGCGCCGAGCGCGTGCTCGAACAGATCGTCGCGTGCTTTCCCGACGCGGACCTGTTCAGCCTCGTCGATTTTCTCGACGACCGCGCGTTCGTGCGCGGCAAGCCGGTGACGACCTCGTTCATCCAGAAGCTGCCGTTCGCACGCACCAAGTACCGCAGCTACCTGCCGCTGATGCCGCTCGCGATCGAGCAGCTCGACGTGTCCGACTACGACCTCGTGATCTCCAGCAGCCACGCGGTCGCGAAGGGCGTGCTGACCGGGCCGGACCAGATGCACATCAGCTACGTGCATTCGCCGATCCGCTACGCGTGGGACCTGCAGCACCAGTATCTGGAACAGTCGAACCTGACGCACGGGCCGAAGTCGCTGCTCGCGCGGATGATCCTGCATTACATCCGCAACTGGGATACGCGCACCGCGAACGCGGTGGACGGCTTCGTCGCGAACTCCGCGTTCATCGCGCGCCGCATCCGCAAGGTGTATCACCGCGACGCGGCGGTGATCTTCCCGCCGGTCGACGTGGACGGCTTCTCGCTGAACGAGGTGAAGGACGATTTCTACCTGACCGCGTCGCGGATGGTGCCGTACAAGAAGATCGACCTGATCGTCGAAGCGTTCTCGCGCACGCCGGAGCGCAAGCTCGTCGTGATCGGCGACGGCCCGGAGATGCAGAAGATCCGCGCGAAGGCCGGCCCGAACGTCGAGATCATGGGCTACCAGCCGTTCGCGGTGCTGCACGACCGGATGCGGCGCGCGAAGGCGTTCGTGTTCGCGGCCGAGGAGGATTTCGGGATTTCGGTGGTCGAGGCACAGGCGTGCGGCACGCCCGTGATCGCGTACGGCAAGGGCGGCGCGCTCGAGACCGTGCTCGAGCCGCGCTCGCACGCGCAGCCGACCGGGCTGTTCTTCGACGAACAGACGCCGCATGCGATCGTCGCGGCGGTCGACGATTTCGAGCGCGCGCCGCAGCGCTTCACGGCGCACGCGTGCCGCGCGAATGCGGAGCGCTTTTCCGCCGACACGTTCCGGCGGCGCTTTCTCGATTACGTGGAGACGGCGCTGCCCGGCTCGACCGCGCAGCGCGGCACGGCCGTCGCGCCGATGCCGGCCGCGCGCGGCCCGGCGACGCTCGTGCTGGACCAGAGCGGCGTGCTCGGCGGTGCGGAGCTGTCGCTGCTGGAGATCATGAAGCACATGCGCGCGAACGCCGATGTGCTGCTGTTCGACGACGGCCCGTTCCGCGCGGCGCTCGACGAGATCGGCGCGCGCGTCGACGTGCTCGACCAGGGTGCGCTCGCCGGGGTGCGCAAGCAGGGCGGCGTATCGGCCGGCGCGTTGAAGCAGCTGTTCGCGCTCGTGCGCGACGTCGCGCGGCGCGCACGCCGCGCCGAGGTGATCTATGCGAACACGCAGCGCGCGATGGTGGTCGCCGCGCTGGCCGGGCGGCTCGCGCGCAAGCCGGTGGTCTGGCACCTGCGCGACATCGTCAGCGGCGACCATTTCGGCAGCAAGCAGCTGATGGCGATCAAGTACTGCGCGCGGCTCGGCGTCACGCGCGTGATCGCGAACTCCGACGCGTCCGCGCAGGCATTTCGTGCGCTGACGGGCTTCACGCCGCAGCACGTCGACGTCGTGTTCAACGGCATTTCGGCCGAACCGTTCGACGCGCTGGACGATGCGAGCCAGGCCGCGCTGCGCGCGCGCTTCGGGCTGCCCGAGCACGCATGGCTGGTCGGCTCGTTCAGCCGCCTCGCGCACTGGAAGGGGCAGCACCTGCTGCTGGAGGCCGCGGCTCGCCATCCCGGCATGCACGTGGTGCTGGTCGGCGCGCCGCTGTTCGGCGAGGACGAATACGCGGCGCAGCTGCACGAGATCGTCGCGCGTCACGGGATGGACGACCGTGTCCATTTCCTCGGCTTCCAGCGCGACGTGGCCGCGTGCATGAAGGCGGTCGACGTGGTCGCGCATACGTCGATCACGCCGGAGCCGTTCGGGCGCGTGATCGTCGAGGGCATGCTCGCGCGGCGGCCGGTGGTCGCGGCTCGCGCGGGCGGGGTCGTCGAGATCATCGAGGACGGCGAAAACGGGCTGCTTTGCGAGCCGGGCAACGCGGCCGCGCTGGCCGACGCGCTGGGCAGGCTGCAGCGCGACGCCGCGCTGCGCGAGCGGCTCGTCGTGAGCGGGCGGGCGACCGCGGTGCGCCGGTTCGGCACCGAAACCTATGTGGCGCGGGTCGAGAAGATCCTCGCGGATACGGCGAAGGCTGCGAAGGTGAAGAAGCGGTAGGTGGCGGCACGCGAAGCGTGTCGTCGTGAACCGGCGGTACCCGGCCCCCATGCGGCGATGCGCTGCATGGGGGCTTTGCGCTTTGGGTGGGGCCGAGACTATCGCGCACCGGGCACGCCGCACGTGACGAATCCGTAATCTGCGCAAAGGCGAGCGATTGCGTGAGCATGAGCGGCGGAATCCGGGGCCGGCCCGGGTCGCGGGATGCGGGCTGCAACGACGATGCGCTCGGGCGGCGGAGCGATGCGTCGCAGCGGGCGTGAATCCGGCCGCCGCCCGGTTCGTAATCGCTTCGCGGGACGCCAGGAGCGGCGCCGTGTGGTCCTGCCGCGGATCGCGTGAGGGGTCGGGCGACGCGACCGCCGTGCAGCCGCCCAGGCGGCGCATGACGCCGCGGCTTGCGTACTTCGGTGCGTCGTGCCCGCCGCGTCGCGACGCGCAAATGCATCCTCGCGCCGTCCTGCCCGTAAAAAGGCCCCCGCGCAGCCTGACGCCGGGCGGGGGCCGCGAGCGCGCGAACGGCGCCGTTCAGGCGGCCCGTTCGGGGGCCGGTGCGACGACGCGGGCGGTGCGGGTCGGCTTCAGGCTGGCCGCCCACATCATCGCCGGGCGTTCGAACAGCCGGTAGAACACGTAGGCGACCGGAATCGCGGCGGCCATGAACGCGATCGACGGCCAGATCGACAGTTGCAGTTCGGAGTGGAACAGCACCGAGCCGAGGCAGACGAACAGCGGCAGATGGATCAGGTACAGCGAGTAGCTGAAGTCGCCGAACCAGCCGAGCACGCGCAGCAGCGGCGTCGGGCGCGGCGGGCAGGCGAGCGCGCGGTACAGGAAGCACGCGAAGCCGGCCGCCCACAGCTGGAACGCGCCGTACTGGCCGAAATGGAACGCGCCGCAGCCTGCGGCCAGCAGCACGGCCGCCGCGAGGTACCACGCGCGCGACGGCACGGCGGCCGTGCCGCGCACCGGCTGCGCGCGCACGTCGGCGATCCATGCGCCGACGGTCCAGGACAGCCAGTACGACGTGAAGAACTGCAGGTCGTGCCGTTCGAGCAGCCACGCCGACGCGACGTTGACGAGCGCGACGGCCGCCACGATGGCCGGCATGCCGATGCGCCGGCGCAGCGCGAACAGCAGCGGGTAGATCGCGTAGAACTGCACTTCGAGCGACAGCGTCCACAGCGCGCCGTTCGACCCGTACGTGTAGCCGGCGACGCCTTGCAGCGAGAACAGGTTCACGAGGAACGCGGTGATGCCGACGTCGCGGATCTTGTGGCTGACCGGCTCGATCTGCAGGCTGACCGCGTCCATCGCGAGCGTGAACAGCAGCGCGGCGAGCAGCACCGGGTAGATGCGCGCGAAGCGGCGCGCCCAGAAGTTCGGCGCGTCGAGCCGGTACGCGGGGTTGGCCGCGAGCTTGAGCGCTGCATTGCGGTGGATGCAGTAGCCGCTGATCACGAAGAAGATCGGCACGCCGGCGGAGCCCCATGCGAACGGGAAGGTCAGGTAGCCGGCGATCGCGCTCGGGCTCAGCGCATGACCGTAAGCGTGATGGAAGCTCTGCATGCCGACCCAGACGACCTGGCGGCAGTGGAAATAGGCGACGAGCAGCGCCGCGAACCCGCGCATCGCGTCGATCACGTGTTCCTTGTGGTCGGCGACGGGCGGCGGCGCAGCCAAAGACGATCCGCTGAAAGCTTGCATGCGATTCGATTCCTTGCGACGGATGAAGGGGATGGTCCAATCGTAATGCGCAAGAATTCGCTCGAATCAATAAAAAAATCGCGCCGGGAAATAGTGGTATTTCAGATGGTGGTGTTATTCCGGTCTGAAAGCGGTTTCGCCGCCGCCACAATTATTTGCCGATTTTTTTCTGATAGTTTGAAGCTCCAGTTGATTGATGCAAGGAGCGGCAAGATGGACATGCATTGGATCGCGAGCGCGGCAGTACTGCTGGTCATGGCCGTGCTGTCGGCGTACCGCGAGGCGCTGAAGAACGAGCCGATTCGCCCGGGGCTCGAGCGGGGCGGCGTCCCGTATATCGAGGAATTCGAATCGTAAGAATTTGTATCCGGAAAATCGGTAATTTGTTTCTGTATCGGCGCCGGGTTCGGCAATATCGACCGGATTTGCAGATTATCTCTTTTCCGGAAACATGGGCAATCGGTTCATATCGAAAATGAGCGGAGTGGAATTGGCCGTGCCGCCGGTTCTCGATATGCCGTTCGGAAAACAATCGCGCCGGGTCGTCCAGCGACGCGGCGCAGTCAACGCAATCAGGATGCGAACATGTTGAAAGTCACCAAGGCCGTGTTCCCCGTCGCCGGTCTCGGCACGCGGTTCCTCCCGGCAACGAAGGCGAGCCCGAAGGAAATGCTGCCCGTCGTCGACAAGCCGCTGATCCAGTACGCGGTCGAGGAAGCGATCAACGCCGGTATCACCGAGATGATCTTCGTGACCGGGCGCAGCAAGCGCGCGATCGAGGATCACTTCGACAAGTCGTACGAGATCGAGGCCGAACTCGAGGCGCGCGGCAAGGAAAAGCTGCTCGAACTCGTGCGCGGCATCAAGCCGAGCCACGTGAACTGCTTCTACGTGCGCCAGCCGGAAGCGCTCGGCCTCGGCCATGCGGTGCTGTGCGCGGAGAAGCTCGTGCACGGCGAGCCGTTCGCGGTGATTCTCGCCGACGACCTGCTGCATGGCGAACAGCCGGTGCTCAAGCAGCTCGTCGACGTGTTCGACCACTATCACAGCTCGGTGATCGGGGTCGAGACGATTCCGCGCGAGGACAGCCGCTCGTATGGCGTCATCGAAGGCCGCGAGTGGGAAGAGGACATCATCAAGCTGTCGGGCATCATCGAGAAGCCGGCGCCGGAAGACGCGCCGTCGAATCTCGGCGTGGTCGGCCGCTACGTGTTCATGCCGACGATCTTCGATCACCTGCGCAAGCTCAAGCCGGGCGCGGGCGGCGAGCTGCAGCTCACCGACGCCGTCCAGTCGCTGCTCGCGAACGAACAGGTCCTCGCGTATCGCTACTACGGCACGCGTTTCGATTGCGGCAGCAAGATCGGCTACCTCAAGGCGACCGTCGAACTCGCGCTCCAGCATCCGGAAGTGAGCCGCGAATTCGAGGCATACCTGCGTACCTGCCTGCCCGCGCTGGCTGCTGTCGCATAAGCAGCCGCGCTGCTCCGCTGTTTCAGGTGGTGGTTGTTCCGTTGGCCCCGGCTGCCTTGTGCGCCGGGGCTTTTTTGCGTGCATTCGCCGCGCAGGCGTGGGGCGGCGGGTGATCGGCGGTGCTGAATCCGGGCGGCGTCGAACGGGTGCGTGCGCGACGATTCACGTGTGCCGCCGGACGGCGATGCGGGTTCGCGTACACGTTGCGCGGTGTTGCGCGGTGCGTCGGATCCCGGACACCGTGGCGATGAAACCGGTGCCGACGCGCCGGTTGCGTGCGGCCTGACGAGCGGCGGTCGGGCGATTCGATAGCCGTCGGCGTGCCGGGTGAGCGCGTCGATTTGCAATGGCGTTCGATCGCGCATCCCCATGCCGCGGGGAATCGTCGGTCGGCCGATGTCACGCGCGTCTCGAACCAATGAGCGAACCGGGCCGATGGCCGCACCGTTTCGGCGCGCGGCATCGCAGGCCCCGACGCACATGTTCTGGTTGCGTCGCGTCCGTCGCGGTGCGCCGCTCAGCGCGGCGACGTGCCCGGCCGTGCGACGAAGTACCGGGCCAGCATCGCGGCGATCGGCTTCTTGAAGTCGAGCAGGCGTTTTTCCAGATAGCGCCACGACAGATGCGCGAGCAGCACGGCGAGCGCGAACTGCAGCAGTTCCGGCAGCACGTCCCGGGCGATTGCGGGCATCGGCACGCGCGCGAACAGCGTGGGCATCTCGCCGAGACGTGCCGGAATCAGGTTGTGGAACAGGTAGAAGCCGTAGCTGATCGTGCCGAGATAGACGAGCGGCGCCCAGTCGAGCAGTGCGACGGCCGGGTGGTCGGGTTCGGTGACGATCCACAGCATCAACGCGCCGAGCGACGCGGACAGGCCGAGATCCGCGAGCCCCGTGACGACGTCCGGCAGCGTCGTGAGCGCGGGCAGCGCGAGGAAGAACGCGACGCCGGCGGCGCCGAGCCAGCCGGGCGGAATGCGGCGGACGACGTCCTCGCCGCGATCGGCGAGCGCCATTGCGCCGACGCCGCCCAGCGCGATCAGCGCGAAATTCCACGGGGAAAACGCGTAGATCAGCACCGGCGATGCGTCGAGCGCGTAGAGCGCGAGATGCGCGAGCGCGCACAGCGCGACGGCCGCGACGCCGAGCGCGACGTGGCGCGCGGCCGGCACCGCGAGCAGCGTGAGCGGCGCGATCAGATAGAACTGCTGCTCGACCGCGAGGCTCCAGAAGTGCGACGTGGAGCCTGGCCAGCCGTCCTTGACGACGCCGATCCAGTAGTTCGACAGGAACGTGGCGTGCCACGCGAGCCCGAGATTGACGCCGCGCTGGTAGAACAGCGCGTGCGCGATCGCGAGCGCGGCGAGCAGCAGGTAGTAGACGGGAAAGATCCGCAGCGCGCGCTTCGCGAGGAACAGCGCCAGCGCATGGCGGCGCGTCATCGTGCCGCTCTCGATTGCCTGACGGTTGCGATGCAGTTCGCCGACGATCAGGAATCCGCTGATGAAGAAGAACGTCCACACACCGAGCTTGCCCACGTCGACAGCGAGGACGTGGCCCTTGTGGGACAGGAAAACGAGGATGACGGCGAGGGCTCGCAGGCCGTCGAGTCCTTTGACGTATCTGACTTCGCGCATGAAGGCATCCGGGGCACTGAGCGAGGTCAGTATAGGCGCGCAAATATCGAACGTAATTCGCGTTCGGACGCGTTTCGACGTATACGTGAAGGCGTTTTTCGTTGCTCGAGCGTCGGCGAAGTCGGTCGCGCGCAACAAAACCTGCGGGAAACCCCGCGAAAACGCATAAAAGTACTGCACGAAGCGTCACGGCGCTTGTAGAATCCGGCGTTGAAGCGCGCGCGTTGCACGCTTCGTGTATCCAACGACCACACCTGGTAGGAGAAACATGGCGACTTCCGCAAAAAAGGTGGCCAAGAAGGCTGCCGCACCGGCCACCAAGAAAGTGGCTGCCAAAAAGGCTGCGCCCGCGAAGAAAGTAGTGGCCAAGAAGGCTGTCGCGAAGGCAGCACCGGCCGCTCCGACGCCGCTGAAGGACAAGTTCACGAAGGCATCGCTCGCAACGCACATCGCTGAGCGTGCAGCTGTCGAAGTGAAGGCGGTCAAGGCAGTGCTCGTCGCGCTCGAGAACGTCGTGCTGGGCTCGGTCCACAAGAAGGGCGCAGGCGAGTTCACGCTGCCGGGTCTGCTGAAGATCACGGCGCAAGTCGTGCCGGCGAAGAAGAAGCGCTTCGGCAAGGATCCGTTCACGGGCGAAGAGCGCTGGTTCCCGGCAAAGCCGGCCAGCGTGCGCGTGAAGGCACGTGCGCTGAAGAAGCTGAAGGACGCGGCTGCGTAATGCCGCGTAACGGTCGCTGATTACAGGTCGGCGGCCGTTGCGATGTCCGACGATCCCCGTACGCGAAAGCGTACGGGGATTTTTATTGCGCCGCGCAAATCGAGCAGCCGCGTCGGCATCGCACAGCGCGGATACGGCATGACGTGACGCGCATCCTGTGTCGCGGGCCGCTTGCGCCGATGGCCGGATCGTCGTGTTCGTGCCGGCGCGCGGTCTTGCATCGCTGCGCATTGCGCGTGTGTCGCGCGAGTCTCGCGTGATGAACGCAGCGATCGTTCCCGTCGGGATCGCCGACCAGGCGACTGCCGCGTGTGCGGCGATCGAGCGGCATCCCGACGCGAGGCCGCAGGCGATGCATCCGTTCGGATTCGGCTCGGCACGCGACGGCGGGCTGACACCGCGCAGCGACATCGACCTGCGGGTGACGGTCGCCGCGTTCGTGCGCTACGCGCGACGGATTGTCGAAGCGATGCTGTCGAAGTAGCGTCGCACGAGCGCCCGCTGCCCGCGATTGCGTCGCGGCGCGATGCAATCCGGTGGGCGCACGCGGTCGTGCGCGAACCGCACGCGCTGCACGTGCGTGCCGCATGTCCGCGCAAAGGGCGCGCAGCGTCCGTGACTTCGTCAGCCCGCCGTGCCGGCGTATGCGGCCTTCAGCGCGGCGACGTCGAACTTCGTCATCTGCATCATGGCAGCGGCCACGCGCGCCGCCTTGACCTCGTCGCGGTCGGCCATCATCGGAATCAATGCGTCGGGCACGATCTGCCACGAGACGCCGAAGCGGTCACGCAGCCAGCCGCAGCCGTCGGCCGTGCCGCCGTTGTCGAGCAGCGCGCTCCAGTAGCGGTCGAGTTCCGCCTGGTCGGCGCAGCTGATCATCAGCGAGATCGCATGGTTGAACGTCTCGGTGCGCGGGTGGCTCATCGCGATGAACGGCTGCCCGAACAGCTCGAACTCGACCATCCGGGTGCCGCTGGTGCCGGCGACCGCCGTGACGCGCACGACGCGCGAGTCCGGGAAAATGCCCGCATAGAAGGCCGCGGCTTCTTCTGCTTCCGTCGAGTACCAGAGGAACGGCGTGATCTTCTGAATCGTCATGGAGCGTCTCCTGTCGGGTGTGTCGGTGAGGAACGGGGCAATCTGCGTGCCGCCATCGATACGACGGACGAAGGCCGTCGAAATCGACACGTCGAAGCATAGTGCTTCGCGTCGCGGTAGCGAAATCGGCAGGGTGGACACACATGCGTCCGTTGCGACGCCGGATCCTCCAGGCGCGCGTCAGCAGGAATATGGGAGCGCGGTGGTAGCCAGTGCGGCATGCGCCTGACCGGCCGTATGCCGCGGTCTGACAATGCAGGGTATCCGCATGCCTTCGGACACGCTTCCGGCGCGCGACAGGCGGCCCAGGCGCCGCTCCCGGCCGTTTGCCGTACCCACGGTGCGGGCCACGGTCGCCGCTCGCCACGGCGCCGCCGGCAACGGACGAAAAAAAACCAGCCACGGCCGAAACCGGTGACTGGTTTTGCAGTTCGGCGGCACGGCGTCGGAGACGCCATGCACACCGGAAACGTACTTCTTAGAACTTGTGGCGAATGCCGAGTGCGACCAGTTCGGCCGAGCTCTTGCCGGCGAAGCCGTACGAAGCGATCGACGCTTGCGCGCTTTGCTGCACGCCGTCGACGAGCTGCGTGCCGCTCGCGTGCTGGTATGCGCCAACCAGGTAGATGTCCGTGCGCTTCGACAGCGAGTAGTCCGCGCCGATGCCGACCTGGTGGTACTTCGCGCTCGTGTCGCCGGTTGCCTTCGTGTACGAGTAGCCGAGGCCCAGCAGCAGCGGCGGCGTGACCTGGTACGTCACGAACGCGCGGCCCGTGTTGTACTTTTCGGTCGAACCGAAGCCCGAGAATGCGTCCGGCTTGTACTGTGCGTTGCTGTAGCCGAGACCGAACGTCACCGGGCCGAGTGCGTACTGGCCTGCGACTTGCGCGATCGCGATCGACTTCGCCGTTGCGTAACCCGAGTTGATCGGGCCGTCGAAGATCGCGTCGGACGTCGTCGAACCCCAGCCTGCGCGGCCGACAGCCGTCGTCGGCGACGGGTTGGCTGCGTAGAAGTAGCCTGCTGCAACGCCGACCGGGCCGTTGTTGTAGGCAGCTGCGACCGACCACGTCTGGCCCGAGCCCGTCTTGCCTGCGACGCCGCCGAGGGCGTACATGCCTTCGACCTGGAAGCCTGCCCAGACCGGCGACGTGTACTTGATTGCGTTGCTGACGCGCAGCGAGTTGTCGTTGTTGTCGACGTCGCCCGGCGTTGCCATCACGCTGCCGAAGTAGTTGTCAGCCGTGACTGCCTGGACCAGGTCGACCAGCGGGTCGTACTGGCGGCCGAGCGTCAGCGTACCGTACTGGGCGCTCTCGAGGCCGACGTATGCCTGACGACCGAACATGCGACCGCCCTGGTTCAGGTGGCCCGTGCCCGGATCAAAACCGTTTTCCAACTGGAAGATCGCCTTCAGGCCACCGCCGAGGTCTTCAGCACCTTTCAGGCCCCAACGGCTGCCTTGCAGGTTGCCCGACAGCATTTGCCACGAGTTGTTGGCTTGGCCGTCGTTGCCGTGGACCCATGCGATCGACGTATCGATCACGCCGTACAGCGTCACGCTCGACTGAGCGTGAGCAGCGCCAGCGGCGCCCAGCAGGGCGAGCGAGAGGGTCGAGAGTGCGAGTTTCTTCATCGTTGAGTATCTCCACGCAAATGATTCGTCATTCATTATTTGTTGCGGATTGGAGAATAGCTCAGTGCCATACCTGCAAGAAAGCTTAAAAAATAAAGTGTCTCGAAAAGGTAACAGCGAGAAAAAGTCTATATATATCAAGCACATCAAGGACTGTTCCTCTTTTTGAAATAGTTGACAATTGCTGCGCCGCGATTGTTGCAGCGGTTGGTGCGTTCGGCGGCGGAGGGGCGCGTTTGGCCGGTTGGCGCACGGAAATCGACGCGTGCAAACGTTTGCTGTTGCAGGCTGCATCGCGCGCTGATGCAAAGAGCGCATCAACGCGCGGCGGCCGGGTGGGTTGCGGAAGCGAAGGCAGTCGCGTAGGGCGACGATGCGGCGCGCGCGACGCGCGGCCGCGCGGGAAAAAATACGCGGGGATTCAGTTGCCGCCTGAGCGATCGGCGGTGCGATCCGTCGGCGCGGCCGCAGCCGGGACGTTGCCGTTGCGGCGATGCGCATCGCCTCGCGCGGCCGCGAATTCCGCGCCGAGCAGCAGCACGGCCGCCGAGAAGTACAGCCACATCAGCAGGACCGCGAACGATCCGGCCGCGCCGAACGCACTGGCCGTGCCCGCGTGCGCGAGATACAACGCGAACAGTTTCTTGCCGCCGGAGAACAGGATCGCGGACACGATCCCGCCGATCGTCGCGTCGTGCCATGCGACGCGCGCATCGGGCAGGAACTTCATCAGCGCGGCGAACGCGCCCGCGAGCACCGCGATGCCGACGAAGAACTGCAACAGGTTGGTGATCGCGACATACGGTGAATCGCCGAGCAGCCAGGTGCCGATGAACGTGATCGCGGTATCGAGCACGAGCGACACGATCAGCAGGAACGCGACGCCGAGCACGAGCCCGAACGAAATGAGCCGCACGCGCACGAGCCCGAGCATGCTCGACCAGCGGCTCTCCGTACTCGGCCAGATCACGGAGAGCGCGGTGTTCAGCGACGCGAACGTCGCCGACGCGCCGATCGCGAGCGCGGCGAACGAGATCAGCGTCGCGATGCCGCCGCGCTGGCCCGCGCGATGCGCGTTCTGCACGATCATCTGGATGCTGGCAGCCGCATCGTCGCCGATCAACTGGTGGGCCTGCTCGAACACCTGGCCGCGTGCGGCATCGTCGCCGTAGAACCAGCCGGCCACGGCGATCACCATCACGAGCGTCGGCGCGAGCGAGAACGCCGAGAAGAACGCGATGCTCGCGGCCATCGCCGAGCAGCGGTCGGAAGAGAAGCGCCTGAACGCGTTGAGTGCCCAGTTGGCCTGTTGTTGCGCGAGGCGGGTCGCCTCGGACGTGATCTGTCGTTTCATGACGGTTCGGTTGTGCGTTGAACGCAGGACATCGGTGGATCGGCAAATCGGTATTGATCCGACGAATCGATCATAGTTGCCTGAACTGTCTATAATTCCTTTCAGTTTCACCCCACCCCACAAAAACGCCGAGACCATCATGCTACAAATGTCCCGGCGCCAGTTCCTGAAGGTGACGGCCACGTCGCTTGCCGGATCGAGTCTTGCCCTGCTGGGCTTTTCTCCAACGGAAGCGCTCGCCGAGGTCCGACAGTACAAGCTGGCGCGCACAGTCGAAACGCGCAACACCTGTCCTTATTGTTCAGTGGGTTGCGGCATCCTGATGTACAGCCTCGGTGACGGCGCGAAGAATGCGCAGCCGAGCATCATCCATATCGAAGGCGATCCCGACCATCCCGTCAATCGCGGCACGCTGTGCCCGAAGGGTGCGAGCCTGATCGATTTCATCCACAGCCCGAACCGCCTGACGCACCCCGAGTATCGTGCGCCCGGCTCGGACAAGTGGGAACCGATCTCTTGGAACGACGCGCTCGACCGGATCGCGAAGCTGATGAAGGCCGACCGCGACGCGAACTTCGTCGAGACGGCGGAAGACGGCGCGAAGGTCAACCGCTGGCTGACCACCGGCATGCTGGCCGCATCGGCGGGCAGCAACGAAGTCGGTTATCTCACGCACAAGACTGTCCGCAGTCTGGGGATGCTCGCATTCGACAATCAGGCGCGTGTCTGACATGGCCCGACGGTGGCAGGTCTTGCCCCGACGTTTGGCCGTGGAGCGATGACGAACCATTGGGTCGACATCAAGAACGCGGACGTGATTCTCGTGATGGGCGGCAATGCAGCCGAGGCCCATCCGTGCGGTTTCAAGTGGGTGACGGAGGCGAAGGCGCACCGCAAGGCGCGGCTGATCGTCGTCGACCCGCGCTTCACGCGTACGGCCTCGGTGGCCGACTATTACGCGCCGATCCGCACCGGCACCGACATCGTCTTCCTGGGCGGTGTGATCAACTATCTGCTGACGAACGACAAGATCCAGCATGAGTACGTGAAGAACTACACGGACTTCTCGTTCATCGTGCGCGAGGATTTCGCGTTCAACGACGGCATCTATTCCGGCTACGACGCCGAGAAGCACGCGTATCCGGACAAATCGAGCTGGGACTACGAGCAGGGCGACGACGGCTTCGCGAAGGTCGACCCGACGCTGCAGCATCCGCGCTGCGTGTACAACCTGCTGAAGCAGCACTACGCGCGCTATACGCCGGACATGGTCCAGCAGACCTGCGGCACGCCGAAGGAGAAATTCCTGAAGGTGTGCGAGATGCTCGCGACGACGGCCGTGCCAGGCCGCGCCGGCACGATCCTGTACGCGCTCGGCTGGACCCACCATTCGGTCGGTGCGCAGATGATCCGCACCGGCGCGATGGTGCAGCTGCTGCTCGGCAACATCGGCATCGCCGGCGGCGGGATGAACGCGCTGCGCGGTCACTCGAACATCCAGGGCTTGACCGACCTCGGGCTGATGTCGAACCTGCTGCCGGGCTACATGACGCTGCCGATGCAGGCCGAGCAGGATTTCGACGCCTACATCAAGAAGCGCGTGCAGCTGCCGCTGCGGCCGAACCAGCTGAGCTACTGGAAGAACTACAAGGCGTTCCACGTCAGCTTCATGAAGTCGTGGTGGGGCGACGCCGCGACCGCCGAGAACAACTGGGCCTACGACTACCTGCCGAAGCTGGACAAGCAGTACGACCTGCTGCAGGCGATCGAACTGATGAATGCCGGCAAGATGAACGGCTACATCTGCCAGGGCTTCAACCCGCTCGCGGCGGCACCGTCGAAGGTGAAGACGGCGGCCGGCCTCGCGAAGCTGAAGTGGCTCGTGATCATGGATCCGCTCGCGACCGAGACGTCCGAGTTCTGGAAGCATCACGGCGACTACAACGACGTCGATGCGTCGAAGATCCAGACCGAGGTGTTCCGGCTCCCGACCACATGCTTCGCGGAGGAAAACGGCTCGCTCGTCAGTTCGAGCCGCGTGCTGCAATGGCACTGGAAGGGCGCGGAGCCGCCGGGCGACGCGAAGAGCGACCTCGAGATCATGTCGGGGCTGTTCCTGCGCATGCGCAAGATGTACCAGACGGACGGCGGCAAGTATCCGGACCCGATCGTGAACCTGACCTGGCCGTACGCGAACCCGGAAAGCCCGACGCCCGAAGAGCTCGCGATGGAGTTCAACGGCCGTGCGCTCGCCGACCTGCCCGACCCGAAGGATCCGGCCAAGACGCTCGTGAAGAAGGGCGAGCAGCTCGCCGCGTTCGCGCAGCTGAAGGACGACGGCACGACCGCGAGCGGCTGCTGGATCTTCTGCGGCGCCTGGACGCAGGCCGGCAACCAGATGGGGCGGCGCGACAACTCGGACCCGACCGGCATCGGCCAGACGCTGAACTGGGCGTGGGCCTGGCCGGCCAACCGGCGGATCCTGTACAACCGCGCATCGTGCGACGTCGCCGGCAAGCCGTTCGACCCGACCCGCAAGCTGATCGGCTGGAACGGCAGCGCGTGGAAGGGCCCCGACATTCCGGACTTCAAGGCGGACGAACCGCCCGAGAACGGGATGGGGCCGTTCATCATGAACCCGGAAGGCGTCGCGCGCTTCTTCGCCCGCGCGGGGATGAACGAAGGTCCGTTCCCCGAGCACTACGAGCCGTTCGAGACGCCGCTCGCGGCGAACCCGCTGCACCCTGACAACCCGCAGGCGCTGAACAACCCGGCCGCCCGCGTGTTCCCGGACGACCGCGCGTCGTTCGGCAAGGCATCGGAGTTCCCGCACGTCGCGACGACGTACCGGCTGACCGAGCATTTCCACTACTGGACCAAGCATGCGCGGCTGAACTCGATCATCCAGCCCGAGCAATTCGTCGAGATCGGCGAAGACCTCGCGAAGGAAGTCGGCGTCGCGCACGGCGATCGCGTGAAGGTGTCGTCCAAGCGCGGCTACATCGTCGCGGTCGCGCTCGTCACGAAGCGGATCAAGCCGCTGACGATCGAGGGCAAGAAGGTCCAGACGGTCGGCGTCCCGCTGCACTGGGGCTTCAAGGGTCTGACGAAGCCCGGCTATCTCGCCAATACCCTGACTCCGTCCGTAGGCGACGGCAACTCGTACACACCGGAATTCAAGTCGTTCCTGGTGAAGGTCGAAAAGGCGTAAGGGGGAAGAGATGGCATTGCAATCGCTGGATATCAAGCGCGTCTCGGCCACCACGACGCCGCCGCCCACGGCGCGCGAACCGGTGACCGGGAGCGTCGCGAAGCTGATCGACGTATCGAAATGCATCGGCTGCAAGGCATGCCAGACGGCATGCATGGAGTGGAACGACCTGCGCGACGAGGTCGGCACCAACGTCGGCGTGTACGACAACCCGGCCGACCTGTCGGAGCACTCGTGGACGGTGATGCGCTTCGCCGAATACGAGAACCCGGCGGGCGACCTCGAGTGGCTGATCCGCAAGGACGGCTGCATGCACTGCGAGGATCCGGGCTGCCTGAAGGCGTGTCCGTCGCCGGGCGCGATCGTGCAGTACAACAACGGGATCGTCGATTTCCACGAGGAGAACTGCATCGGGTGCGGCTATTGCGTGACCGGCTGCCCGTTCAACGTGCCGCGGATCTCGAAGAAGGATCATCGCGCGTACAAGTGCACGCTCTGTTCCGACCGCGTCGCGGTCGGCCAGGAGCCGGCCTGCGTGAAGACCTGCCCGACCGGCGCGATCGTGTTCGGCACCAAGGAGGACATGAAGCAGCACGCGGCCGAGCGGATCGAGGACCTGAAGGAGCGCGGCTTCGAGCATGCGGGGCTGTACGACCCGCAGGGCGTCGGCGGTACGCACGTGATGTACGTGCTGCACCACGCCGACAAACCGTCGCTGTACCACGGGCTGCCCGACAATCCGTCGATCAGCCCGATGGTGAAGCTGTGGAAGGGCATCGCGAAGCCGCTCGCGGTCGCCGGCCTCGCGCTGACCGCGCTGGCCGGGTTCTTCCACTACACCCGGGTCGGTCCGAACGAGGTCAGCGAGGAAGAGGAAGCCGCCGCCCGCGACGAGGCGCGACGCATCAAGGAGGACGCAAAATGAAGCACGACGACCCCAACCTGATCGTCCGCTACACGCCGAACGAGCGCACGAACCACTGGATCACCGCGATCACGTTCGTGCTGCTCGCGCTGTCCGGGCTCGCGCTGTTCCATCCGTCGATGTTCTGGCTCACCGCGCTGTTCGGCGGCGGCCAGTGGACGCGGATCCTGCATCCGTTCGTCGGTCTCGTGATGTTCGTGTCGTTCGCGATTCTCGTGGTGCGCTTCTGGCATCACAACACGCTCGACGCGGACGACCGCCAATGGCTGAAGCAGATCGGCGACGTGCTGACCAACCAGGAAGACAGGCTGCCGCCCGTCGGGCGCTATAACGCCGGACAGAAGCTGCTATTCTTCACGTTGGTGGCGTGCCTGCTGCTGCTCCTGCTGTCGGGGATCGTGATCTGGCGGCGCTACTTCTCGTTCTACTTCCCGATCGGGGTGATCCGCGCGGCCGCTGTCGTGCATGCCGTGGCGGCCTTCGTGCTGATCGCGAGCATCATCGTGCACATTTACGCGGCGTTGTGGGTGAAGGGCTCGATCGGGGCGATGGTGCGCGGCACCGTCACGCTGGGCTGGGCCCGCAAGCATCACCCGAAGTGGTTCCGTGAAAGCGTGAAATAACGCAGTGGAGCGGGGCGGCTCGCCGATCGCGGCGGGCCGTTCCGTCAACCGTCGGAATCGCCTGAAGCGCCGACCTGTCGGCGCTTGTTTATTTGGAAGACATTTTCGTGACACAACGCATTCTCGAACCGACCGAAATTTCGGCGCTCGATCATTCGGCCATTCCGCGCTTTCGCCTGCCGGAGCGCGGCACCGCGTTCGCCGCGCGTGCCGCCCGGCTGCGCAAGCTCGCCGACCTGAACCCGATCAGCGGCTACCTGCGGCTGATGGCGACCGTTGCCGACGCGCAGCACGCGACGCTGCAGGCGCTGGAACTGCCGCTGCCGTCGCCTGACGCGATCGCACGCGCGCAACAGCATTCGATGCCCCTCGTGCCGGCGCTCGACGGCGAGCGCAACGCGCAGTGGCGGGCCGTACTGTATGAACTGCTCGATCGCGTCGAAAGCGCCGGGCTCGTCAATCCGTCGCTCGCGAAGCTGCTCGACCGGCTGCGCCTGATGGCGCCCGCCGAACTCGACGCGCAGGCCGATGCGATCCTCGCGTTGCGCTTCGCCGAAGTCGACCCGGCCACCGCGCCGTTCCTGATGGCCGCGCTGCAGGTCGTCTGGACCGATCTCGCGAGCCGCGTGGCACCGGCCGACGTCCCGTATCTCGACCAGCCGGGGCTGTGCCCCGTGTGCGGCACGCATCCGGTCGCGAGCGTCGTGCGCGTCGGCGGCCAGTACCAGGGCTACCGTTTCCTGCAGTGCGGGCTGTGCACGACCGAGTGGCACATGGTGCGCACGAAATGTTCGCACTGCGATTCGACCAAGGGCATCGCCTACCACGGGATCGAAGGCGGCAGCGAAGCCGTCAAGGCCGAGTCGTGTGACGAATGCAAGACCTATCGCAAGATCGGCTACCAGGAGAAGGACTACGAGTTCGAGCCGCTGGCGGACGATCTCGCGAGCCTCACGCTCGACCTGCTGATGAACGAAGCCGGCTACCAGCGCAGTTCGCCGAACCCGCTGCTGTGGCCGGACATGTCGCGCGAAGCGGAATGACGGTACGGAGCCGGGGCGCGCGCGAGCGCCTGCGCCGGCTGCCTGCCGCGCATGGAATTGGAGCCACCATTACGTGACCGAACCGGGTTTGAATGAACTGAATGCCGTCCTCGCACGCGTGCCGTCGGTGGAGCGCGTGCTGACGTCGGCGCCGCTGCAGCCGCTGCTCGCCGACTATGGACGTACGCGCGTGCTGAACGCGGTGCGCGCCGAACTCGAACGCTGGCGCACCGCCGCGCAGCAGGATCCGCCGGCGGCCGGGCCGCTCGACGAGCCGCGCATCGCGGCGGCCGTCGCCCGCACGCTGGCCGCGCAGAGCGCGGGCGCCGTGCGCGCGGTGTTCAACCTGACCGGCACCGTGCTGCACACGAATCTCGGGCGCGCGCTGTTGCCCGACGACGCGGTGCGCGCGGTGGTCGACGCGCTCACGCAACCCGTCAACCTCGAATTCGACCTCGCCACCGGCCGCCGCGGCGACCGCGACGACCTGATCGACGATCTGCTGTGCGAACTGACCGGCGCGGAAGCCGCGACCGTCGTCAACAACAATGCCGCGGCCGTGTTGCTCGTGTTGTCGGCGCTTGCGCCGAAACGCGAAGTGATCGTGTCGCGCGGCGAACTCGTCGAGATCGGCGGCGCGTTCCGCATTCCCGACATCATGAGCCGTGCGGGTGCGAAACTGCGCGAGGTCGGCACCACCAACCGCACCCATCTGCGCGACTACGCGGACGCGATCGGTCCGCGCACGGCGCTCCTGATGAAGGTGCACTGTAGCAACTACGCGATCAGCGGCTTCACCAAGGAAGTGACGCTGGCCGAACTCGCGCCGCTCGCGCGCGAGCACGGCCTGCCGGTGGCGGTCGACCTCGGCAGCGGCACGATCGCCGATCTGTCGCAATGGGGCCTGCCGCACGAGACGACCGTGCAGGAAACCGTCGCGGCCGGCGCGAACCTCGTCACGTTCAGCGGCGACAAGCTGCTCGGCGGGCCGCAGGCCGGGCTGATCGTCGGCGATCGCGCGCTCGTCGCGAAGATCAAGAAACATCCGCTCAAGCGCGCGCTGCGCGTCGGCAAGCTGACGCTCGCCGCGCTCGAGCCCGTGCTGAGGCTGTACCAGGCGCCGGAATTCCTGCGCGAGCGGCTCACGACGCTGCGTCTGCTGACGCGGCCGCAGCGTGACATCGCCGAGGCCGCCGAGCGCGTGCGTCCGGCGTTGCAGGCCGCGCTCGGCGGCGGCTTCGACGTGCAGGTCGAGCCGATGTTCAGCCAGATCGGCAGCGGTGCGCTGCCGGTCGACCAGTTGCCGAGCGCCGGGCTCGTCGTGCGCACGCCGGATGGCAAGCGCGGCGGCCGTGCGCTCGCGCAGCTCGAGAAGCGGTTGCGCGAATGGCCGCGCCCGGTGATCGGCCGCATCGCCGACAATGCGCTGCGACTCGACCTGCGCTGCCTCGAAGCGGCGGACGAAGCGGCATTCGTCGCGCAATGCGTGCAGGTCGCGGGGCCGGCTGCATGATCGTCGGTACCGCGGGACACATCGATCACGGCAAGACGACGCTCGTGCGCGCGCTGACCGGCGTCGACACCGACCGCTTGAAGGAAGAGAAGGCGCGCGGCATCTCGATCGAGCTCGGCTATGCGTATACGCCGCTCGAGAACGGCGACGTGCTCGGCCTGATCGACGTGCCGGGCCACGAGAAGCTGATTCATACGATGGCGGCCGGTGCGAGCGGGATCGACTTCGCGCTGCTCGTGATCGCCGCGGACGACGGCGTGATGCCGCAGACCCGCGAGCACCTCGCGATCCTGCAACTGCTCGGCGTCGCGCATGGTGCTGTCGCGCTGACGAAGTGCGATCGGGTCGACGCCGCGCGCCTGTCGGCGGTGCGCGACGAGATCGCCGCGTGGCTGCACGGCTCGACGCTCGATGGCGCGCCGATCTTGGAGACCTGCGCGACGCGCGAGGACGATCCGGGCGTCGCCGCATTGAAGCGTCATCTCGCCGATGCGGCACTCGCGTGGCGTGCGCGCCGCGACGACGGCCTGTTCCGGCTCGCGGTCGATCGCGTGTTCACGCTCGCCGGGCAGGGGACCATCGTGACGGGCACCGCGTTCGCGGGCCGCGTGGCGACCGGCGACACGCTCGCGGTCGTGCGCACCGGCGGCGCGGCGCGCGTGCGCAGCATCCATGCGCAGAACCGGCCGGTCGACGCGGGCCGCGCGGGCGAGCGCTGCGCGTTGAACCTGGCCGGCGTCGACCGTGCGGACGTCGAGCGGGGCGACACCGTCGCGGATGCGCGGCTCGTCGCGACGTCGCCGCGTCTCGACGTCGAACTGACGCTGCTGGCCGATGCGGGGCTCACGCTGACGCACTGGGCGCCGCTGCACGTGCATCTCGGCACGCTGCATCGCGTCGCGCACGTCGCGCTGCTCGACGGCGATACGCTCGCGGCGGGCCACACGATGCGCGTGCAACTGGTGTTCGACGAACCCGTGTTCGCGCTGCCGGGCGATCGCTTCATCGTCCGCAATCCGCAGGCGACGCGCACCGTCGGCGGCGGTCGCGTGCTCGATCCGTTCGGTCCCGCCCGCAAGCGTCGTACGCCTGCGCGCCGCGCATGGCTCGACGCATTGGCGGCGTGGCTCGACGAAGGGCGGCTCGATGCGCTGCTCGCGCAGGCGCCGCTCGGGATCGCGCGCGCGATGCTCACGCACCTGACGGGCTTCGCGCCCGACGTGCTGGCGTTGCCGGACGACGCACTGGCGATCGGCCAGCGCGAGCGCGCGTCGAACGACGGCACGGTGATCGCGCGGGTGCATTGGGACGCGCTGCAGGCGCGGGCGATCGATACGCTGCGTGCGTATCACGAACGCGTGCCGGACGAGCAGGGGCTCGATGCGGCGCGCCTGCGGCGGATGGCGGCGCCGCTCGTCGGCGATGCGCTGTGGCGCGCGTTGGTCGATGCGCTGGTGGACGGCGGTGAGGTGGCGCGAAGCGGGCCGTGGCTGCATCTGCCGTCGCATTCGGTGAGTTTCGATGCGCGCGAGGAAGCGCTGGCGCAGCAATTGCTGCCGCTGATTCATGCGGGGCGTTTCGATCCGCCGTGGGTCCGCGATCTGGCGCGCGACACGGGCGCGCAGGAGGAGGCCGTGCGCACGCTGTTGCGCAAGCTCGCGCGGCGCGGCGACGTGCATCAGGTCGTGCGCGACCTGTTCTATCACGCGGATGTCGTGCGCGAGCTGGCCGGGCTGGTCGCGCATCTCGCGCCGACGCGCGGCGGCGGGCTCGACGCGGCGACGTTTCGCGACGCGACGGGGCTCGGCCGCAAGCGCGCGATCCAGATTCTCGAGTTCTTCGATCGGGTTGGGTATACTCGCTTCCACCGCGATCTTCACTTCCTGCGGCCTGACAGCGGTTGGGTGGGTGTACAGGCGTAGGCGCTCGTTGTTCTTTGGTTTTTCCCCACGGAAGGCATTCGTATCCGGTGGTACGGCCGGGCTTCAAACCCGGTTGGGGGTGTCAGACACTCCCGGGTCGGTTCGACTCCGGCTGCCTTCCGCCATGCCGGGCTTCCGCGGCGTTCCGTGAACTTCCTCTGAAAGTCCGCAAGCCCATGATTTTTCGGAGTTTTGTGGGTAACGATGTGCTTGCGACGTCCAGCCGCGTCCTCCACAATTTCCTCACGAAACATGGGTAGCAACGTGGGTTTTGTGGGTAGGAAAGGAGGGCGGCATGGCGGGACGACAGTTGCATCGGCTTAGCGCGCTGCGGGTCGCGAAGGCGGTGGATCCAGGACATTATGCCGACGGCGGTGGCCTCTTCATGCAGATCGCCGGCAGTGGCGCACGCTCATGGGTGTTTCGCTTCACGCTCGACAGGCGAGTGCGCGAAATGGGCCTCGGACCGCTTTCGCGAGTCTCGCTTGGTGAAGCACGAAAGCTGGCCACTAGGTACCGCGAGATGGTCCGGGATCAGGTCGATCCCATCCTGGCACGGCGCGAAGAGCAGCGTCGTCGATTGCTCGATATCTCCGTCGATGCCAACGTGACGTTCCGTGAGGCAGCTGAAGCGTTCATTCGAGCGCACGAATCGGAGTGGCGAAACCGGAAGCACAGTCAGCAATGGGACAATACGCTGAAGACCTACGCCTATCCCATCATCGGCGATGTGCGTGTGCGCGACATCGACACAGCGATGATTGTCCGCATTCTGCAGCCGATTTGGACCAAAAAGGCAGAGACGGCGCGCCGTGTGCGGGGGCGCGTTAAGGCGATCCTGGACGCGGAGACCGTGATGGGCCATCGCGCCGGTGGTAACCCTGCTCGTTACGTAGACCATCTCCAACTGGTGTTACCACGGTCAAAGAAACGCTCGCAGGTAAAGCATCATCCGGCGTTGCCTTGGGAAGACCTTCCGACGTTTATCCGGGAGCTCGAGCTTCGTCCCCGACGCGCGGCACGGGTGCTGCACCTGCTTATTCTCACGGCGACTCGCACGAACGAGGCGCGGTTTGCGCGGGTTGAGGAGTTTGATCTCGACAATCGTGTCTGGAGTATCCCGGGAGATCGCACGAAGAGCGGTCGGCCGCTGCGCGTGCCACTTTGCAAGCGGGCCGTCGAGATCGTACGCAGTGCGCTACCGAAGGCGAAGTATGGATATTTGTTTCCCGGTTGCACGGAAGGGCGCCCACTGTCGAACATGGCGATGCTGTCACTGCTGAAACGCATGTCGTACTCCGGCATCACCGTGCACGGTTTTCGGTCGACATTTCGTGACTGGGTTGCCGAATGCACCGACTATCCGGATTCCTTGGCAGAGGAAGCGTTGGCGCACATCATTACTTCGCAGACGATAGCGGCCTATCGGCGTCGCGATCAACTCGAAAGACGGCGGCTCATGATGGAGGACTGGGGGGTATATTGTTCAAGCGGACGCATGCTCGAAGCGTCAATGGCGCCGGTCGCGCCGCAAACGTTCGCTGCCTGAATCGACGCGGCGTCTATTCTAGAAACGGTGATGCGGGCCGGGCAGGTTCGCACTCGCCGCGTATCGCGAGTGCGAGGCTGTGTCGTCAGTATGTCGCTTGATTCCGATGCAATGGAGGCCGAATTCACCGATATCTGGCGGTATCGCTGCTATGTATGAAATAGAGTCACCGCCGAGACGAACGGCATGGATTCCCGAGGACTGCGGAGGAGTCTTCCGCGTTGGGGCAACTGACACAGATCGGAATCGCTTGAGTCGGAACGGCTTGATACAGAGTCAACCGGGCCTTCAGCATGAAGCTGCGGGCCCAGAGAGCGTCCGTAGGGCGACCGATCGCTATGCTACGGTGATCATTCGGCGATCAAGAAGCGATCACGTTTCTTACCCTTAATCCATGACGGTTCGCGGCCGCGCCCGCTCCACGTCTTTCCCGTTTTCGGATCCTGATACTTCGCCGTCGGGGTTTGGCTGCCATTCGCGCCACGTGCGCGCTTACGGCCGAAGAGCTGTTCCGGCGTGAGGCCATACTCTTGAATACGCGCACGAACTTCTTCGAGCACGGTCTCTAGTTCGGCCTGCCTAGCTTCTTCCGCTTGCACGAGCAGCGCATCAGCCTTGGCTTTCAACTCTTGATAGGTGGCCATTCTTCACTCCACGTGGCTAAAAGGAACAGTATTGAAATGGTCGCTTCGTAGAGTTCAATTCGGAGCGACGCATCGGGTCTGCGACGTTCTATTGTCAGCAGGGCTATTGTAACGATTGTGCGATTTTCTCATCGTTTGGACCCGGAGTCGATCATTTATCGTTTCCGAGGCCGTAAATCTGGCGGAGCAATCGACAGCCGGGCATTGAACTATTGCGGTTGGATACGCAAATTGTCGACGCTCATCAGCAGATTGTTGGATGGTCGCCCGCTGTGCGCCGATGTGCGCTCAACCGCACTGATGTTCCGGTGCCTGTTGAGACCGTCTCCATCAGGCTGCGTTGGAGGCACAATGAGGAGGCCTATTGTGTTATCGCCGGCTCTGCTCAAGCGTGAAACTTCAGACAATCCGCTTCATTTTTTCGGGACGTGCGTGATCTCGTGCAATTGACAGACCAATTCTGCGCCGATGTTGTGGTGGGACGTTTCGTTTTTCCATATCGTTCAACTTCGCAGATGCGTTGATCGGTACCCCCCCAATCCTCACAGTTGACATTGCTGCGTGAAGGAACGAAAAAAGATGAACCGATTTGCGCCGGCGCGATGAGTCCGGCCAGGTCGGTGCATCATCGGTCCGATTTCTCGCGGTGTGTGGAGTACATATCGCCACGTTCGAGGCGAGGCCTGCTATGGAGCAATGCGATAATGTTTGGCGATTGAGTGATACAAGCGCATGCTCGGCACCGGCGTGCGATTGCGCGACCTTACAGATCCGTTTGCGAAGGGCCGAAACGCAGATTCGTCGTCTCACAAGATGCGTTCAACTGAAAGACGAGAAGCTGTGCGAGCTTGGCAAGGTCCTGGCGAAATCGGCGACCGCACACTACTGCGTTGAAGAGCGATTGCAGCGTGAACTTGACGCGTTGCGGATAGACCTGCCTGCCGACGTGCCGAGCGATCACTACGGTCCTGTTGATGGCAATTCGACGGGAGGCGGTGTAGTCGTTCGCCTGCCTTACCTGACCGCGATCCTCTCAGTTTTGTTCGACGCGATGCATGTGTTCTGGACGGACTGCGATGACGGTCGTCTGCCAAAATCTTCGACTGTCGCTCATGCGATTGATGAACGTCTCGGACTGAGGGCGCAGGCAAGCGGCGAAGGTTCACGCACCGGACAGGCCTACGCATCCGCCATCCGGCCGGATTGGGTAAAGGATGCGGATAACCGGCATCACCACCGGCGATCCACATCCTAGTTGTAGTCGTGGAAGTCGAGCGCACTAATTTCGGCGAAGCGCGACGGTCGTCGCCGGGAGGGGACCTATTGCACGTCTGCCGCGCAATGAGCAGCGCGTGGTACCGTCTCCACCACCGAGCCATGAACATTCGGCGTGAGCGGACGATGCCACGTGATTGAAGAGCGGAGACTATCGAGATCGGATCCAAGTTTGGCGAACGCGGCGGGCGTGAGATCAATGGCACAGACGACGAACGGAGAGCTAGCGGTCTCCGGATGAGGTCCCACATACTGAAGATCGAGGCCAAAGCGGCGATACAGTCGTGCGATGGCCTGGGTGACGACACCAATGATGCGGGTCGCGCCGAGGGATGCGGCGACGGCCATAACATAGGGAAAGAGTTGCATGCCCGAGCCGGCGAACCGCGATAGCTCCCATACGGTGGGTGACGAGGGAAAGTCGAGGTCCGACGATCGAGGAAGTAGTTCTCGGAGCAGGTATGGGGCGGTAGTTGGCATCAGGCGTGCGCAACCACATATCTGCCCTTCGGGAGTAAGTTCAACAATCTGAATGGTGTTTTCGCCATCGAAGTGATCCCATTCTATGGTTTCATTTTCCTTAATATCAGGTAGCGGCCAGCCGAGGCGGCGCACGAACACGTCGTACCGGAACGCGCCGAGTCCATCACGAAATTCAAGCGGCAAGTCGCTCAACCTACCCGCGATAATGAGTGGCATTTGCGTTCTCCATCATTTATTGATGGGCGCCACCGTATCAAGTCGAAACAACAACAGGAACTAGTTAGGTAGGGAGGAGGCGCAGATGAATATTGGACGTGCATCATCCGTGCGAGATTGAAGATCTCTGGTTGGTCCAGAATTATTCAATATATGGGATTCGAGAGGCCCGGGGGCATGGTTAAATCATGCCGGCGACGCGCTCGCACACGGGAAAATTTGACTGAAAATAAGGTGGCTAATCAAGTAGGCCGTAATTGGAGGCAATGACGGCGGCTGCTATCCTGCTATTCACGTTCAGGACCTTCATTGCTTCAGTGATATGATATTCGACGGTATGGCGGGATATTTCGAGAATCATGCAGATATCCGTCGATGTTTTTCCTTGTGCGACCCATGAAAGACATTGGCGCTGACGCGGGGAAAGCTGAATGAACGCCCTCGGATGGGGAGGAGCGAACCGATCCAGCTCCAAACGGAATAGATTGCTGATTACGCTCGCGAGCTGCCGGCTCGTCCCTGCATTGATACGGGATGACGGCCCTGACAGATTGATGAGCAAAATACTGCCCCCGATCTCACGAATTGGAATGCTCAGCCCGTTTTTGAGTCCGGCGTCGCATGCTTCCACGAGCACATGTCGCTCAGCATGGTTCAAGTCGGTAATATCGCCCCAGCGATAAGGTCCTGAGGAAGTAAAAGCCGCTCGATGTACGGGATCAACGGGGCCATAGTTGTGCTGTAGATAGTGCTGCACCCAGTTATTGGGATAATGCGAGCAGATTGCCTCCATAGACATGCTAGGTCTAGAGCGAATGCAAGTCAGGGAGATCCGTGTGACAGCGTAACATGGAAAACCCAATGGAAGCACCGCATTGCCAAGCAAGTCAGAAAGAGAAGAAATATCCTTTGCATCGGTAAAGAGAGACAGGATTGGTGCCATTCGGGTGGCTAATGTGACATTCCACGGTGGTGGCTTGGACGCTTTTTTGCTTGTGCGATGGCGAAATCGCGTTCTCATGACTTCTGCCTCACTTATTGCCTAGTGGCATTCAAGAGAAATGCTGGAGCAGGGCGCCATCACTGTGGCAGCGACTCCGGCAAACGGTATGGTAGTGGGGTGCTGAATACCTGCGCACCCGCTATGCGATGGCCGACGTCGGAGGTTGCGTCGAGATGGACGTTGGGTGCGTAGCTAATGTGGAGTCTAATGGTTTGAACCGGAACGTCATCCAATAGATTGTAATAATTTAATACGCGATTTTATTTTTAAAAATCACCGTCTCGGAACGAGAACGATATTGCAGCGTATTTAGCGATCGCGTGCCGCGCCATCAGCGAAATTTCCTGAATTCAACGATCCTGTTAGCGAACGAAGAGTGCCGCTGCGGAAAATCCTCCCACTCCGCGGGCGCATAGCAGGAAAGGCTTACCGGAAACCAGATCATCGCAGTCGGCGAGATTGATGAATGGATCGCTGACCGTCACATGCGCGACGCGAGCAAAGTTGTCAGTAAACAGGCATCGTGCTGGAAGACCGAGCGATGCGGTAGTTCGGCGCCAGGTTGGCAGATCAAGATGGGAAGGCAAGATGCGCTGAATTTCAGCTAGGGGCACATTCGCCTCGGCGCTCGTTTGCGTCGCGAGTCGACGCGCCGCAAAGAAGTACTGAGCTGCGAAACGCGATTCATCTTCTCCCAGTGTGCCTAGCCAACCTTCTCCACTCGCGTGAAAGGCCAGCGAGATCAATCGATTGATCGAGGCATTGCGTTCGACGAGCACCGCACATGCGCCGTCGCTGAGCAATCCGGCCCCGGCGATTGACCGATCGCTTGCGAGGGGCATGACGTCTGCGCCGACCAGCAGGCCGCGGTTGATAGCTGGACGGGCGGAAAACATCGCGCGAATGATCCGTAGCGCGCCCAGTGATGAGGCGCAATGCTGTTGCGCAAACGAGAATGCCTCTGCCTGCTCGAAACCAAAGTGTTCGCATAGCAGGCGTGGCAGGGATAGCGGCGGAGGGGCGATGCTGCCCTGAAGCGTATGAACGTAGACGAGAAAATCGATCGTGTCGGGAGCAAAATGGGTCGCACGAACGAGCGATTGGATGGCGTTCGCGGCAAGCGAAAGCGCAGTCTGTCCCCGAGCGTCATAGAACGAGCGCACCCCCGCTTCTTCGAGGCGTTTGACGATCTCGATGGACTGCTTAGTTCGTTGGGCCCAACGGCGGACATCTTCGGCCGGCTCAGGCAGATAGTAAGCGGTATGGACGATCCCAATAGAAGCGCTCATGACGGGTTGAGATATAAGTGTGGCCTGCCATGCGATTCGAACAGTGCGCAACCGACGAAACCGCCCAGGCCGACGCCCCACGTCAGGATTCGATCGCACACTGACAGGTCGTGAGATTCGAGTGTGTTGGCGAGCCGCACGATAGGTTCGGCTGCGCCTAGATGGGCGCGGTGGCGGTCGGAAAAATCAACGACACGGCGACTGAGATGTCGGCAAATAGCTTCATCAAGTTGCGGATCTATTCCTGCTCCTACGACGGTGCCGAGGTCGTTCGGCTGAAGCGCGTGTCGGAGCAGTATCGCGTCGATCGTCGATTGCAGCGCCGGAACCCAATCAGTGCGGATGTCTAGGCTTGAGAGCGGGGCGGGTGGCGCGAACCGGTGGAGGCGGCTGGCGCGTGCGTCGATCACCACCAGTCCACAAGACGCGGATCTGGAACGTTCCACGAGGATGGCACCGGCTGCATCGCCCTGCACAATTCCCTGATCCGTCCATCTCGAAAACGGCGAACACCACTTTTCGGCAGCGACGACCAAGATGGTGTTGATTTCGGGCTCCGCAATCAGCAGGTCACTCGCCAGCTGGAGGGCCGTGAACGTGGAGGCCCCCTGCTGTTGGGAGATAGAGAACGGGAAGCAGGGCGTGCCGATTACTGCACGCAAGCGTCCAGCGATTGTTGTGGAAACATGCTCGTTGAGGCTACTGTGACAGAATATTGCAATATCGATCGGCGCTGCACCGGCTGGCCGCCTCGCACATATTGCCTGCGCCACCTTGGCGGCGAGCCCGGATAGATCGGTATCGCGCTCAACAGGCACATACTGGAATTCGTCCGTCGCTGAGTTGACTGCAGCGCTTCTGGTTGCCGCTGCTTTCTTTGTGAGGTATGGGGCGTAATCCGCTTGCCACGACGCGACCCAAGCTTGCCAAACGGACCGTATCGGAGCACCGTGCGTTGGCTCGATTCCGCACTCACGACGTACAGCGACTGTGCGCGGCACATAGCTGGCAAGTGCCGTGATCACGGGTGTATTCATCGTGCACGTGGTAGCGCGAGGTCCTCGGGCAGCAGGTCATAAAGGAGCCGCCCGACGCGTGCGTTATCGACGAGATGACAGCCTCGTTGCAGGCCGATGAAACGAAATCCCAAGCGAGCGAGCAGGCGTTGCGACGGAACATTGCATTCGACTGCCCATGCAGTGATGCATCGCAGTCGATCACGAATAAACGCTTCATGAAGGAGGTGTGTCGCGGCGTTGTAGGCCATATTGACGCAAGTTGGCCGCAACCGGTCGCGGAGGATCCAGAATGTGCCCGTCGCGAAGCGATGCGTGACATCACTGACGGCGACCATACCGCTCGGCACTGCATAGCCAGCTGGACCGAACACACGTATTCGATGCTGTCTGCTATGAACCATTGCTTGCACCGCCAATGCGGGTAGGGTTTGGCGGCCGAGCCCGAAGTCGAACCACCGACCGATGGTCGGCTGAGCGAGCCAGGCGACGATATCGTCGATGTCATTCGGCCCTGGTTTGCGTAACCAGCACGTGGATGACGTTACATGCGTTGCAGCGTTGCCCATCGAGGGCTGAAGCGCGCCATCCGTAGGGGCGTTACCATTCATACGTCTACCTCCCCATTTTCGATCCGCGGTTCCGCGAGCCAGCCGAGCGCTGTGTCGATGCGCAGCAGGAGTTGGGCAACCCAATGGCTGCTCTGGAAGCGGGCTGCCGGCGGGAGACCTTCAACATAGCCGTGCCCACCGCAAAGCTGCACGAATTCACGACTGACGTTGACCGACTCGGCCGCGACGTGTCGCAGTAACTGACGGACTAACGGGACCGGCGCCGACGGGCGAGCCGTCCTTACTGCCTGCAAAAACAGGTGAGTGCCATGGGTGACGATCAGCATGTCGGATAATCGCGCCGCGACGAGCTGGTGGCTTGCTAACGGCTTTCGGAACGCTTGCCGAGTCGTCGCGTAATCGAACGCGAACCGGACGCTATGTTGCATGGCGCCCGTCAAGAGCGCAGCGAGATAGAGGCCGATTTCCGTCATGTACGTTTGCGCGGGAGGAACGCTATCGCTGTCGGCTCGCGCAATCACGGCGAGGGGCGTTTCGGCCGCGGCTTCGTCCGAATGCAATTGCTCCAAAACGAGAGTGCCGAGCGTCGCGATGCCTGTCGATCTCGAAGGTCGCTGATCATGTGGGCGCTCGGTGAGGAGGAGGCGCCGCTTGTCATCTATCCGCATGGCGAGGGTCACAGCGTCGCCCAGTGGACCGAGTTGCCATATTGTTGCGTTGTCGATGCCGGGCACGGACAACGCGATCGCTGTTGTGCCGTCGAAATACGCCTGAACTGGCCGAGCCAGAACTGGACCGAGTGCATTGTGCGTCCGGAGCACCATGAGCGCGGGTGCTGTCAGCGTCAACTCCAACGCACGCTCAAGCGGTCCAGCGGCGAGCGCTTCGACAACAAGTGCCAGGCCGTGACGGTCGATTCCCAGTCCGCCGTGTTCCTCGGGTAAAACCATTGCTCCAAGATCAAGTGTTGCGGCAGCGAGTCTGACGGTTTCTTGCCACGTTGCTACGCTGGGTGAACTGGCAAGCAAAGGCTCCAGTCGGTTGCGCGCGAAGCGTTGGCTCGCGATATAGAGGTTGCGTTGATCATCGGTCAGTGCCCACGGCACCGAAGCGGGCCCTGGCGGGAAGGAGTCGGGGGAGAACATCACAATCCTCCACAAAGGACGAGGGTGGTCAGACGAGCATCTCGATCGCATCAGGGTGGCCGAGAAAGTCCCTGGGGCTGGCCGAGCGTCCATACGCACCCGATTGGAAGACGACCACAAAGTCCCCAATGCGGGCTTCGGGAAGCAGCACGTCATCGGCGATCCGGTCGAGCGGCGTGCACAGGCATCCGACGATGTGGCAACGCTCCGTAGGGATTTGTGTCTGGCGATTCCCGATCGCGACCGGAAAATTGCGGCGCAGGATCTGCCCGAAGTTCCCGGATGCCGCCAGGTGGTGGTGCAGGCCGCCATCAGTGATCAGGAACGTTCGGTCTCGGGAAATCTTGCGATCGATAACGCGGCACACATAGATGCCGGCTTCCCCGACCAAATATCGTCCCAATTCCAAGACTGTGCGGGTGTCCGGTAAGCTGCTGCGGAATACACCGAGCCAATCGTGCATGGCATCGGTGACCGCAGCGAGGTCAAGTGGTGTTTCCCCCGCGAAATAGGGGATGCCGAAACCGCCTCCGAAGTTCACGTATTGCGGCGCGACTGGCAGGCCGCCGGCCAATCTCACGGCGAGATCCGCGCTCTTGCGTTGAGCTTCGATGACGGTCGGGGCGTGTAGACACTGGGATCCCCAGAAAATATGAAAGCCGGCCAGTGCCACTTCCCTTGCATCGAGCTCGCGCAGTAGCTCGGGCACCTGCCCCGCATCGAGCCCAAAAGGGGTGGCCCCCCCACCCATGCGCATGCCGCTGTGATCGACGCGAAAGTCCGGGTTGACTCGAATGGCGACCTTGGGCTGCACGCCGAGCTCCCAGCCGAGCGCAGTCACGAGGTGCAGCTGCGTGGTCGATTCGAGGTGAATGTTGACACCGCTTGCGACGGCGCGACGTAAGTCGTCGCGGCTCTTGCCAGGCCCGGCGAAGCCGATCAGTTCTGCGGGCATGCCGGCATTCAGCGCAAGTGCCATCTCATTGGCCGATGCCACGTCGAACCCATCCATCTGTGGCGCAAGGTGATGGACTACCGCGGGCATCGGGTTCGCCTTAATCGAGTAATGCAGGTCGATACCGGCTGGCAGCATATCGCGCAGCGTGCATACACGCTCGTCGAGCGTTGCGCGATCATAGGCGAAGAACGGCGTACGCCCTGCACGATCGGCCAGGCGATTGATCTCGACGCCGCCGATGGTGAGGACGCCGTTGTGCTCCCCAAACAGCCCGTTCACGACTGCCTCACTTCGGAGGCGGCGTCAGAGCTCGAGAAGGCGGCGCGCAATGCGGCCCGATCGAATTTCCCGTTAGGGTTGCGCGGAACTGTCTCGCGGACCACGATGCGATGCGGCACCATGTAGCGTGGCAAATGCTCCACGCACCAGGCCTGAAGCACTTGAGCATCGAAGCCATTGGCGACCGGCACGACCAACAGGACGATCGCTTCGCCAAGTTCATCGTCAGGAATGCCCAGGGCAACCGCTTCCGTGACAAGGCCACTGTCGTGAACGACTTCTTCGATCTCTTCCGGGCTGATGCGATAACCAGAACTCTTGATCTGGGCGTCGTTGCGCGCGACGAAGTACAGGAATCCTTCTGCATCTCGCCGTACCAGATCACCTGACCAGACAGCACGATCTCGCGGCGCGCCACCGGGTTTCAGCTCGGGTGAAGGTCGATAGCGCTGGGCTGTGCGCGTCGCGTCATTCCAATAACCGAGCGTGACGCAGGCTCCGACATGGACGAGTTCTCCTGTTTCGTCCGGTCCGCAAGGCGAGCCATCATCGCGAACGACCAGAATTCTGGCGTTAGGTACGGCTTTCCCGATGGAATCGGGGCGACGATCGACCTCTGAGGGGTCGAGAAACGTGGAGCGAAATGCCTCGGTCAGGCCATACATTAGATAGGGTTTGGCCTGCGGAAACAATGCCCTGAGTCGCTGCAAGACGGGCGCCGGCAGCTTGCCGCCGGTATTCGCGAAGTAGCGCAGCTTCCGGCGTGCCGTTTCGGGCCAAGCCGCCCGGGCCAGTTGCATCCACAAGGGCGGCACGCCCGTGATCGCCGTAATGCGTTCGCTCGCGCAGGCATCAATGACGTCTTGCGGTGCCAGATAGTTGATGAGCACGGCGGTGGCTCCCGCCGCCCAGGTCGATGTGAGCTGACTCAGGCCAGCATCGAAACTGAGCGGCAGGGCGGCGAGGATTCGATCGGAGGAGACATTGTTCAGATAGTGAGCAACGCTCCAGGCACCTTCGAGCACGTTGCGGTGGCTCAGCATCACGCCTTTCGGCAATCCGGTCGAGCCCGATGTGTAGAGAATGGCGGCCAGATCCGTGTCGACATTGGCCGACGCCGGTGATTGCGGTGGATTGTCACTATCGCATTCCGTGCGATTTCCGCTTGCAGACTCGGGCCAGCATTGAACGTGCGTTGTTGTTCGGAGATGTCGGCTTGCGGAGCCGGCATCGTCCACGATGATTGTGTTGGAAACGCCGATCAAACCATGCTCGTCAAGGACCCGCGCGCGCAGCGCGCTGGTAATCAGGCAATCGGCACCGCAGTCGAGCAGGATGTGAGCGACCTGCTGGGGTTTGAGGAGCGGGTTGATGGGAACGAACACGCATTGCGCGGCAGCGGCACCCAGCATCGACACGACGGTTTCGACGCGTTTGTCCAGATAGATCGCAATGCGCGCGCCGGCCATCAATCCAAGCGCGTCGAGCGCATTGCCCATGCCTTGCGCGCGGCGAACTAGGTCCTGATAGGTTACTCGGGCGGAACCGCAGACAAGAGCTTCCGCGTCAGGTGTGCGGTTTGCAGCGGCTTGCACGAGGTCGAGGACGTTTCTCATGACGGTATCCGGATTGATTGTCGAGCGTTGAAAGGAAATCGATGGGCTGATCAGTGGCGGACCACCATCGCACCAAAGCACCCTGCCAGACCACATGAGAACAGCAGCGAGCAACCGCCCGGTTCCCGGTTCGAACATGTCTGGAAGTTAATGAAGGGATCGGCGCCAAAGACGTGGCCGATCGGAGCGAAGTTCGCCGTGAAGAGCCGATCGCGAGGGATGGCTAGCATTGCCATTAGCCTGGACCAGCCCGGAAGATTGGCGTGGTGAGGCAGTACGTGGCTAATCTCGCGTGTCGTGATGCCCGCGTGCTGAATGGCGGCACGCATGGTCGTGAACGCTGACCAGTAGTATCGATCGTCGGGAACCGGCTGCAGATCCTCGTCCGTACCGCGGAAGGATCGTCCGTCTGTATACAAGTGCAAGCCCGCGATGGCATTTCGGTGGCCACCTCGTTCGAGCAGCAGCGCACAGGCACCGTCGCTATGGAGCGCAAGATCCTGGATTGCCCGCAGCCGGTCGCAGTGGGAACCGATCACGTCGGCGCAGACCACAATCGCTCGCCGGATGGTGAGTTGTCGCGAGGCGAGCGCCTGCAACACACGGATCGCGGCCATTGGTGAGACGCAGTGCTGTTGCGTGACTGAAAATGCCAGTGCACGGTTCAGATTCATTTGGGACTGGATCTGTTGCGTAGTACTCGCGGGCGGTGCGATAACGCTGGTCTGAATCGTGTGCGTGTACACGAACGCATCGATCGTTTCGGGTGCTGTTCTGGTGTTGCGCAACAGGGACGATATAGCGTCGACGGCAAGTGTCACGGGCGATTCGCCAGCTGCGTCGTGGAACTGCATGACGCCGTTTTCGATCAGTGCACGCGCACGAGTCGACGGCTGACCACAGCGCTCCGCCCAGCAATGCGCATCCACAGTCCGATCTGGCAGGCTGAACGCGATGCCAGATAGAGAAAGGGAGCTGGCTTGTTGCGACGCAATCATGATCCACCTCGACGAAATTCAAGGAGAACGCAACCGGCCTGCCCTTGGAAGCCGGCGGACCAAACGAGGGCATGTTGTCCCTCGTTAGGGTTGATCGATTGCAGCAGCGCGTCGAGTCGCGCGGGCGTGTCGGCTGCGCAGAAATGGCCGGGCGCGTCCATGCATATGCGGCAGGCACGTTCGGGCCGCAATCCACAGCGCGTGTGGATTTCGTGAGCCAGATGAGTGTCGACTGGCGCAGGAAGTACCCAGTCGACATTGCCAGGTTGAAAACCCGCGCTTGCACACGTCTCGCCAATGACATCCGTGAGGGTCGATGTGAAGATGAGTTCGCGCTCGCTTGCGAGAGGTGGGATTACGGGCGTCCGTACCGTGAGCCCGCTTATCCGCCATCCGGGGCCGGGGTGTCTCGCGATCAGTACGGCAGCGGCCCCATCGCCCATGTCGATCTGCGCACCTATCCGACGTGGGAATGGCCGGCGCCAGCGCTCCGCGGCGACAATCACGACGGTATTCAGTCGGATGTCAGCGGCCATCATCGCCACGGCAATCTCCAACGCCATCAGGAACGACACGCCTTGAAGCTGGCCGACCGCCAGCGGTGCTCGGCTTGATCCAAGTTCGCTGTGGAGACGGCAGGCGCACGACAATGCCAGATCATGTTCGAAGCTCGTTGTGCATACGATGATTTGATCGAGTGTGAGCGCGACGACCTGAGATGACGACTCAAGCAGCGTTCGCACAGTGGCAAGTGCCATGTCGGACAATGTCTGGTCGGATTCCGCAGCGACCCGGTTTTCAGTAGCCCGTGATGCTTGCGGCAACGGAATACCGGCCACGCCGAATGGGGCACCACTGTCGCGCCACCGCAGCGTATCGGCATACACTGCTTGCATCACGTCCTCTCGTGCGGACCCACCGGAAACCATGAATGGTTCGGAATGTGCATCGGCCGGGACATCGTGCTGTGGGATATATCGCGCCGTGGCGACAATGCGCGGTTCGGTGCCAGTGAAGTTAGTCGAAGGACGCATGGGATTCGACGAAAGAGACGAGATTGCCGAAGCGCAGGAACAGATCGGCGGATAGATCCTCGGGGGCCAGCGTGAAACCGAAGCGCTGTTCGAGTTGCAGCAGCAAGTCCGTCATATTCATCGAATCCACACCGACATCGAAGAGGTTGGTGTCGTCTACGATGAGATCGGTGCTCAGGGTGCTGCCAAGTACCGATAGCAAGCAAGCTTTCACTGTCTCGGACACGCTGGCGGAGCTGGGGGAAACGGGATGGGTTGCCATGAACGATCTCCAGTGCGAAGTTTCGGATGGGTTCAGGATGGGTGTGCTTCTGTAGAGCGGTGCGGCGCGGGAGAGATGACCTCCCAGGGAAGAAAAGCCGAGCGGAGTGTGGAGCGAGCAATCATGAGTCGCTGCAGGTCCCCGGTACCTTCCATGATGTCGAAGGCCTTTGCATCGCGATAGCTTTGCTCAAGCGACGGAAAGGCAGCGATACCATCAAGGCCGGCGAGTTCGATTGCAACTCGGGTGATGCGGGCGGCTACTTGTGACGCGTACGCCTTGGCCATTGACGCGTCCTCCGAAGTGGCCGTTCCTTGATCTGTTTTCCACGTCGCGTGTCGGCAGAGCAACTGGGCTGTTGTGATTTGCCGATCGATATCGAGCAGAGCGTCGTTAACGTCGGCAGTGCGATGGCGTTGATTCACAGGATGTCCGCCTGCGTCGAAGTAGGCCGCGAGATCGTCGCGTACTCGTTGACATGCGCCGACCATGACCGCGGAAAGTAGGGGGCGGAAGTAGTCCCATGCGTGTTGTGCGCCCGAAAACGCGTCGTTGAGAGGCTTTTCGTCACCGCGTCTGAGAAGTGCGTCGTCGGGTACTTCGCAGTCGTTGTAGGAGAGAACCGCGAGTTGACTGGCGCGCAGCCCCGCCATTTGCTCGACGCGATCGACGGAGAAGCCCGGGGTATTGCGATCGACATGGAACGCTCGAACACCGAAGCGACCAGCGTGCCGATTGATGGTGGCGAACGTGATGACATCGTCCGCGCGTGCGCCATTGGTGATGAAGCACTTGGTGCCGTTCAGCACCCAGCCGCGCGCCGTCTTGCGAGCGATGGTCCGCATTGCGGTCGCATCCGAGCCGCAGTCGGGTTCCGTAATGGCGAACGCACCCCAGCGCGGGGTGTCGCTGCGAAATCGTTCGAAGAAGCAGGTCTGTTGCTCGCCGCTGCCGAGTGCGAGGACGGGCGGCATTGCGAGGCCGGGGCCGGGCAGCGCGAGCGCGAGTGCCGCGTCGGCGTACCCGAGATATTCCATCAGTGTGGAGCGCGACATCAGGGATTGCACGTCCACGCAACCTCCATACGCGGCCGGAACGAGATTCAAGTTCAGCACAGGAACGTCCGAGGGTGCACAAACTGCATCTGGAATCTGTCGTGTCCGGTCGGCTTCCGGGCCGTGCAAACGCATGCGTGCAGCAAGTTGATCCAGATCTAGCCCGTCGGCCGAGAGGGTGGCCCGGATGGTCGCAAGCGCGGATTGCATCTGAGACGACTTCACCGACTGTGACATGAGGGATTTCTCCTGATGGCAACCGACATCGAGTGACCGACATGCAGGGAAGCGATGGGTACTCGGCGTATGGTGTTCGGATTGCAGCGTAGGTCCTGGTCACTATCCCGGCTACTCCTAACCTTGGGAGGGAGGCTTGCATGGAACCGGAAATTTGTCCGTATCGGGCGCGGATGCCCGATAATGGCGCCGGAATACAGCAGTGAATGGCCAACGACGGACGTGACCGATATGGCAGGGCGAAAACCGACAACCGAAAAGAAGATGTCGCCGGCGCAGCCGGATAAACGAGGCTCGCGTGCAATCAAGCGCGGCGACCAAGTGGCCGAGCAGATCAAGCGTTGGATTAACGACGGGCAGGCACGGCCAGGAAAGCGCTTGAACAAGGAGGCCGAGCTACAGCAAATGTTCAACGTCAGCCGCGGCTCGATGCGCGATGCGCTCAAGGCACTGGAGATACAAGGACTCGTGAGCCTGAGTACCGGGCCGGATGGCGGGGCGACGATTACGCGCGTGCCACTGGCCCGAGCATTCCAGTCGCTGCAGAACTATCTGTTTTTCGAGAGCGTCACGCTCGAGGACATTTATGCGGTACGCCGCACGCTGGAACCCATGGTGGCGGCGGGTGCGGTTCCCCATCTGAGCGACGCGGACTTCGATGCGCTCGAGCGCAGTGTGTCCGTCTGCGAGCCGT
This sequence comes from Burkholderia sp. BCC1988, assembly GCF_905339895.1. Classification (NCBI taxonomy): domain Bacteria; kingdom Pseudomonadati; phylum Pseudomonadota; class Betaproteobacteria; order Burkholderiales; family Burkholderiaceae; genus Burkholderia; species Burkholderia sp. BCC1988. Next base: position 228,263 of record NZ_CAJPHA010000010.1, read on the forward strand.
TCGAGGCACGTCACGCCGAGGCGCTCGACCAGCGACACGAGGATATCCATTTCCACGATGTACTGGCTGCCGCGCATCCGAATGCGTTCCTGCGCAGCCTGTGCCAGATCATCAATCAGATGCTGCACACGCTCGTGATCGTGGCGGGAAACGTGACACAGCAGGACTATCAGGCATTCGGGCGGCACACGGTTGCCGCGCACCGCGCGATACTGGACGCCGCGCGACGCCGAGATGCCGACGCGGTCGCGCAACTCATGACGGCGCACATGGACGAAGCGCATTCGCAGTTGCGCACAGTGCACGCTGCCCTGCAGCAGAAACTGGTGCTGGACTCCGAATTGGATCTTGGCGACCGCGGCGAGTCATGATGGGCAGTGAATTTTGACATTCACTACGAGCGTCGGTTCGACGACGCGGCAGTGACATCATCGATTGCCCGCCCCTACAGCGCGCTGTCGATTCGATGAGTTTGGATGTGCGCGGACGTTGCGGCTCTTTCCGCCAATCAGCGTCCGCATGACGCATCAGCTTAAGTTCGCTACGATCGAGGCGTAATCCGCTTGGGCGACTCAGATCATCCGCCCCCCGCCGGCGACGGAAGCCGACAGAGCGCGCGTCATCTTAGCAAATGGCGCTCTTCCCAATGCGAGCTCAAGCTCATGGCTGACCCAAAGGACCAATGCATCAGAGTGACGGCCTCCGACGATCTGTACGCCAATGGGTAGTTGGTCGTCCGTTAAGCCTGCGTAAAGACTCGCCGCGGGCAAGCCGAGTTGATTACACCACGCAGTGAAATGTGGAAACAGCTCATTGGTCGACGCTACCTCGGCGAGCGGCATGGCGACACGCGGGTACACAGGGCAGATCAGGATATCGTGTCGCTCGAAAAAGGCATTGACTGCCGCACCTAGGTCGCCGCGTTCGATCAACGCGCCAAGCAATGTTTCGCGCGACACGTCCTCTCCTTCACGAGCATATGCCTGTAGCGTCGGATCCAGATCATCGATGCCACTTGGCAGGCCGGACGTGAGCTGTCGGCAAAACGCGCGCCAGAGGGTCGCATGGACGGCGTTGCATCGACCGATGCTGGGCGGGTCGGCAGCATCAACTCGGGCGCCTAATTCGCGGAGGGTGATTGCGGCACGCATCACGGCGGCATGGATTCCAGGTTCAACCGCAATCGGTAGCCCGAGCGTTGGGCTACAGGCAATACGGATACCGTCGGGGACAGGCCGACATTGCAGACCGCGTGCGTAGTCACCACCATCGAACGGTAGGGCGTACCAGTCACGGCTGTCTGGCAGGCTGATCACGGTCAGGATGCGCGCCGCATCTTCGACGCAGCGCGTCATAGGGCCGACATGGCTGAGCAAACCGAACGGGCCGCGTGGCGCATGAGGCACGCGCCCGAAGCTTGGTTTGAACCCGAACGTTCCGGTGAATGCCGCGGGAATACGAATGGAACCCCCGCCGTCGGTCCCGATCGCTGCGGAGCCCATCCCGAGCGCAACTGCTGCTGCTGCACCACCGCTGCTGCCGCCGGGCGTACGCGTGAGATCCCACGGATTGCGTGTAGTACCGGTAAGAGGGCTATCTGTGACTATTTTGTGTGCAAAGTCGGGTAGCGTGGTCTTGGCAAAGCAGATTGCACCCGCTTCTCGCAGTCTTGCAACGCAGGGACTGTCCGAATGCGACGCTTCTGACCCGGTAACGCGAGAGCCGAACCGAGTTGCGACGCCCGCGATGGAAACGTTGTCCTTGATGGTGATCGGTATGCCGTCAAGCGGCCCCAGGGATATGCCGCGTCGCCATCGAGCTTCGGAGGCCTCTGCCATGCTGAGCGCTGTGTCGGTAATTTTGCAGACCGCATTGACCGCCGGGTCGAGCGACTGGATGCGATCGAGCACGTCACGCATGACGTCGACCGGCGAGACTTCACCGTTTTCGTAGAGCGCGCTGAGCTCGTGGGCCGTTAGCTCGCAAAGGTTGTTCGTCATCTCGCCTCCAATTAATTATAATAAATTGAAGGTAGGTGCGATGATGGTGTATGTCAAGGCCACCATGCGGCTGGTATTTGTAGGGTAAACGCGATGATGACGGCCGTTGACAGCTGATTATTAGGCTCGTAGATTAGTGATAATAAATATGCCGAAGAACGGTGTCGCCGCTCGAGAGCGGCCTGTATGGTCTAGCGCTTCCAGCTCGCGCGATGGCGAAGTCAGATATGTCCCCGAGCGTGCGCCACCACGGCTGATAGTGCGGTGTTGGCGGGTAGGGCTACGGCAAGTGTTGCGACCGGGGAAGAGCTCCGCTGAGATGGGGAGCCGAAACAGAACAGATCAACGAAGACTGATGCGGTCCTCGGCGCCTTTGATGATTTGCGACAGCGGCGTGTCGAGTGCCGCAGCCAGAACGAGCAGGGCCTCGAGTCCGGCAACCGTCTCAGCGCGTTCGATGAGTGAGACGGTGTTGGGATGGACGTTTGCGCGAACAGCGAGCCCGACCTGTGTCAGCTTTTTTCTTTTGCGACGGCTGCGTATCTCGTTGCCGAGCGCTTTGATGAACGATTCTGTGGTCATGCCAACTCGATTTGATTAGGCAAATCGAGTATCGGGGAGCATTCGCTCCGAAATTCACAATATATTGTGAATTCGATTTGTTTTGTCCTAGCATTCACAATATATTGTGAATTTTGGGGGGTGTCGGTCAAGCGCTGGGCCGGTGGATGGAGGGGGTGTTTGAGTCAGGGGACGTCGACCCCGCTAGGGTGACGTGTCACGTTGAGATCGCACGTGCCCCTTTGATTGGTATGAGCTTGTGAGGGATATATGGTAGGAATACTTAATATATTGAGTTACGTCTGCATCTTGATGCTGATTGCTTTGGGGCTAGCCATTGTTTTCGGCCTGATGGACATCGTGAACCTTGCACACGCGGAATGGGTGACGATCGGGGCCTACACGTTGGCAGTGGCGCAATCGTTGGGCGGGCCGCATGCGTTCTGGCTCGCGGTGTTTGTCGCGCCGGCGGTTGGCGCGGTGCTCGGGTGGTTCCTTGAGCGCCTCGTGATCCGACTGCTCTACGACCGTCCGCTTGACACATTGCTCGCGACGTACGCGATCAGCTTGATTGTCCAGAAAGCCCTCGAACTGATTTTCGGCACACATCCGATGTTGGTGTACGCGCCCGTAGATGGGGCGATTCCCGTGCCGGGGGGCAGCTATCCGGCGTATCGACTCTTCGTGATTGGCGTTGCAGCGGTGGTGACGACCGGTTGCTGGCTGCTATTCGCCTATACGCGCTTCGGAATTCAGCTGCGTGCTGTAATCCAACACCCCGCGATGGCGGAGGCCGTCGGTATCGACACGCGACGGCTGAACCGGCTGGCGTTCTGTGGCGGTGCCGCACTCGCATCGCTGGCCGGTGTACTTGTCGCGCCGATGATATCGGTGGAGTCCCATCTTGGCGTCGCCTATCTGGCCAAGGCGTTCTTCGTAATCGTGTTGGGCGGTATCGGTTCGATCGCCGGCAGTCTTCTGGGCAGCGCCTTCGTCGGCACGGCTGAAACGCTGCTCAGCTATCGCGTGGATCCGTCGCTCGCCTCGGCGATCGTGCTGATTCTGTCCATCGTTCTGATCCGTTTTCGGCCACAAGGGCTGTTGCCCGGTTTCAGCGCCGCCCATCAGCTCCACGGTAAAGGTTGAATCATGCTCCGACAACTTCTTTCGCATACGCGCCGCTGGCTGTTTCAACCGGCGCTCGGTATCGAAGACATCTCTCCGATGACAATCGGCGCCGCGATTGTTGCTGCCGCATTGATCTTGCCGTATTGCCTGGGGAGCTACCAGCTTTCGACCGTGCGGGATGCGCTGATCATGGGACTGCTGGCGCTGAGCTACGACGTGTTGTGGGGCAGGGCTGGTGTGCTCACGCTCGGACACACGACCTTCTTCGGACTCGGCGCGTACGGTTTCGCAATCGCCACCGTGCAATATGGACAGACGTCCGCCGTTGGAGTGATCGTGGGGCTGATCTGTGCCATGGTCGTCGCGGCCGTGTTGGGCTATTTCCTGTTGTTCGCCGGTGTGCGGTTGCACTTTTTCGCCATTATCAGCATGGCCGTGCTGATTGTCGTCCAGCAACTGGCGACAAGCTGGCAGTCGGTCACGGGCGGTGACACGGGCCTCCTCGGCATTCCGGGATTGTCCGTCTCACCGGTCGGGCAGACGCTCGATTTGAGCGGGGCGCGCGGGTCCTGGTACACGGTCGTGATCGTGCTTGCCATGTTGCTCGTCGCGACCTGGTTCGTATGCCGCAGCCGGTACGGCAAAGTGCTGACCGCGATCGCGACGAACGAATGGCGCGCAAAGGCGTGCGGCTATCACACGTCCGGGCACCTTTTGCTGGTGTTCGTCGCATCGGCCGGACTTGCCGCTATTGCAGGAACGTTGATGGCCGCCTGTTCGGGGGTAGTGGCGCCCGATGTGTTCTCGCCGGTGCTGGCTACCGAAGTCATTCTATGGGTGGCGATCGGCGGTAAAGGCACGCTCGGTGGTCCGGTACTCGCCGCCGTCGGGTTGACGCTGCTTAAGCAAACGGTATCGAGCGCAACGACAGACGGATGGCCGCTGCTGCTCGGCGCATTGTTCCTCTGCTGCGTGCTGTTCCTGCCCAACGGCGTACGACTCGATGGTTTGATTGCCGGGACACGTCGGATCGATCGAATTCGACGGGGACGTAGCCCCTTACGTCGTGCCGAACGCGTGGAAGGAGGCCGGTAATGGATACGCCGCTGATAAAGGGTGAAGGGTTGCAGCGCGCGTTCGGTGGCATTCACGCGGTCGACAACGTCGATGTGTCGATTGGCTCACACGACCTGCTGTGCGTGATTGGCCCGAACGGCGCTGGCAAGAGCACTTTGGTCGGGCTTTTGTCCGGTGCGATCGCGCCAGGGGCCGGAGAGTTGTATCTCGCCGGTGAGCGTATGACGGGTCGGCCGATGCACCGATTCTGCCGACGCGGCGTGGTTCGCAAGTTCCAAGGCACGAACACATTTCTTTCAATGAGCGTGCGCGAGAACCTCGTCGTCGCGGGCCTCGGTGTTGCCTCGTACCGGGACACGCCGATGCCGGACCCGGACGCCATTCTGGACGAGATCGGACTGTCGGACCAAGCCAACTTGTGTGCGATGACCCTGCCGCATGGTGAACGCCAGTGGCTGGAGATCGGTATGGCGATGATGTGCCAACCCGCGTTGCTCTTGCTCGATGAACCGGCCGCTGGCCTCTCGGTCGCCGATGCGCAGCGGCTCGTATGCCTGATTCACCGTCTGCGCGAGCGCTGCGCGGTACTCGCGATCGAGCACGACCTGAGCTTTGTCGAGGCGCTGCAGTGCGAGACCTGGGTCATGCACCGCGGCCGGATCGTCCGACGGGGCTCCTATGCGGACATCGCGCGCGATGAAGAAATCCGACGCATCTATCTCGGTCAGGGAGCGGCTCATGCTACACATTGAGAATCTGTCTGCCGGGTATGGCGACGTAGCAGTGCTGCATCAACTCGACCTCGACGTCGGGCCAAACGAAGTTGTCGGGGTACTCGGCTGTAATGGCGTGGGCAAGACGACCCTGGTCAAAGCGATCATGGGCTTGCTGCCACGCGTGACAGGTGACGTGCGGTTTCAGGGGCAATCCATCAACGGCTTGTGCACCCATGCGATCGCTCGACGCGGCATCGGACTGGTTCCTCAGGGGCGCTGGATTTTCCCCAAACTGACCGTGCGCGAAAACCTCATGATGGGCACGCAGGCTGTGGGTGGTGGGGCGATTCTCGACGAGGTGTTCGAGTATTTCCCCATTCTCAAGTCCCGACTCTCGCAGCATGGAGGCACGCTGTCCGGCGGTGAGCAACAGGTCCTCGCGATTGCCCGCGCGCTGTGCGGTCGGCCGAAACTGCTGTTGCTGGACGAACCGTCCGACGGTGTGCAGCCGAATCTGGTCGAGCTGATCGGCGAGGTCATCCCAACGTTGTGCCGCCGATCGCAGCTCGCGGTGCTGCTCGTCGAGCAGAACCTCGATCTCGTGCTGCGCAGCGCGCAGCGCTGCATCGTGCTCAAGAATGGACGAGTTGCCCATGCCGGCCGCATCGAGACACGAAGCGGTTCGGCGGGGGCTCATCCGTTGGCGCGATACCTGTCGCCGGCCGCCGAGTCTGACACGTCTTCAATTTCTTCACCACATTCGACGCATTCCCACCTGGACCTCACCCGATGAAGACTACGATGAATCGTCGCGCCTTTACCCGAACCGCCTTATTCAGTGCCGTCGGCGCACTCACCACTTCTGCTATGCCGTCGTTGGTACGGGCCACCACGTCGCTCAAGATCGGCTTGCTCGCGCCATTGAGCGGTCCGCTCACCCGCGTGGGCGAGACCAACCGCAACTGTGCGCAGTTGGCTGTCGACGAAATCAACGCCGCCGGGGGATTGCTGGGACGCCCGTTGCAACTGAGCGTCGAGGATACGCAGATGTCCACCGCCGTGACGCTGCAGAAGGCCCGGCAACTGTTGATGCGCGATGAGGTCGCGGTCCTGGCCGGCATGGTGCTACCGTCCGAGCGCGAAGCTGCGTTGCAGGCCGCCAAGTCCGCTGGGCGGCTCGTGATCTACCCGAACTTCGACGAGGGGCGCTGCGATCCGAATCTGTTCACTACGGGCCTGACTGTCAACCAGCGCGTCGATCCACTGATCGATTGGCTGATGCGCAAGGGTGGTCGCACGGTCTGCGCGGTGGTCTCGGACATCGGCAGCAACCGCAAGGTGCTGGTGCCCGCGCTGCAGGCAGCGGTGAAGCGTTACAGCGGGCAGTTTCTCAACGTGTATTGGTTGCCGTTCGGCACACGCGATTATGGTGCGGTGTTGCAGCAGATCGCAAGCCAGCGCCCACAGATCGTCTGGCACAGCATCGGCGACGATCCGGTCACCTTCGTTAAGCAGTACCGCTCGTTCGGCATGAAACCGCAACTGGTAACTGACATTGCGCATGAGTCGCTGTCGATCGCGACCACGGGCGCGTCGACCGGGATCGTTGGCGTTTCCTCGTATTTCATGAGCGTCGAGAACCCGGAGAACCGGGACTTTCTCGCGCGTTACACAGCGCATGAAGCTGGCCCAAACGACCCTCGGTTAGGGCAGTTGGCCGTGGTGTTACCGCACGGCGAGTGCACGTATGCCGGACTTCGCCTGTTTGCAGCGGCTGTCAAGGTGGCCGGCAGCGTCGACGTCACCCGCGTGAAAGCCGCGCTGTCGGGGGTTTCGTTGAATTTGCCGCGTGGCAAGGCGGGCGTGAGCCAGGACGGCGACCATGTGTTATGCCAAACCCGTATCGGCAGGGCGCTGTCGGACAACGGTTTCGCGGTGTTGGACTCGGCCGGACCAATTCCACCGCAGTGCGCGGGATAGGCATGAGGTAATTAAACACGTTCCAATCTCTCTCAATTACTTAGGAATACACATGAATGACGTACTGGGAATGAATGTCGAGCAGCTCATGGTCGGCTACCGGCGCCGCTCGTTCTCGCCTGTCGAGGTTATTTGCGCGGTTCTGGACCAGGTCGCGCTCGTCAATCCCCTTGTCAACGGCGTGTGCAGCCTCGACGAGGCCAGCGTGCTGGCCGCCGCGTACGAATCGGAGCAACGCTGGATGCGCGGGGAACCATGTGGATTGCTGGATGGCGTGCCGGTCTCGGTCAAGGACCTCGTCGCCGTGCGCGGACTGCCTACCCGATATGGATCACTCACGTCACCCAGCGCGCCGGAGGCCGATGATGCACCCGCGGTCGCGCGACTGCGACAGGCCGGCGCACTGCTGTTCGGCAAAACCACGACCTCAGAGTTTGGCAACAAGATCGTCACGGACAGCCCGCTCACTGGCATTACCCGTAACCCGTGGGATCGGCGTCTCACGTCCGGCGGGAGCAGCGGCGGATCAGCTGTAGCGGTTGCGCTCGGCATGGGACCGTTGTCGCTGGCCACCGATGGCGGTGGGTCGATCCGCGTCCCAGCATGCTGGAGCGGAGTGGTCGGAATGAAACCGTCGTTCAACCGGGTGCCAGCTGGCGCGGCGGTGAGTTGGACTCACCTGTCGACGCTCGGTCCAATCGCGCGTTGCGTAAGCGACGCGGCGCTGATGCTGACCGTGATGTCCCGCCAGAGCGATGCTCGAAGACCGGCTCCTGCTTGTTCCGATCTGCGTATCGGTCTGGATGATGGCATCGCCGGATTGCGCATTGCCTATTGCCCGGCGCCTGCGGGTGTGCAGGTTGAGCCTGACATCACCGTGAGTGTCCGTCAGGCGGTGGGCCTGTTCGAAGCGCTCGGGGCACAGGTCGAGGAAACGGATGTGAAGCCGCTGGACGGCTATCTGGAGAGTCGCATGCACGCAATCCAGTGGGCGGTCTTCTTTGCACAAAGGGCCCGGCAGCTTCCTCCCTCTGCGCGGCCGCAGCTCGATCCGGATGTGTCTGCGTTGGCTGAAGCGGGCGATAGCGTCCCCACTTCGACCTTCGTCGATGCGCTTCAGGCGCGCCACGCGCTCACGGTCGCGATGGCCGCGTTCTTTGAAGACTACGACTTACTGCTCACGCCGACATTCCATTGTGCCCCACCGCTCGCGGAGGGGCGCCCCGAGCACTCGCGTATGGCGCCGCCGTTGACATCGTGGTGCAACCAAACTGGGTTGCCGGCGGCGAGCGTGCCGTGTGGTTTGCCTGGTGGGTTGCCGACGGGCCTACAGATCATCGGGCCGTCGGGCGGCGATGCGCTGGTGCTGCGCGCGGCACGGGCGTACGAGTGCGCACGTGGTCCGTTTCCGGCTCCGCCAGAAGCAATGCAAGGCCAGACTGAGGTCGTAGAGGTGCGGATATGAATCCGCCCATCACCAAAATCGTCGTTTACCTCCTCGAGCGGCGTGCCGAACTGCAAATACAGGTCGATCCGCCGCATCGGCAAGTCGTGGCGGCGGCGGTTCTGCGGCTGGACGAATGGCGCGCGGACGCGCCGCTCGCGGCGCTCGAGCCGCTCTATGAACTGGGCGCTGAGCTTGGCACGTTGCTGACCGGACGGGCGCGATGGGCGCTGGATGTCGCGCCGTCGGCAATTCAGGCCTACGGCAAGGCCGCGCTCGTGGGCAGCGCGGTACCGCTCGAATGTGCGGCGGCGCTCTTGCATCCCCGTATGGGAAGGGCCATGCGCGAGAGCTTGCCAGGCGCCACGTCGTTGATTCCGTCGGTGACCAAACGTGCCGCGCCAGGCGCATGTGTGGACATTCCGCTCCACGGCAGCACCGACATGTGGAGCTTTGACCACTTTGACACGGTCTCGCTGACGCTCGCCGATGCGCCAGCGCCGAACGAGATCGTGGTGGCGATCGCGCTGGCCGATAGCGGTCGGCCGCTCGCGCGTGTGCGACCGGACTGAACAGTGTCGATGTCAAGACGGCACGACACGAACAAACAATCACAAAGACGAAGGAGACATCATGCAGTTAAGGAAATTTCGGGGTAACGCAGGGAAGTGGGCAGTGGTGTTAGGCATGTCAACTTGTGCGGGGATCGCACATGCGCAATCATCGGTCTCGCTCTATGGGCTGGCCGACGCATTCATTGGCGAAGTGCATCCTGCTGGTGCAGCCGGCAACGCGTGGCAAGTCGGCTCTGGCGGGATGACGACTTCGTATTGGGGGATGTCCGGTACGGAGGATCTGGGCGGGGGGATGAAGGCCGTCTTCACGCTCGAGAGCTTTTATCGTATCAACGGCGGTCAGGCCGGTTCGTTTCCCGGACAGTCATTTTTTGGGCGAAATGCCTTCGTTGGTCTGAGCGGTCATTTCGGAGAGTTGACGCTGGGGCGCAATACCGCGCCACTGTTCGTGTCGACGCTGCTGTTCAATCCGTTCGGCAATTCGTTCGTGTTCTCGCCGATTGTCGTACATAGCTTCCTTGGCTCGGCCATGGGTGCTGCGTCTCTCCAGAGCGACACGGCGATCGACAATTCGCTCCTTTATCAGACTCCCGAGGTTGCCGGTCTCTCCGGAAGCCTGCTGTACAGCAACGCTGGCGTTGCCGGCCATGCCGGGCAGGCCAACTACAGCGCGAACGTGTTGTACTTTGCCGGTCCCTTTTCCGCGACGGCCGCCGTGCAGAGTTTGCACACGGCATCGCTGTTTCTCAACGGTGCCACTTCTCAGACTGCATGGATGGTCGGTGGCGCGTATCGGTTGCGTTTGGTCAAGCTGTTCGCCCAGTACGAGCGCGTGGACAACAACAATCACGTCACGGACGATACGGTGCAGTTTGGCGCAAGCGTTCGGATAGGGTTAGGAAGCGTACTGATGTCGTGGGCGGGAACGCGGCGGCGACCGTCGGTTGGAGATCATCTCCGTTGGTCGACGCTCGCGCTCGGCTACGACTACCCGTTGTCGAAGCGGACCGATGTGTATGCAGCTTGGCGTTATGACACGATCACGGGTGTGTCGACTGGCAATAGTGTAGGCGCCGGGATGCGGGTCAAGTTCTAAGTTGCGCCGCTTCGTTGCAGCAGAACGCGGCCGGGCCGGTATCCAACTTCGGCTGCGTTGCGCACGCATCGATTCGACAGAGCACGGTTCGCTCTGCCTCGACGTGAGGCTGGCGGTATCATGTCCCAACATCATCACGAACACTTCATGGCTCATGGTTTTGCCGATAGTCCGACGCGCGGGACGCAAGCCGCTTACCAAAGGCGACCTTCTGCCGTTGCCGACCGCGAAGGTCCGAGCGCTTTCCCTCGAAAATCATATGGCGCTGGCCGCTGTAAGGGCTGGTCACGGGGGAGAAGAGCAAATCAGTTGTCTGCTACGGGTCGTCTATCTCGCATTCTATATGCGCAATGAGACGGGAGCGGGGGCGGATTTGAACCTGTACCGGCAAGCCGAGGCCGCCTTGGAGGCCTGCATTGCACGTGCGGAGCAGGGCGCTGCCTGGTTGTTGCTCGATCGCGAGCAGTCCACGATCGAGCAGATGTTAGTCGTCCATGACGAGCAGTTGGCGGCGGTATCGATGCACAGGTACTGCACCGCTTGGGAAGACCTTCAGCGATTCATGACCGGACAGATCCGGTCGCCCATTCCGACGTCGGGCGCGGCGCCGTGAAGCCAAACAGCTTACCGTAAGCGCATCCTGAGATCATCCTTTCAGCCGCCGCGTGACCAATACCACATCGGTCACTGTGGAAAGGTCGTATCGAAACGCGATGGCGTTGCTAGGCTTCGCTGCGACGGATCACGAGCATGTCGCGTGCAATCTCTGGAGAGACACCATTTTTAACCGACGGAATGTCCCGTCGGTACGACGGGTTTGGTATCTGATCATCCTTGCTGCTTGAATGCCTTTCAGTTCCGGCCATGTTCGTGCCGGATATGGAGGGCTAATCATGTCTTGGAATGATGATGGAACGCGAACGATCTTGCGCCGCCGACAAGTCGAGCGGTGCACGGGCCTATCGAGGTCGACAATCTATAAGCGCATGCGAGACGGAACGTTTCCACCCGCCATTCCGCTTGGTGGGCGAATGGTAGGGTGGCGGGCGACCGATATCGAACAATTCCTGGCCGATCCGTCGCGATATCGAGCATCCCAGGCGCACGAGACGGAAGACAGGGGAGATGGCGGTGAAGCACGATGAGCAATCGCCGTCACTCGATGAGCGTCTTCGCAATTGGGGGCAGTCGAATCGCGGCGCGTACGATCCCGGCGATGCCGAACGTGTAACCCGGGCGTGGCGAACGCTGCAGCCACGACATCGGGAGGTTCTGCGGATGGTCTACCTCTGGCATGCGAGTCGGGAGGTCGTGTGTCGACGACTGAAGATTGTTCGCCATCCACGTCATCTGTTCGATTTCGAACTCCGTGCTGCGCGGTCCGCGCTTGCCCGCGCCCTTGAGGAAGGCAAGTTCACACAGTAGCGTTCGCGGAATGAATGTTCGGCGAGTTCAGTTGCATAGGCGCTCATGCAGCGCGAAGCGCAGGCGCATCGCGATGGTGAGTCGTGGACAAGATCACGTTCTTGCCGAACAAAAAATAAATATAGGAACAGCAAGGAATATTGCGGCGCGACTGGGAACGAAATGCGTTCTGTTGGCGAGCGTCGGCGCTTGAATCGCCGTGACGGCTGACCTACAGTGAAGCCAACAATCTGATCCGGTCAACGTGCGTAGCACGACCGAGTACGCGTTAGCGGCCCCGATGCATCGATGTCTGTGAAAGGTGTGCCGTAGCGCATATGAGAAGGCCTGCGATTGGTTCGCAATCGCAGGCTTTTTGTTTGCTGGTTGGGTTTCAAGATTCCCCGTTGAACCCGCGGTGGTCTTTGTGACGCCGCGGGTTCTCTTTTTCTCGGACGGCCGTCGACGCTCGGAGCTCATCCGAGGAAAGACGGTCATGAAATCGCTTCTGGTGGCTTCGGCCCATGGTGGTACAGGCAGAACGACGTTCGTGTGTCAGTTCGCCCATTATCTTCGTCTGGTACGTGGATGCCGGGTGTTGGTGCTTGATCTGGCCGAGCCGGCATGCAGTGCCATTTCGCTCACACGCGGCACCTGCGCGCGCATGACGAAGTGCCCGTCATCCAATGTTCGGCGCGATCGACTGTCTGACACGGCCAGACCGTACATTGGGGTGCTCGCCGCAGCCACCATCGCCGGCATTGCGTATCGGGACGATCCGGTCGGCGCGCGTTGTTACGCCAACTTGCGACACTTGTTGTCCCAAGTCGGTGCATTGTTCGACATCTGCCTGATCGATAGTTCACCGTGGCCTGATTTGCGTGCCGTATGCGCGGCAGCGCTCGCGGATGCGCTGATCAGTCCAGTTACGTTGTCGCCGGACGCATTGGCGCCGATCGTCGATTTTGTCAACGGCGACAAGGGCGTGCGCGATGTACGCGCGCGCCTCAATCCGTCGCTCTGCTTTATCGGCATCGTGCCCAACTGCGTCGAGCCGGCTTCGCAACAAACTCAGCTCATGCGGTTCGAGGCGTCCATGGGCGCATGGCTGGCTCCGAACGATCAAAGTCCAACAGACCACCTATTGTTGCCTCGGCTCGACGCCATTCCGCAGGCGCAGGCATGTGGGATATCGGTAGCGGAACTTGTCCAGGGCGATTTGACTGTTCATCGCAAACGGCAGGCAATGAGCGCGTGTTTCGATGTGATCGCTCGACGACTCGATGCCATACGCGAGGCCCCGTTGCAGTCGGAATGGAGCGAGGCGTGTCATGTGTAAGTTCACGTCGATTCCGAATATACGTCGAACTGTGCGGTTCGGTGTGGTTTCGCCTGCCGTCGTGCTTGGCACGTTCATGGCGTGGCCCGATGCGACGCATGCGGACGATTGGGGCTGTCAGGTGATGTTGTGTCTGTCTAATCCGGGTGGCCCGGAGCAGTACGCGGAATGCGAACCGCCAATCGAAAGATTATGGGACGCGCTGCGACACGGTGATCCGTTTCCAACTTGCGATTTCGCTACAGGTGGCGCGCGAGGCGGATCGGCGACCAACACGTTCGCCGACGCCAGCTATTGCCGAGAACCCATGTTGTACTGGGCCGGGTCGGAGCAGAGCGAACGTATGTGCCGCGCAATTGGTGCGATCAACGCCAAGGCCGACTATCAACTCGATGATCGTGTCTGGCGGCGTGTCGGAAACCAGAGACCGACGGTCACGAAATTCTATGGCGCTGGCAGCGCACCGTCGACCTTTGACCTTGCAAGTTCGACAGCGGATCACCTGCAGCAGGTCAATCGACTTGGTTGGAGGAATCGATGATGCCGCTCGATTTCTTGTCCATCGCGCAACGCTGTGCGCCGCAGATCGACCCGACCACGATGGCGGCGATCGTGCGGACCGAATCTGGATTCAATCCCTACGCGATTGGCGTCGTACACGGTCGGTTGCGTCGACAGCCATTGAGTGCCGCCGAAGCGGTCGCGACAGCACGTGCGTTGGAGGAGACCGGCTGGAACTTCAGCGTCGGACTCGCGCAGGTGAATCGGGAGAATTGGCCGGCCTACGGCATGACCCCCGAGAACGCGTTTGAGCCGTGCCGCAACTTGGCGGCCGGTGCGGCGATCCTCCACCGTTGTTTTCGCGCGGCGGCGAAGGCCAGCGAGTTCCGTGTACTGACCGATCATCAATCTGATGTCCAAGCCGCGCTGCGCGCGGGTCTGTCCTGCTATGCGAGCGGTAATTTCTCGACCGGCTACCGGACGGGCTACGTACAACATGTCGTCGAGAACGCCGCGACGCTGAAGTCTTCCGTACCGGAGATCGTGCCGATTCCGGTCTTACCGGTCGGTTCTGTGCCGCCTATCCGTTCATCACGCTCTCGATCTTTGATTCAGCAGCCATCGCGACGCGATTACGACGGAGTGAATGCGGTGTCGCCCGCTGCGGATCCGGAGCGCGAACCGGACGCGAGTGCAGTGGTGTTCTAGCTCTTCATTTTAGGAATCAGGTGGTGATCAATCGACGCGGAGTCGGACATGTACTTAGGAATACGATGCAATAAATTGGTGATAGATGTGTGGATGGTGAAACTGCTATCCGGGCGAAGAACGGCTCGCGCAATCGCTCTGGCCGCTTCGTCCCTGATGTTCGTTGTTCCGGCATGGGCGCAACTCTCTCAGGTCAATGCGCTGCTGAACATGATCCAGACAACACTGTTGAGCGTCGGCGGCGTGATCTGTTCGATTTCCATTATCTGGGCGGGATTTCGAATGATGTTCCAGCACGCCCGGTTCGGTGATATCGCGAATGTGTTTATCGGCGGCCTATTCGTCGGTTGCGCGACGGTCATCGCCGGCATGTTGATCCCGACGAGTTGATCCGGGCGGCGCCGAACCATGCACGCACTCAAAGATCCCGTCTTCAAAGGCTGTACCCGTCCCGCGATGCTGTGGGGGGTGCCGCTGGTGCCGTTCCTGATGATCGGCGGTGGCATGCTGATTCCGGCCATCTGGGCACTGCTGGCCAGTCCGCTGCTGGGCGTCGCGATCCTCTTTCTGATGATTCCCGTGTTCGTCGCGATGCGGTGGATCACGCGCCATGACGACCAGCGGCTCGCGCAGCACGGGCGACGCGTTCGTATGGCGCTGTGCCAGCGCAATCGCCGCTTCTGGGGCGTGCATGCCTATGTGCCGGTGCGCCTGAAGAGGAGGGCGTGAGATGGCGGGAAAGATGCCGATCGTGTCCGTCGCGAACCGGGAAGTGCCGCTTGCCGGCTATATCCCGTACTCGACACATGTGACCGACCACATTATTAAGACGCGCGAAGGCGACTACGTGCAAATCTGGAAGATCGCCGGCATCGCCTTTGAGGCGGCCGATC
The DNA here is from genome assembly GCF_905339895.1 of Burkholderia sp. BCC1988. Taxonomy (NCBI): domain Bacteria; kingdom Pseudomonadati; phylum Pseudomonadota; class Betaproteobacteria; order Burkholderiales; family Burkholderiaceae; genus Burkholderia; species Burkholderia sp. BCC1988. Next base: position 243,685 of record NZ_CAJPHA010000010.1, read on the forward strand.
CCGCCGACATCCTCGCGCGGCATGACGGGTTCAACCAGTTCGTGCGTGGACTCGCGGGCGGCCATGTGTCGCTGTGGTCGCATCGTTTGCGTCGGCGGGTGTCGGACCAGTTTTCGACCCAGTACCGCAATCGCTTTTGCGAGGAGCTGGCGACACGCTACTACGGGAGCTTTTCGGGCTACCGGATGATGGCCAACGAGTTGTATCTGACGGTGGTCTACCGGCCAAACCGCACGCGACTGGGACGTGTCTTCAGCCGTGCGGCACGCCGCACGCGCGACGATATCCGACGCGATCAGGTCGACGCATTGAAGGTCATGACGGAGCTCGCCGCCCAGGTTGAATCCAGCCTCAAACCGTACGAGCCGATTGCGCTGGGCGTTTATCGCCGGCCCAGCCCCGTCGGGCGGACCTCGCGCCGCTATTCGTCGGCGCTGGAGTTGCTAGGCTATCTGGTCAACGGGGTTTGGGAGCGCGAACCCGTGCCCGCCGGCCCGATTCGCGAGGCGCTGCCGATTTCGCGGCTGTTTGTCGGTGCCGAGAAAGTCGAGATTCGTATGCCGACGAAAACGCGCTTCGCGGCGATGCTCGACCTCAAGGATTATCCGGAAGACACCGAACCAGGCATGCTCAATGGCTTGCTGTACGGCGACTTCGAGTATATCGAGACGCAGAGCTTTACGATCCTGGACAAACCCACAGGGAAGGAAGCGCTGGAGCGGCAGCGCAATCAGCTCATCGCCGGCGAAGATGTCGCTGTGTCCCAGGTCGAAGCGATCGACCAGGCGCTCGATGAGCTGATCAACGGGAATTTCGTTCTCGGCGAGTACCACTATTCGCTGGCGGTGCTCGGTGACACGCTGGACGAAGTGTCACGAAGCATCGCCAAAGCCCGTACGCAACTGGCCGATGCCGGCTTCCAGACGGCACTGATCGATCTGGTGGCTGATGCGGCGTGGTTCGCGCAACTGCCGGCCAACTGGCGCTACCGGCCGCGCGAGGCAAAGCTCACGTCGCGCAATTTTTGTGGCCTGGCGAGTCTGCACAACTTCGCGACCGGCAAACGTGACGGTAATCCGTGGGGCGAGGCAATCACGATCGTCAAGACGCCGAGCGGCCAGCCGCTCTATCTGAACTTCCACGCGACACCGGACAAGCAGGACTCGTTCGACGAGAAGGCGCTTGCCAACACCCAGATCATCGGCCGAGCCGGCGCGGGCAAGACGGTGCTCGAGCTATTCCTGCTGGCCATGGCGACCAAGTATGGCATCACAGCCGTGCTGTTTGACAAGGACCGCGGCACGGAGATCGCGATTCGTGCGATGGGTGGGACCTATACGGTATTCCGCCGCGGTGAACCAACTGGGCTGAATCCGTTCCAGATGGCGCCGGATGAACTGGTGATCGACTTTTGGGAGCGCCTTGTGCGCAAACTTGTCGACATTGGTGCGCCGCTGTCGGCGAAGGACGAACTCGACATCTCGCGTGCTGTTCGCGAGGTCGCGCGTATGGATAAACCGCTGCGCCGCCTGTCGATGGTACGGCAGCTTTTGCCGAACGTCGGTGAAAACAGCTTGCACGCGCGGTTGGCGAAATGGTGTGCGGGCGGGCGTCTGGGTTGGGTGTTGGACAATCCGGCCGATCGCATCGATTTGGCGCACGCGGACCTGTTTGGTTTCGACGATACCGAGCTGCTGGACGATACCGAGGTGTCGACGCCCGTCACGATGTACCTGCTGCATCGGACCGAGCACTTGATTGACGGTCGACGCTTTATTTACGTGATGACCGAATTCTGGAAGCGGCTCAGCGATCCTGTCTTTACGGATTTCGCCAAAAACAAGCAGAAGACGATCCGCAAACAAAACGGGCTTGGTATTTTCGACACTCAGTCGCCGGCCGATGTGTTGCGTAGTGACATCGCGAGTGCGCTGATCGAGCAGAGCGCGACATTCTTCTTCCTGCCGAATCCGCGTGCCGACTACGACGATTACGTGCATGGCTTCAAACTGACCGAAGCGGAATTCAATATCGTGCGCAACCTGGGCGAGAGCAGCCGCCTGTTCCTCGTCAAGCAGGGCCATCGCTCCGCGATTGGCCGGCTCGATCTCGCCGGGCTCGGCGATGTGCTCGATGTGCTCTCTGGCACGACCGACAACGTGGAACTGCTCGACACGATCCGTGCTCGAGTCGGCGACGCACCGCACGATTGGCTACCCGTATTCCATGACGAGCTCGTGAAGCGCCGCGCGGCGCAGGTCGGAGCGCGACCGTCTTCAAAGCCGAGTCCGGGAGGTGCGTGATGAGTGGCCTCTTTACCGCCGTGGGTGGCACCCTTGAAAACGGCATGTCGAGCTACGTGACGAATGTGTCGTCGGCGCTTTCCGGGGCACTCGTGCCCGTTGCGACCACGGCCGTGACGATCTGGGTGCTGGCCTATGGTCTCGCGGTAGTACGCGGCGAGGCCCACGAGGCCGTGCCGGCATTTGCCTGGCGAGGGTTGAAAGTGGCGATCACGCTGGCGTTCGCGTTGAGCGCCGGGATCTACCAGCAGCACGTCGTCGGTGCGGTCAACGGTGCAACGGCGGGGCTGGCCCAGACAATCCAGAATGCGGCGAACACGACGGGTGGGGGTAATCCGGGATGCGGCTCGACCAATGGCAGTAGCGTAACAGGACAGGCTGCTGCGACCAGCATTTATCAGACGCTCGACTGCTACGACCAGCAGGTTGACCTCGTGATGGACGCCTACTTCAACAAGGCGACGCACGAGGGGATCAGCCCGAGCGGTCTGGCCGCCGCGATTGGGGATTTCCTCTGCGGCCTGATTGCCGCGCTCGGTGGCTCGATCTTTTTGATTGTCCTGGCCTTCGAGGTGGTGATGGCGAGGATGCTGCTCGAACTCGTGCTCGGACTGGGCCCGATCTTCATCGCGTGCGGGGCATTTGCGCCGACCGCGCGGTTTTTCGAAGCGTGGACCGCGAAGCTTGCCAATTACGCGTTGCTGCAGGTGCTTGTCGCAGCGTTCCTCGGTATGGCGCTCACAGCGTTCTCGGCCGAGCTCACCTCGCTCCATGCGACGAGCAGTTCACCCGGTGCCGACTGGTCAGCCCTGATGCAAGCCATTTCCGCCTCCCTTGACGATGCCGCTCCGGCCGCCGCCGCGATTGGCATGTTTGCGACCGGCTTGTTCCTCGCGATGGTCGGTTGGCAGTTGCCATCTGTTGCGGCCGGCCTGTCTGGCGGCGCAACCCTATCGGGCTTTGGGGCGTTTGCGGCTGGCATGGCATCACGAAGTCTCGTCACGGCGATTGGACGGGCGTTCAGCCGTAACGGACAAGGGCCGCGCTCCGGAGGTGAGATTCGCGACCGGACCGGTTTAGGTGGCGGATCGAGTGGTGGATCGGGCAGCGGCGCAGCGCCGGCTTACCAGCGCGTGGCGCGCGCGCATCTGGACCAGCAGAACAGTTGAGAGGGAGGTGACGACCATGGACGGACGAAGCAGATGGATGCGTGCCGTATGCATATGGGCGGCGTGGTGCGCCGGCGCTCACGCGCAAGGGATCCCAGTCTATGACGCGCAGAACGTGGTGCAGGCCATTGCCACTGTCGGTCGGCTCAAGCAGCAGGTGCAGCAGGAAATCCAGATCTACCAGTCGACGGTCGGTACACGCGGCTTCGGTGCGCTGCTGAGTAATCCGGTCGTCGCGAACTCGTTGCCATCGAACTGGCAGAGCATCTATACCGCCATCCAGAACGGTGGTTACGCGGGCCTGACCGGCAGCGCGCAGGCGTTGCGCTCGGCCAGCCAAATTTACAACTGCGAGGATCAGACCGGAATCGATCGACAGCTGTGCCAGCGCGCGCTCAATAAGCCCTACCAGGATAAGGCGTTTGGCCTGCAGGCATACCAGACCGAGTTGCAGGAGCTGAACCAGATTCAGAGCTTGGCGCAACAGATCAATGCGACGCAGGACCCGAAGGGCGTGGCCGAGTTACAGGCGCGCATTCAGACGGAATCGACAGCGGTCGGCAACGAGATGACGAAGCTGCAACTCTTCCGGATGCTGGCCGAGACCGAGGACAAGCTCGTGGCCGAACAGCGGAGCGAACTGGTATTGAGCCGAGCGAGCAAGACCAACCGGCCACAGGACCGAATGGTGCCTGTGTCATTCGGAAACTGAGGTGACGCCATGTTCAAGCTGAGCTCACTGACGTTGGCCGGGTGCCTCGCCTGGAGTCTGGCCGCTTGCAGCAGCGGGCCACCGAAACCCGTGTTGCCGGACGGTTTGCATCGCGTGCCGATCAATCGCGTGCCGCCCGTCCCGGACTGGCCAACGGCGGTGCCCACCGCTCCGAACCAGCCGGCATCGTCGGATGTTGGAGACCGATCATGAACGCGTCGCACGATTATGGCCGCGTGCTCGACATCGAGGCGTCGCTGACTGACCTCCAGGAGCGCTCTGAACGATGTGCGTGGTATGTCGCGTATTCGGCGGTCGGTGTCGCGGTGTTTTGTGCCATTGCGCTTGCGGTGATGGTGCCGTTCTATCGCGTGGTCCCCTTGCCGATCGAGGTCGATCGCCTGACGGGCGAATCCCAGGTGATCGACGTGCTCGACGCGCGCCATGTGCACACAAAGGAAATCCAGGACAAGCACTGGGTCGAGAACTATGTGCGAGCCCGCGAGCGCTACGACTGGGGACTGCTGCAGATGGACTATGACAGCGTGCTCGCGATGAGCGATGACGCCGTCGCCCGCGATTATCGCGGTATTTACAGCGGTCCGGACGCACTGGACCAGCAGTTAGGAGCGGGTATCGAACGGCGCGTCCGGATTCTTTCGATCACGCTGCCACCCGACGAACCGGGCCATGCGGTCGTGCATGTCGAGCGCACGTCGTTCAAGAACGGCGAGGCTCATGCCGAGCCTGCGCAGCGTTTCGTGATCACGCTGGCTTATACCTACCGACCGCCGGTGTTCACACGCGAGAGCGTGGCGATCGCCAATCCGTTCGGCTTCAAGGTCACTGCCTATAGCCGGGATGCGGAATATACGCCATCGGCATCCGCTTCAGGAGCCACGCCATGAGAATACTTATGTTGGCCACCGCGCTGGCGAGCCTACTGTTCGCAGGTGTGGTGCGGGCGGTTGATCTGCCCGGATGGAACAACGATCCGCGTGTCCGCCGGGTGATCTATCGAGCGGATGACGTGGTGCGCGTCGAGGCCCAGCGTGGCTTCGCGACGCACATTGCGTTGGGGCCATACGAGCATATTCAGGTCGTCGCACCCGGAGATCGGGACGGCTGGCAGGTCGTGGCAAACAAGGGCGATCACGACGTGTACCTGAAGCCGCAGCTTGCCGCGCATGACTCGAATCTCGAAATCCGCACCGATCGGCACAGCTACAGCTTCGATCTGATGGTGCTTCCGCTCAAGTCGAAGTTCGGCAATGGCCGTGTGATGTATCGCGTGACGTTCGTCTATCTGGATGAGTTGGCCAAGCAGGCAGCGGGGAATTCGGATGTCGAGCTGGTCGCGAAACGTCTTGCGCAGCCAGCAGCCGTGCGTAACGCACGATATTCGATGCAGGTCATGCCGAACTCCGACGATATCGCACCGACCGCGGCATGGGACGACGGACGCTTTACTTATTTGCGCATTCCGAACAATCGACGCATGCCGGCGATTTTTCGCGTGGCAGATGACGGCACGGAGAGCGTCGTCGACAAGCACATCGACGGCGACACGATCGTCGTGCACGAGGTGGCGAAGCGTTTCGTGTTGCGGCTGGCAGGAGAGGTCGTTGGAATCTGGAATGACGCTTACGACATGGACGGCGTACCGGCCCGTGACGGCACGACGGTCAACGGAGTGAAGCGCGTGCTGCGGAGCCATCGCGATGAATGACGATACACCGCGCGATGCGATCGAGCCCGACGATGCCGCTGACTCGCAGTTTGGACACGACCAGAACGAGGGGGCATCAAGTATTTCCGCAGATCGCGGTATGCCGGAGCTCGGGCAATACCGCGGTGCTCGTCCGCGCGCCTGGTGGCTCACGCCCGTCGGGATCGTATTGGTCGTCGGCGTCGGCGCAGTGTGGACCGTGCACGGTTTCCTCGCGCGGCACGATGCCGAAGCGAAGGCGCGGCGCGATGCGATGGCGGGCACATCTTCTCAGGGACGCCTGTTCAAGGAGCTGCCCGCGTCGTCGGCCGGTGGCCCAGCTTCGGCGCCGGTACCCGCAAGCCCGATTGCCGTCCTTCCCGCGTCCACGGCGGGGGCACTCGCGCCTGCTCGTACCGTACGCGCTGCAGTTCCTCGCAGCTACTACGACGCGCCGTTACTCGAAACGGTCGGTAGACAGGATTCAGCGGGTGGTGAGCCCGGCGTGCTGGAGTCGGATGGGGTGACGGACGCAACTTCCTCAGCTGCAGCAGGTGTCACGAGGGCCGCAGGCGCGTTAGCTCCACGATCGGGGCAAGCTGGCGGCTCGCTCGCTCAGGCGCTGACGCCGAGCGCTACACCGCGAGTTCAGGCGGGAACGCTCGGCAATCGAAGTCTGGTGCTCGCGCAAGGCGCCAAGATCGACTGCGTGGGTGACACGGCGTTCGACTCGACGGAGGCTGGCCTGTCGACCTGTACCGTGAGCAAGAACGTGTATTCCGACGATGGCAGCGTCGTGCTGATAGAACGGGGTTCGCAGATCAACAGCCAGTACCGCTCGAACCTGTCCCCGGGCCAGAAGCGAGTGTTCGTGCTGTCGGCCCGCATCAAGACGCCCTACGGCGTCACGGTCGAAATCGACTCGCCGGCGGCCGATGCGCTCGGCCGCATGGGTATTGACGGTTATGTGGATAACCACTGGCGCGAGCGCTTCGGCGCGGCGCTGCTGCTCGGCTCAGTTCAGGACGCAATCGGCTATCTGTCTACGCGCGGCGGCAATACCAACGGCTCGGTGGTGTTCCAGAGCACGCAACAGCAGGGTAACGACATGGCCACGCGCGTGCTTGATAGCACGATCAATATTCCGCCGACGCTCACCCAGAACCAGGGTGCGGAGTTCACGATTGTGATTGCACGCGATCTGGACTTCGGATCGGTGTATGCCCTGCAGCCGGAGGGGATGCGATGACGATTCGCGCACACGGGCAGGATTCGTCATGTGACCCCGAACTGGTTCGGCTGCCGGAGGACGCATCGGTTCGTGAACTGATGCGTCCATTTGCGCTGCTGCTCGACGATCCCGACGTGACAGAGTTGGTGATCAATCGGCCACAGCGTGCTTTGACCGAGGACTCGCTCGGCTGGCATGGCCACGATTGCGAGGATCTTGACTTTGACCGGTTGATGTCGTTCGCCGTAGCAGTGGCCACGCTGACCCACCAGGAAATATCGTCTCAGTATCCGGTCCTTTCAGCGCTGCTGCCGAATGACGCACGTATCCAGATCGTGGTGCCACCGGTCGTGCCGCAGCGAACGGTGTCGGTCACGATCCGTCGTCCGTCCTCCGACGAAAAGACCCTCGATGCGTGTCGTGACGAGGGGTTGTTCGACGAGACGGTATGGCGCCGGCCAGACAGACTCGATTCAGCGTTGTCGGCATTGCGAGCCGACGATCGCGAGCTTATCGAAACCCTGGACGCGCACGACTGGAGCGCCTTCTTCGATCACGCTGTCAGGGGCCGACTCAATATCGCTGTGGTCGGCAATACAGGGTCTGGGAAGACCAGTTTCATGAAGACCTTGTGCCGTTCGATTCCGGCCACCGAGCGGATCGTGACGATCGAGGACGTTCGCGAGTTGTTCATCCGGCATATCGAGAACTGCGTACATTTGCAGTACAGCAAGGGGGGGCATGGACACGCACGCGTAACACCCGCAGATCTGATTGCGAGTGCAATGCGCATGCGTCCGGACCGTGTGCTGCTGGCTGAGCTACGCGGCGCCGAAGCCTACGACTTCATGAAGCTCCTGACGACCGGGCATGCGGGTTCGATCACGAGCTATCACGCACCCAATGCAACCGTTGCGATCGAGCGTTTCGCGCTGATGGCGAAGGAACATCCCGAGGCCGCCGCCTGGGACGATGCCGCGCTCAAGAGGCTGCTGTTCCTGACCGTCGATGTTGTTGCGCACATGGAGTCACGCCCGATATTCAATGCGGCGGGTGAACAGATTGGTAGGCGCTGGGGCATGACTGAAGTCTGGTTCGATCCGGTGCGTAAGGCGCGCACCGCATTCGTGTAGGGGCGAATATGGACCATATCGCTCCCCCTTTGCTCGAGCATACCCGGACGGCAGCCTTGACGGTGGCGGTGCTGGCTTGCCTGATGGGGGGAATCGCTGCGTCGCTCTGGCTCGCGTCGTTCTTCCTGTATGCCAGTCTGCGAATCAATCCGTTACACGCAGGACTGTGGGGCTGGCTCGATGCGGCGCTGGCATGGCGAGACGGGATGATGCCGAATATCGGCCGCCAACTCGCGGGCGCTGCGCTGTTGGCCGTACTCCTGTCCTTCGGCGGTCCGGTCCTGGGTCTGCATGTGCTAGGGGCGGGAGCGAGTCGACGCCGTCTGTATGGCGGCGCGCGCTTTGCGAGAGAGTCAGAAATCCGCCGGGCGGGGCTGCTATGACGACGCGATCCCACCTCAATACTCCGCCGGCGATTGTCGTGGGCGTCTGGCGCGGGCGCTACCTGCGGTTTGCCGGCCAGCAGTTCGTGCTGCTCGCGGCGCCGGCCCGCTCGGGCAAGGGTGTTGGTGTCGTGATCCCGAATCTGCTCACCTTTCCCGATTCGGTGGTCGCGCTCGATATCAAGCAGGAAAACTATGCAGCCACAGCGGGCTTTCGCCGAGCACATGGGCAGGATGTGTACTTGTTTAACCCGTTTGCCGAGGACGGCCGCACGCATCGCTACAACCCGCTGTCGGCGATCTCCGATGGATTATTTCGGGTGGGCGACATCCTTGCGATCGGCTATGCGTTGTATCCCGCAGGCGGCCACGACGACTTCTGGAAAGACCAGGCAAGAAATCTGTTCCTCGGCATCGTGCTCCTGCTGTGCGAATGGCGCGACGCGCGCCGGGCCGGCAAGGGAGCGTCGATCCTCGACTTTCCCGTCACGATGGGTGAAGTGCTACGGCAATCGTCGGGCAATGGCATGCCGGTCAAGGGCTACTTGCAACGTGCGCTGGTCCGGCACCGTGGGCTGCTTTCGGGGCAATGTATCGATGCGTTGAATCGCTTTCTGTCCAACGACGACAAGGTGCTGGCGAGCGTGCTGGCGACGTTCAACGCGCCACTCACGATCTGGGCCAATCCGCTCGTCGACGCGGCGACCAGCGCGAACGATTTCGATTTGCGCGACGTGCGCCGTCGTCGCATGTCGATTTATATCGGCATTACGCCCGACCATCTGTCCGAAGCGGCTTTGCTCGTCAATCTTGTGTTCTCGCAGCTCGTCAACCTGAATACGAAGCAACTACCTGAAGCCGATCCCACGCTGCGGTTTCAGTGTCTTCTGCTGCTCGATGAGATGACCTCGATCGGGAAGATCCAAATCATTGCGCGCGCGGTCGCTTATATGGCGGGCTACAACCTGCGCTTGCTATCGATCGTGCAGTCGATCGCGCAACTCGAATCGGTGTACGGGCGGGCTGACGCGCGCACGTTTATCACGAATCACGCGATGCAGATTATTTATGCACCGCGCGAGCAGAAGGACGCGAACGACTACTCGGAAATGCTCGGTACGTTCACCGACCAGTCGCGCAGTGTGAGCCGCTCCAATGCGCTTTTGGGCCGCGGTGGCTCGAGCGAAAGCGTATCGGAACAGCGCCGGCCGTTGCTGTTGCCGCAGGAACTGAAGGAACTGGGGCGTGACAAGGAAATCATCTTGCTCGAAAACACCAAGCCGATCCTGGCCGACAAGATCTGCTACTGGCGCGATCCCGAGTTTGCGTCGCGCGTCCTGCCTGCGCCGTCCGTGCCGGCCCTGAACATGGCCTATTTCAGTGCGGTTGTCGAGCGCCGATTGCGCGATCTGCATCCCGATGAGATCGATCCGGACGGTGCGGGGCTCGTCAGTCTGCCGTCCGAATACCTCGAAGTATTACAGGCATGGGATCCACGTGACCTGCCGCCGAACCTAACCGACATCAGTGAGGAGGACGCCGTGGCTTACGTGGAACGGCATTTCACGCTGCTGGGCGTCCCGGCCAGCAAGGTTGTCCAGGCAAGTCGTCACCTGAGCGTGGCCGATCTGGACGTGGCTGAACTCGATTTTGTTGAGTCGGCGCGGCATGCAGCCGCGAGCGGCTCACTCAGTATGGGAGCCCGGCAATGACGACATCTGAAGTGCATGATGCAGACCGTGCGCGTGCTGCACTTGCGATGATTCCGGCCGACGACTACGAGACATGGGTCGATATGGCGTTCGCGCTCAAGCAGGGCTTCGGCGAAGAAGGTTTTGAAATTTGGGATGCGTGGAGCCGGACGGCCGCCAACTATAACGAGCGGGCGGCTCGGACCACGTGGCGCTCGGTCAGCGCATCGGGTGGGAAGACGCTTGCCACGTTGTTCTGGCGGGCACGTCAGCATGGCTTTGATCTGAAGCGAACGCATTATCCCGACCGCGTGACAGCCATACTCGCAGCCTCGTCCGAGGTGCTGGCGCAGCGCGCAAAGCAGGAGGAGCAGCGAGAGGCGCGTCATGCAGCAGTAGCTCGCGAGGCAGCATCAATCTGGGCGTGGGCGAGACCAGTCGGTCCGGAGCATCCCTATCTTGTGCGCAAGCACCTTGCGCCGTCAGAGACGCTGCGCGAGCTTGATGCAATGGAACTGCGTGCGCTGCTCGGCTATACGCCGGCCAGCGAGGAGCAACCCCTGACGGGGCGCGTGTTGATCGTGCCTGTCTGGAACGGACCGATCTCGACACTGGAGCTAATCGACGAACACGGGCGGAAATCGTCGTTGGCCGGCGGTGTGAAAAAGGGTGGCTACTGGATGATGGCGCCGACGCTCGTTCTCGAACACGAATCGTCGCGAATTCTGATCGCAGAGGGCATGGCGACGGCATTGGCCGCTTCTCGTGCGACGGGATGGTTCGCAGTGGCGGCGTTGTCAAGCGGGAATTTGAGGCTGGTGGCGCAGAGTTTGCGTGAAAGGTTTCGCGATGCGGACCTGATCGTGCTGGGGGAACTGGGCAGTGGTGAGACGCAGGCACGACAGGCCGCGGACGTGGCGCAGGCGCATGTGGTCTGGCCGGAGTTTGCTGTTGACGCGCGCATCGACGGAAAAGTGCCGAACGACTTCAGCGACATGGCGGTGTTGTCGGGCTTTGACGCCGTCGGCGAATACCTGCACGCCGCGGTGCGTTTCGTTGAGAACGCGCGTGGTCAACCGGATATTGCCACCGTATCCGGTGCGACAGTGTTTGAGGTGGACCAGTGTGAGGAGGGCGAAAAGATGGGCAACGTCAAGGAAAAGCTATTAACCGACGACGAAAGGACGCCGCGTCGCCGGTCCTCGAAGCACAGTACGCGAAAACAGGATGCACCAGATGTGCCGGCAACGGATGGCGCGTCTGGTCCGGCACCACCATCGACGGATCCTTCCGCTGCTGTATCGCCGGCTGTTGCCCCTCCGGTTGCCGGTCCGCCGAGGTTTGCATCGTCGCGGCCGCCGGTCGGCGAGCCGCTGTTCGAAGTGGGCGACGTTCCGAACGAGGTGAGGGCGTTGGCCGAACACCGGTTCGGTTCGCCGCTCAGGATGGCCACGCCGCGCGAGAACGGCGGGCTCTATCGTGGCGAGGTATTTAACACGGAACACTATCTGGTACAGGAGGTCGCGACGCGTAGTGTCGTGTTCCACCGCAAGGATCAGATGACGTTTGTGTCCGAGCGGCTGAAATGGATGGACGAACACGCGCGGCTGAACGGGGCCGAGTTACAGGTAGGTTACGACGGCGGCCAACCGAAGGTCTATCCATGGGACCGGGCCCGCGACCTACTCGAACGCATGGTCGGTTCGCTGAAGAAATCCGCCCGCGAGCTGAATTACAGCCCCAATCTGGAGGGGATGCTCGATCAGCTGCAGGCGAGATCCTGGGCACGCATCCGGGAGGCGCGGGCCGCCGCGCTCGAAAAGTCGCGGGAACAGGAGGCGTCCCGCGAAACTGGGTCGAGGCCCGACCGATAAGGCTCGTCAGCATAGCGCGCACGTGTAATGCCGATCGTGAAAATGCGAGGTAGTGACATGGCCCAGAGAATTGTCGCCGATGAAGCCGATCCAGTTATCAACATGATTGAACAGGATTTAACGGGCGCTAGTGTAGGTCCAGCTGCGGTGGACGAACGTCATGAGAGGCTGAATCTGGCCGCGAAAGAAGCAGTATCGGCTCGACGCCGACGGGACTTCGACGCTGCCCTGGCTAGATTGCGAGAGAAGGCGATCCGCGATGATGCCACCGTCGCCCAGCATGCCGAGACTCCGTCGCCGAGCGGGATACCGGATGAGACGAATCGAGTCCGTGCGCCTCTCGACCAACCGCCTGAACGAGTACGCAAGCGCTACCTGCGTACCGGCAACCAGTATTTCCTGAAGGACGCGCCGTATCAGCTGGCATTTGAAGATCTGGGGCCGTATCTCGTTACCGAGCACAACCGCCCGGACGTAGTCGAGTCCATGATCGACATGGCGCATGCGAAGTCGTGGCGGCGCATTCGAGTGTCCGGGCACGAGGTATTTCGCGGCGAGGCGTGGCTGCAAGGTACGCTGCTCGGCATCGAGGTGAGCGGCTACGAGCCAAAAGCGGCTGATCTGGCGCGTCTGGCGGATGCACGGCAGGCGCGGTTGGACAATCGCATCGAGGTGGCGGCACACGTCGGGTCACCTCCTGTCGCGAACGCACCGGGACGCTTGGATGATAGACCGATGGTTTCATCTACGCCTCGCGTCGACGCAAGAATCGCCGTCAACCGATCTCCTCCATTTGCACCACGTCGTTCGTCCGCTTCTGAATCGGCTATTCCCGAGGGAAATCAGAACGCTGCAAACGACGAGATCGATGGTCCACGGCGCTACGTCGGGGAACTGCGTGAGCATGGCGGTGCGCCATATCAGCACAATCCAGCGCGTAGCGACTCGTATTACGTCATGTTTCGCGATGAGACTGGAATCGACCAGGTTGTGTGGGGTGTCGATCTCGAGCGCACGATGCGTGAAGCGAATGCGCAAATCGGCCAGCAGGTGATACTCGAGAATCTCGGCAAACGCCTCGTCACGGTTCGAGTGCCGATTTTGAATGACGAAGGACGAGTGATTGGCGAAGACGAGAAAGACGTTTACCGCAATACGTGGCAGGTGGAAGTCGTGGAGCGGGGGCATGAAGTTTCTGTCGCGCGGCAATCGGAAAATCCGTCGGGCGAAGAAGCCCGATCTGCGGATTCACACGTTACCTCGGTTAGGGAGCCAGAGCTTCAAGGCCGTTATGACGCGCTCAATTCAGAAAATGAACGGGCACTGCATCTGGCCGTGCTGACGGCAGCTATGCGCGAGCAGGGTTTCAGCCAGCGTTCCATTGCTCGGGTACAGAAGCGTGCGGAGCGCATGCTGGTCGCGTTCCAGCGCGAGGGCATCCCGGTACCGACGCCGAAGGTGTTTGATCCGAACGCGCCATCGGACCGGAATCGTCGCAAGCATCAGACCTCCGAACGCACGCCTACCCGAGAGATCGAGCGAATGCCTGGTGAACCGTCACCGCCATCACCATCTCGCTGAGGTGAATCGTGGTCGGACGCGAGCGTCTGTGCGTCGAACTCGGTGTACTCAGGTCAGTTTGGGACGACTGGTGTGCTCGTCGCGGTTTGACCGCAGGTGAGGGCGTGCGCCAGTTGGTTGTAACCACTATCCGTGCCGATGCGGCTGGGGAACCTGGCTCGATCTTGTTTGACTTACCTCGGCCGGTCGCCGGGGAGCCGCGCACTCGTATAGAAATCCGGCTGACTATTGCAGAACGGAGAGCGGTCGAACGGCGAGCGACGGCGATGGGCCTGCACAGTAATCGATGGATCGTGTCACTGATTCGTGCGCAAATGACCGGAGAGCCGCAGTTGGGCGAACCCGAGTTGCACGCCCTCGCGGTATCAAATCAGCGTCTTGCCGAGATCAGCCGTCTGTTGGGCCAACTTGCACGGGCCGACGAGGCAGAGCCGGCCCGTCGGGAGTTGAGGTCCGAATGGGTAGGGTTGCGAAGGCGCGTTGACGAACACCTGCGTACGGCGGCTGCCATCATTCGCGCGAATCTTGACCGATGGAGCCGCTGACATGCCATATCCGAGGATCTACATCGATGCGATGCTCGTGAACTGGGGTGACCGCCTGTTTCAGGAGCCACTACGACATGCGCGTGCCGCGCGGCTCTCACATGTGGATATTCGCAACGCCGCCGTCCTCATGCGCGCTCGGGTCGCCCGCACGCTCAGGCGTACCCCGGAGGTCATGGTCAAGATCACCAACAAGGCGGGGAGTGCGCAAGGCATGGGAGCCGTACGTCGGCATTTGCGCTATATCTCCCGTAACGGCCGGATCGAACTGGAAGATCAGAACGGCAACCGTATTGAAGGCAAGGATGCGCTGAGCGATCTCGTAAAGACATGGCAACTGGGCGGCTGGGGCATCCCGGAGGCCAGTACGCGGCGTGAAACTTTCAACATCCTGCTGTCGATGCCGCCCGGAACGGATCGAAAAGCCGTGCGTGATGCGGCGCGCGATTTCGCGGCACTTGAGTTCGGCGACGGGCGTGCGTACGTTTTCGCTGCACACGACGACGAAGCGCATCCGCATGTTCATTTGAGTGTCCAGGTACGTGGCCCTAACGGGCGCCGCCTGAATCCGCGCCACATGGACCTGCAGCGATGGCGCGAGCGTTTTGCAGAGCAACTGCGGGAGTATGGCGTCGAGGCAAATGCGACGCCTCGGCGTGCTCGCGGCATAACGCAACGCTATCCGAAGCAGGCTGTCGTTCATATGGTCGCACGCGGCGAAACGCCGAGGTACTGGAAACCGCTGCCGACCGATGCTCAGCGCGACGCACAATGGGTCGCACAGGGCGGTATATTCACCGCGTGGCGGGAGATAGCCTACGCGATGGCAAGGTCGCGCGTGCGCGAGGATCGCTTGATGGCCGTTGAAATGGCGTACTTCGTGGGGGCCATGCCGGTGCAACGAGAGCGGCCAGTGGTAGCGCGCAATCCGGATAATGGACGCGAGCAGCCGACCAGACTGGGACCGGACTCAGATCGTTTAGACGACGCGACTCGGGATATGGAGCGTTGATGTCCGATGCGTGGCGTCTTTTGTTCAACCTGGCCGCGGTCTTCTGGAGTCGTGGAACCAAGGGATGATCCGTTGAACCTGTTCTGACGGTGATTCGACCGGTTGCGAGGATATTGCTCATGGTCAGGTGCATCGGACACTGCTGTCCTGAGGCGCTCTATTTATTCACGATCAGCGAACCATACCGGTCCGGCCTTGAATGTCGCAAAGAGCAGAAACAGCAACGCGATCGCGAGAAGCGGTACGCCGTAGAGTGCCACCGGGAAAAACAACATGAACTGCAGCACTGATCCGCAGAAGCCGTGTACCGCGCCCGTACCCCGAACGTTTTCGTAGATCAACCGGATCACTGCCGCAAGCCCCATTGCCATGAGTACGAGGCCGCTCCACGTCGGTTCATGCCGAAGCAGTGCGGCTCCCCATCCGAAATATCCCCACCACACGAGATTGATGCCGATCGCAGCGAGCCAAAAGCCACGTGTCGTGAAAAAACTGTAGCCGTACTGGCGTCGAGCGTGATGGCCGAAGAGCTGAATGCTCTTCGCAATCGCAATGATTGTGCCAAATGCGATCGCAAGTTTAAGAAATGCCACGGAATGTTCCTCCAGAGCTGGGCCCGGTGGTGCCTCGTTGGTCGACATGAGGGTGCAGCGAAATGCGACGTGCTGACTTCCGCTCCTTCAAATATAGACGTCCGTTCCGTGAACGCAACAATATCGTTATCCAGAATATTGAAAATTCGCGTTCATGGTGATGACATTCAAAATTTCCGAGTGCCTGGTGCTGCGTGCTCACGCTGCAGGTGCTGAATTCGAAAGTGATGTGGTTGGTGGAAAGAGAATGTCTTGTCGCGATGAAGTTCAATGGTGCCCAAAACCGGCGCAAGCCTATCCTGCTATAACTTATCTTTTTGTCTTTATTTTCGTCGTTCGCCAATCCCGTGAGTACGGTGAGTCATGGTTGCGCGGAAAAATGCGCCGTCGCTGCAAAATGCCGTTCCCGTGCGCGCAGGAAAACTGCACATCTCGCGCAGCAAGATGAATCATGTGCAGTGAAAAGAAATTCCGGTAGCGATGAATGCCATGGGACCTTTGCGCAAATCAGGTTACGACACAACGCAGGAAAGCTGATCGTCGAGCACAGAATGAAAAAGTGGACGGATCATGCTTCGCGATAAAACGCGATGGTCCGGATGCATGAGGACGTCTGCGCTCGCGCAAATCGAATGAGCTGGCGTCCGCGTGGCGCGCTGGAAAAATTCGTGTCTGCTGCGCACTTTACGGAAAGTCCCGCGCTCATCGAGCGTGTGCTCGCGAGCTACGCATTCCAAAGATGGACCGTTATTCACGGACCGTGACCGATCGGTTGATCGGAGCGTAAGGCATTGCCGTACCTCTTCGAGCAATCCAAGGTGCGTTGCCTGCATGCAACGGCAAAAAAATATTCGCAATTCCGGGCTATTCCGGTCCGCTCTCTTGCGTTCCGATACAGAGGATTGGGCTTGTTTTCGAGCGTTGACGTTCATTGCTTCCGTGAGCAAGATGACATTAAGGCAGTGCGATGAGGCGGATCATGCCGGTCGTGAAGCACTTTACTCAAGCCCAATGGGATGCGGTAGCTCGCCGTCTCGACGCGCTGCCGCACAAGCCCGCGCACGAGCATCGTGTCACGGTACGCGAGGCTGTGAAGTCGATGCAGTCTCAGATCAGCGGCGCGCAAAAAAAGGGCTACACGCTCGACGAGATTGTTCAGCAATTGGCGCAAGAGGGCGTGAACATCAGCGCCAGCACATTGCGCTACGCGATGCAACGCAGTGCGAAAGAGGACAAGTCGAAACCGGCAAAAAAGTCTGCTCAACCGATTCGAGCGAACTCTGTGTCTCGAAGCGGGCCGGATCGGGCTCCGGCATCGCACAGAGACCGCATAGATGACGGTGGGCAGCGCGATGGGCGACAGGCTGTGACCAAAGCGGGGACCATGGTGATTCAGGACGCGTTCTCGTTCGAGATCGCGCCCGATACCGAGAACCTGTAGAGGACGTGTATGGCGACGACTTACCCCATCTATCTGGTTGGCGGAAGCAAGGGCGGTGTGGGCAAGAGCTTTGTCTCGCTCGCGCTGGCCGACCATCTGCAGCGGCACGACCTTCCTGTCGTGCTGGTAGAAACCGATACGTCCAACCCCGACGTGATGAAAGCCGTGCAGGACGAGCTACGTTGCATTGCTTACAGTCTGGACGAAGCCGAAGGCTGGATCGGTCTGGTCAACTTCTGTGACGAACACCGGGATGCGGCCGTCGTCGTGAACACGGCGGCGCGCAGTCAGACAGGTGTCGCTCGATTTGGTGCAACGCTGGCCAGTACGCTTGGCGAACTCCGGCGTGAGCTCGTCGTACTGTGGGTGATCAACCGGCAGCGCGACAGTCTGGAACTGCTGCGCGCGTTCAGTCCGACCTTTCCCGACGCGACGATCCATGTGGTGCGCAACGGCTATTTCGGTGCGTCCGACAAGTTTGCGCTGTATCAGGCGTCGCAGCTTCGCAAGACGGTCGAAGCACGCGGGCACACACTCGACTTTCCGGATCTGGCGGATCGCGTCGCCGACGAACTGCGTAGCCAGCGGATGTCGATTCGCGTGGCGTCGGAAACGATGCACATCGGCGAGCGGGCGGAACTGCTGCGTTGGCGGTCGATGTGCGACGCGATGTTCTCGACGATGACCGGCACTACCGGGGCTGACGATGGGCCGTAAACGCTCGGTCGATCCGCTTATCCGCCTGTTTCAAGAGGTGGCCGGCGAGGTCCCGGACGAGACGAGTCTGGCCCGGATGCGGCGGATATCGAGCGTCCTGAATCTGCGGGACAACGACGCGCTCTGGTCGATCATCGCCGCACTCGAATACTACGCACGCCTGTATGAGGCGATGCCCGAACGTGTCCGATGGGCGAGCGAGGGCAGTCTCGAGGCGGCGCGCCGGGAAGTCGGCGGCGCGACCGATGCTCTGTTGCAACAACACCGTGACGCGCTCGATCGGTGCAAGGCGACGATCAAGTTGGCGGAAGACCTGATCCAGGAACATGAGGCGCGGTACCGGGAAGCCTTGGCGCATCTCAATGAGACGGCCCTGACCGCCTTGAGCGCACAGTTGGCCAGCCGGGTGGTGCGTTCGGCCGGGAATCGGCTGATTGGCGCAGCGGCGGTCTCGGGTCGCGAGCAGCGCGCGCGGCTGGACGAGGCGATCGGCATGTTCGAACAGGCGGTCGCCGCAGCGGCGGCGCGGATGGATGCGATAGCGGCGGGCGTGGAGCGGCGTTTCGCACGTGCGATGCGCCGTCTGTGGCTGGTGGGCGCGGTTTTGCTCTGCCTGATGCTGCTGGTCGCGGGTGGTTGGATGGAAAGGCGAGTGGGCTGTCATGCGGCGACCTCGGATTGCCGCGCGGCACTGGTCCAGTCAGCAGGCGGCAGGCCCTGAAGCGCGCTGCCGTCTGCCGTGCCGAATCGTCGGCATGCGTGGCGAAGGTTACACAACGTCAGGATCAGTTTGCGCCGCGCTTACCGAAGCGGTGGTCGGGAAGGGCCACGGCGGCCGCTCGCCGATTGTGTCAGTAGCAGGGGCCGCCTCGCGAGGCGGCTGATCGAGGCGGTCGCCGTCATCTCCCGCCTCCTGGTCGGTGTCGGGGACTTTCTTGTCCGGTCTGTCACCGTCTTCCTCGGTGTCCGCCTCCTCGTCGTCAGGAATATTCCATGAGGGCGTCGCTGGAATCTCTCGATCGGTGAGGATTTCCGGGAGCCGTGTGTCACGAACGCAGGCGCGAGCCTGCGGTGCTGTACTGAAGATGGGAGAAGGCCTCCCGAAGTCGGCTTTCAGGAGCAGGCTTCAAACCGCCCGGTGCTGCTGCGTCCAAAAGGCGCGGTGGTGAGCGACCGTGGAAAAGTCACCCGGAGAGGGTGGCAGGTACGTGTTGAGAAGATGAGCGCAAGCGAACCGTTCGATGACGCATCGTTAGAAATCTAAGGTACTGCCAAAACTGGAGCAGGGCTCCCGCTCCAGGATCAGTCGGGACGTCACCTGATACGGACCCGATGGCAGCCGGTGTATAGGCGGCATGAGCTCAACACAGGCTTTGGTACGGAACGTGAGAACCTTGTCCTGAATGCGAAGGGAAATGACAAATGGCAGACACCATGAGGAAGAATACCGATGTCATGGCAAGGGGCGGAGTTGCCCGTAGTACCGTTGAAGCTCTTGTAATGAGGGCGGAGCGAAGGGGCAACGTTACCCAGTTGACGAAGGTCGACGTTACGGTGATCAGAAACTGGTTCGGGCACGTCAGGCTCGACACGACGAATCACTACGCTCGAGCCAACATCGAAACGAAGCGGCTTGCCCTTGAGCAGGTGGATCGTTCGACTCGCCCTGGCAATCCACCGAGATGGCGAAAAAACCTGACTTGCTTGCTTGGCTCGACGCGCTTTGATCCTGCCGTAATGCGAAGTGACAAGGCCTATGGCACCCGTCAGATAACGCGTCCTGGGGCAATCTTCGCATTACGGCTTCCTTCTCATAATTGGCGGCCAGTCCGGCGATACCGGATGGCGGCTTCGTTCGCACGTTCAAGGGTGAGCGTTGCAGGCTGGAATACGGCACCGTCACGACCGGTTGTTCATTGCCGAAGTTCGTTTCGAGCACAGCGGCCGATTCGGCGGCTGCAACGGTGGGTGTGACGGTTTCGACAGATTGGGTTTGCATGATCGACTCCTGATAGAAGGAAGATGCCGGGCCAGTAAGGTGCGATTGCGTCAGGACGTGACCCGACGGGCGTCATGGCGCAAAGCCGAACTGCCGGGCGACGCGAATGCGCCGCCCGGCAGTCGTTACGCCTTCATCTGACGCATGGCGTCTGCGAGCATCCACAGCGCACGGTTGAGCTTCACGTTTTGGTCGATACCGGTAATGGGCCGCGTCGACATCGCGCGGCCCGGGCGGGAGCGGCCATGCAGGCCACCCTTGGTCAGGTTTTCCTGCACCCGGTTAAAGACAGTCCAGAGATCGTCGCGGCGATCCTCGAAACGGCGCGGGGCAAGTATCTGGCTTTCGCAGATGGGCGCCGGGGCTTCGGCGTCGGTCGGGTCGTACCGCAGCGCGAGCGCGGAGCGGGCGAATGCGTGCTGTTCGTCACGGTCGAGTGTTACCGAGCGCATGCCGTCTTTCTGTTCTCGGATCAGTTCGAACCCGTCGAGCACGTCGAACGCACCGTTGATCACGTTTTGCACCACGTTGCCTTTGTGTGGCACACGGATATCGGCGATGTTCTCGCCTGCGACCATGCCGTTCTGGCAGACAAACCGGAATGTGCCGGCGAGCATTTGGTAACTGCTGGTGCCGTCGTGCGAGTTCAGTAGCACGATTTCATTGGCTTCTTCGCCGGTGATTTGGTCGGCATGGCGCAGCCGGAGCATGTGCTTGGTGAATTCGCGCTTGCCAGAGTCACGCACGCGCGTTTGACAGATCATGAAAGGCTGAAAGCCTTCGTTGCGCAGCCCGCGCAGCACGTCGATGGTGGGAATGTAGGTGTAGCGCTCGGAGCGGCTTTCGTGCTTGCCGTCCGCGAAGATGGACGGGGCGACGCGGCGAATCTGATCGTCCGAGAGAGGTGAATCCGCTCGGAGCATCGGAGCGCTGTAATGGAATGAGGAAGCGAGTCGCATGGCAATCTCCACAGTCAAGGTTGAGGACCTGAACCGGGCGAGGAGGTGTGTCTTGCCATTGCGGCTGGCTACCTCCCGGTGGAACTCGGGGTTGGCGTTGCTGCCGCCTGACTCCCGGATTCCCGCCCGTGCGACTGAAGGAGTCGATAGCGGGCAGGCGTCAAGGAAAAAGGCGAGGGAGGGGTGCGGGCAACACGGTCCCGCGCCCCTTGATGCCTGTCCGCTATCGGCTACGGTCGCGGGTCAAGGGCGGGAAGCTGGGAGTCGGGTGCATGCCATGCCGCGGGTTGACCGGGTCTTGGGGGCTGCGCTTGTTTTGAAGGCGACGGGCTGGTGCTCGTGCAAGACCGATCGACAGTGGAGCGGTTCCGCGCAAAGAATTCTCGTCGAAGCATAGACGATCCAAACGCAGCGCGAACTCCGATTCAGTGTGTCGGGTTTGCCGGGGCGTGGCTTAATGCGGTATCGATCCAGCGTGTCCAGGCGGAAACGCCGTCCTGATTGGGCTCTCGCCTTGGGATTGACAATCGAGTGGGGTGTGCCAAGAACGCGAGCATCAGATGACCGATGCTCGCGGTGCTTTACCAGAGATGAAGGAAGGCCCTTCGGAGTCGGCCTGCAGGGGCAGGCTCCAAACCACCACGAGCTGCGCGGGTCAAGAGTCCGCGTGGTGAGCGTCGATGGAAAAGGCAGAGTTCGACTCTGTCAGGTAAGGATCGAAGAGACGAACGCGAGTGAACCGCTGAAGACGTGTCGAAATTGTCCCAGAAGATGTCGAAACCGGAGAGCCCACTTGCTCCGGGACAAGATCGGACGATGCCTGCTGACGGCCCGATCGGCATCCGGCACATAGGCGGCGTGACTTCGATTCAGGCTTTGGTAAGGAACTTGGGAACCTGTCGTCCCGATGTGAAGGGAGAAATCCAAGTGGAAGGACTCTGCAAGGATGAGAGTACCGATGCGGGGCACAGGGGCGGAGACGCTTGTAGTAGGGTTGATGGTCCTGTAATGGGACCGGACCGAAGGGGCGTCATCGTCTGGCTTTATGCTGCGGGCAACCCGCAAGGGGAGGACCTGCGTGAATAAAGCAAAGCCGTTTAGTATTTCCAAACGTGAGGTATGGGAAGCATATAAACAGGTGAAGGCCAACCGTGGGGCGGCGGGCGTGGATGAACAGACGATGCAGGAGTTCGACGCAGATCTGAAGAACAATCTGTATCGAATCTGGAATCGGATGTCGTCCGGCAGTTACATGCCGCCACCGGTACTGCGGGTTGACATACCGAAAGCTGGGGGTGCGGGAACGAGGCCGTTGGGTATACCCACGATCTCTGATCGCATCGCTCAGACGGTGGTCAAGCGATATCTGGAACCGCTTGTGGAGCCTGTGTTTCACGACGATTCATATGGATATCGTCCTGGGCGGTCTGCGCATCGGGCACTCGACGTGGCCCGGCAGCGATGCTGGAACTACGCCTGGGCGCTGGACCTCGACATCAAGAATTTCTTCGGTAGCATCGACTGGGAACTCATGATGCGAGCGGTGCGCCGCCACACGGATTGCGCATGGGTGCTGCTGTACGTCGAGCGCTGGCTCAAGGCACCCGTGCAAATGCCGGATGGGACCGTGATGAAACCGGACAAGGGCACCCCGCAAGGCGGTGTCGTTAGTCCAGTGCTGGCCAATCTGTTTCTCCATTATGCTCTCGACCGATGGATGCAAAAGCATCACCCCGATGTGCCATTCGAGCGTTACGCGGACGATGCCGTCTATCACTGCCAGAGCGAAGCGCAGGCTGGGCTGCTCCGGCAGGAACTGGAGGCGCGGCTCGCGGAGTGCAAGCTGGCTCTGCATCCAGACAAAACCAAAATCGTGTACTGCAAGCAGGCCAATCGGCCTGTGGGCTATCCAACCTGCCAGTTCGACTTTCTGGGCTTTACGTTCCGGCCGCGGAGCGTGATGAATCGGATGGGCAAACTGTCTGTCGGCTTTACTCCGGCGGTGAGCAACAAAGCAGCCAAGGCGATGCGCCAGGAGTTGCGTCGCAAGTGGCTGTGGCGTCGTTCCGATCTGACGCTGGATGACCTGGCGGATTACACGCGTCCGATTCTGCGGGGCTGGATTCAGTACTACGGGCGGTTCTCACGGTCGGTCCTCGCGCAGGTGCTGCGATATGTTGATGCGGCGCTGGTGCGTTGGGCACGGCGGAAGTACAAGTCTCTTTCCAGACGTCCGGCGCGAGCCTGGGCGTGGCTGTCGGGGATCCGATCCCGGCAGCCCGGGTTGTTTGCCCACTGGAGCGTGGAGGCAGCGGTTGGACGATAAGAGCCGGATGAATCGAGAGATTCACGTCCGGATCTGTGAGAGCGTGAGGGTGCGATTCCCTTGCGCTACTCGACTGAGCGTGCCGCAGTGCACTCTACCTGGTGACTGCTTGTCCGCTCACGCCGAGGCCCCGCCAGCACCTTCGCTCCTTCTGTTGCCAATAGGCAACACTAATTTACCGAAGAGTTCCAATGTGATTCGGCGTGGGTTATTCGGCGGAGGCGCGTCCGGCAAGGCCAATTCACTACTTCGAAGGTGAACCGATCCAGTTCTAGGATATCTACGTCAATCCGGCGCTGTTTCCCGCATATTTCGAGCAGGATTTCGCGGTCGAGACGCCGCATCATTATATGGTGCGGCTCGCGTTGATCCAGCGCGCGGAGCCGATTCTACACGCAAAAGCTCGACGCGCAGGAGTGCCTGCACCTCGTGGTGGAAATCGACGAGCCGGGCCTGCTGGTCAGGTGCCGAACGTGGGTCGACGAGCAGGTCGCGACGTCGGTGCGGTCTTGGCATCCGGTGTCGCGGTTTCATCTGCGGGGGCGTTTGGGGCGGAGTGCCGCAGGAAGCGGCGATGCATGCGCGGCGTAGTGCCAAACCCGGCAGTCTCCGGTGAACCCGGAGCGATTCACATGTTTGGCCGCCGAGTATCGACTCGTTACCGAGGTTCCCGCTTAATCTTCAGCGCTTCCCAACTCTCGTCATCAAGCAGGCGAGTGAAGAGACGATTCCGCATGGTCTTGGTCAGCGGCGTCAAACCGAGCAAGACGTTGAATGCGATGCCGCTCGCGGCGAAGTAACGCAGCAGCGTGAGTTCGAAGTCGCTGGATTCTTCGTCGAGCGTCTTCAGCTTGTCGGCATCGGCGCGCTTTCTGTCGTCGAGCAGATCCGGACTTTCGATGATCGCCGCCAGGATCGCGCGCGCAACCGAATTCGGTTGACTGATGGCTTCCCGGAAGATAGCGATCTGGGAGGAAAGATTCGGTTCGGCCTTCAACGCGCCCTCGTTCGCTAGGTAGTCGCGCGCGAATTGCTCGAATTGCCCCTGCTGGAATTCCAGTAGCGCCTTGAGCACACCTTGCTTGGTACGAAACTGGTGCAGCAAGCCGCCCTTGCTGATGCCGCTTTCACGTGACAGCGAATCGAACGTCAATCCGCCGACGCCGTCCCGGGTCAGGATGCTGAACGCGGCATCGATTGCCTTCTTGCGGGAAATTTCCGAACGGGTCTGGTTGTCCATGTACTGATCGTGGTGGTGCGTCGCGCCGGCGCTGAGGCGTCAAGACGGTGGTGAGAGGGCGGAGCGGGGTTGCGGGCGATAAAGCGTGAATTGTACCCTGTCGGCTGACAACCTAAAAACAAACCGGGTAGACGGTTTGCATGGGGCGAGACGGTGCTACGCTTCGGCCACGTCAAACCTTTCGACATTTCGCCGCTGGCGGCGCCAGGAATCTTCCAAGGAATCCGACATGTTCAGAACCCGACTCATCCCCTTTTTCGTTTCGAGCGCCGCGGCGCTTACGTTGACGGCGTGCGCCAGCGTGCAGCCCGTTGCGTATTCCGGCCTTGCGTCGTCCTCGCAACTGGCGCAGAACCGTGACAGCGACGCCGCAAAGGTGCCGTACCGGTACGCGGATCAAGTGAACTGGTCGAAATATCGGCAGGTCATCGTCGATCCAGTTGTCGTCTATGCGGGTCAGGACAATCAGTTCGGCGACCTGAAAGCGGACGACAAGGCCGCGCTTGCGGACTCCCCCCGGCTTCTGACCGCATACGTGACGAAGCAATATCCGAACGCGATGAATCTGCCCGCCGCATTCGGCTCGCTGAGCGCGGCAAAGACTGGAATCGACAAGGGCGCCGACGCTCTCGTCAGTCAATTGCAATGATCGTCTCACGCATGACGACGCGCGGTACGTCAACGCACGCGTTCGCGACGCCTGTCATGCGAGAGACGACGCGCCATTCAGCCGGATCGTCAGCCGTGGAGCCGCAACCATGCGGGAATTTGCCCAATTCATTCTGAACACGCCGCCCCCACTCATGGTTTCGATCGTGTTCGGCGCGGCCTATCTGGCGATCGGGATTCCCGTTCACATCGTCCGGGGTGCGGTTGCGCGGGATGTGTACGGCACGATGGCCGGCGTGTTCGCTGCGCTGTTCTATCTGACCGTGGTGCTGGGTTTCCGGGCGGACATGCTGGAATGAGCGGAACCAGACTCGTCGTGTGCCACGAATGCGATCTGCTCCAGTGGAAGACGCCGCTATCCGAACCCGGCGCCACGCGCTGCCGGCGTTGCAGCGCGGTTCTCGATCGGAGCCTGCCGGCGACGTACGACCGCGCATTGGCGCTGACATTGGCCGCCGCGGTCGTGTTTGCGGTGGCCAACTGTTTTCCGATCGTCGCGCTTCGGGTCAACGGCGCATTGGTCGAAACGACGCTGTTCGGGGCGGTTTCGTCGCTGTGGGGCGACGGCATGTGGCTTTTGGCGGGTCTGGTCTTCGTGACGACGATCCTGATGCCTGCATTGAACGTCGCGGCGGCGATCCATCTGCTCTTGCCGTTGCATATGGGCAGGTCGCCTTGCCGCGCCGGGCTTGCGCTGCATGTACTCGGTCGCGTTGCGCCGTGGGGGATGGTCGAAGTGCTGATGCCCGCCATGCTGGTCGCACTCGTCAAGCTCGGGCACTACGTGACCGTCGTTCCCGGCGTCGGGATCTGGGCATTCGGCGCGGTGATGGTGCTGCTCGCCACAGCGGCTATTTCGTTCGATCCGGCCGGCATCTGGTCGCGTATCGACAGCGTGTCGGATGACTACGTCGCGTCGCTCGCGCCGCAGGTCGGCGCGGCTGCGCCGACCGAGGCGCGCGCCGGTCTATTCATGTGTCGCGCATGTGGCCTGGTGTCAAAACCGCTCGCTCATGTCCATGTCGGGATCTGCCCGCGATGCCGCGCGATATTGCATCTGCGCAAGCCTCATAGTCTTGCGCGCACCTGGGCATTTCTCGCCGCGGCGGCGGCCCTTTACATTCCGGCCGTCGTGCTGCCGGTCATGGTGACCAGCACCGTGTTCGGCACTCGCTCCGACACGCTTCTGAGCGGCGTCGCATTGCTCTGGATCTCCGGGTCGTGGGTGCTTGCGATGGTCGTTTTCATTGCCAGCATCGTGGTTCCCATGCTCAAAATTCTGTCGCTCACGTATCTTGCCTGGAGCACTCAGCTGCGCTCCCCCGGCGCCCCGCGGAAACGAACGCATGTGTACCGGGTGGTCGAGCTTGTCGGCCGCTGGTCGATGCTCGACATCTACGTCATTACCATCCTGGCCGCACTCGTCCGGTTCGGTTCGGTCGCGACGATCGATGCAGGTCCCGGGGCGGTCGCATTCGGCGCGGTGGTCGTGCTGACCATGCTCGCTGCGTTGTCGTTCGATCCCCGCCTGATATGGGACGCCGTGGAGAAAGAAGGTGAATAGGTTGTCGGGACAGAAAAATGACGACGGCGCGGCTGATTTTCCGACAGCAGTCGCCGTGAAGCGGTCGAGGTGGCGAGTACAGGCTGTATGGCTCGTACCGCTGGCGGCCGTCCTGATTGCGGGCGGTCTCGCCGTGCAGGCGATTCTGCAGAGAGGCCCGACCATCACCATCAGCTTTGCGACAAGCGATGGCATCGAGGCCGGCAAGACGAAGATCAAGTTCAAGAACGTCGACCTCGGCGTAATCAAGAGCCTTGAACTTTCCGACGATCACAAGACGGTGCTCGCCCGTGCCGAAATGTCTCGCGGCGCAGCCGACATGCTCGTCGACGACACCCGCTTCTGGGTCGTTCGGCCGCGTATCGCGGGCGGCACGGTGTCGGGCATCGGCACATTGATATCCGGTTCTCACATCGGCATGGACATCGGCGCTTCGCACAAGGCACGACGCAATTTCGTCGGCCTCGAGTCGCCGCCGGTCCAGGCCTCCGGCACACCGGGCCGGGAGTTCGTGCTTAGGAGCGCAAGCATCGGCTCGCTCGACATCGGTTCGCCCGTGTTTTTCCGGCGGCTTCAGGTAGGCCGGCTCGTCTCGTACGCGCTTGATTCCGACGGCGCGGGAATGACCCTGCACGTATTCATCGATGCGCCTTACGATAAATTCGTGACCGGCGCCACCCGCTTCTGGCACGCGAGCGGTGTGGATGTGACGCTGAATACCAGCGGCGTGAAGATCGACACGGAGTCACTGGTATCGATCCTGATCGGCGGCCTGGCGTTCGAGAACCCGCCGGACACGGCCGCCGGGATCGAAGCCGAAGCACTGCGGCAGTACGAGCTGTTCGATACGCGCGCCGACGCGATGAAGCCGCCTGCGACGATCGTCGACAAATACGTGCTGAAGTTTACGGAGTCGGTGCGCGGCTTGACGGTCGGGGCGCCTGTCGACTTCCGGGGGATCGTCATCGGCGAGGTGACGGCAATCCGCGCGCACTTCGATCCTGCCGCCGGGGATTTCAGCATTCTCGTCGAAGTGAACATCTATCCGGAGCGCCTGATTTCGCGCGACAACTGGGAAGGCGGCGTCGGGAGCACATCGTCGGAACGAAATCAGTTCGCGGGCCACTTGATATCGAAAGGGCTGCGGGCGCAGTTGAGGACCGGGAGTCTGCTTACCGATCAGCTGTATGTCGCGTTCGACTTCTTTCCTTCGGCGCCCAAGGCAACCGTGGACTGGAGCAAAGCGGCGCCTCAACTGCCTACGGTGCCGGGCAACCTTCAGGGTTTGCAGGATTCCATCACCCGTCTCGTCGCGAAGCTCAACGAGATTCCGTTCGAGGGGATCAGCAGGGACCTGCGCAAGACGCTCGGTGACGCGGACACGCTGCTGAACACCGTCAATACCGACATCGCGCCTGACGCAAAAGCGACACTGGCCACGGCCCGAGAGGCGCTTACATCGGCAAATCGCACGTTGCAAAGCGATTCTCCATTGCAGCAAAGCACTTCTGAAACAATGCAGGAACTTTCGCGGGCGGCCGTCTCGATTCGCTCGCTGGCGGAATGTCTGTCACGTCACCCGGAAGCGCTGATCCGCGGCAAGAGCGAGGAGAAACCATGAACCGATATCCGGTGTGCGTTCTGGCGGCGATCGTGTCGGCCCTTTTCGCGGGATGCGCCGCGTCGCCTGCATCCGGGTTCTACACGCTGAGTCCTGTTCGCGTTGCCGAACCGGGGCCGGATGTCGGGCCGATCGCGATTGCAATCGGTCCGGTTACGGTGCCCGAGCTGGTCGATCGGCCGTAAATCGTCACCACGATCGACGCGAACCGTGTGTCCATCGACGAGTTCGCTCGCTGGGCCGATCCGCTGAAGAGTCAGATCGCACGCACGCTGGCCGCCGATCTCATGCAGACCATGCCGGGTTCGATCGTGTCGGCTTATCCGCAGCGCGCCGGCGATAACAGCTATCGGGTATCCGTCGACGTACAGCGCTTCGAATCCCCGACAAGCGGTGCGGTGACGCTGGCGGTGATCTGGTCGTTGCGCCCGTCGAAGGGGAAGGCAGTCGATGGATGCACGGTCGTACATGAGGCCGTCGGCGCGCCTGGATACGATGCGCTGGTCAGCGCGCATAGTCGGGTGCTCGCGTCGGTGG
Source organism: Burkholderia sp. BCC1988 (assembly GCF_905339895.1). Taxonomy (NCBI): domain Bacteria; kingdom Pseudomonadati; phylum Pseudomonadota; class Betaproteobacteria; order Burkholderiales; family Burkholderiaceae; genus Burkholderia; species Burkholderia sp. BCC1988. The sequence goes on from NZ_CAJPHA010000010.1 coordinate 272,693, forward strand.
CCAAGGATATTGCCGTTGCGATGAAGGCTTTGGATCAGTGAAACGACATGGAGGTTGTGATGAGATTTCTTGCTTGTGCGGCGCTGGCGGTTCTGTGCCCCACGCTTGGCGGCTGCGGTTTGGCCGCAGCACCATGTCGTGTGGCCTCGGCGGGTTTGAAGGTCGTGCCGGTGGTCGGTCATGTGGCCGCAGCGCCAACCGACGCCTGTGCGGCGGCCATTGACTGACCGTAAGCGGTTACCCCAGGAAAAATAATTCCGGAAATCAGCAATCTTGCTACGTGACCGCAAAGCTGAACGTTTCCGCGGCGATCCGCACACACGTCGGCGACTGCGCCATACCAGAGTTGTACCCCCTTTGTCGGCAAGGGCGAGTCAGTGTGCAGACGGAGCCGACTTCCCATCGCACGGCCGGTGACGGAGACGAACTGACGCGCGCCAAGTCGCAATTGTGGCGCTGCTGACCATCAGCAGACGGGGAAAAAGTCGAGATATTCATCTCGGTTTCCTGTTGATCCGGCTGGACATGTGTTTCATCGAATGTGTGTCGTAAAAATGAAATAATCAATTGGTGGTGGTTTATATTTGGTTCGAATTGTTTGTTGTCGGCGAGATTATAGATGTCTCTGGTCGTTTATCAATGAAACAATTGTAAAAGTCTCCAGTAGGATCGATTTTGGAGTTATTTAGGGACGGGTTTTGTGATTGGGGTGGGGTTCGCTGGAGTGAGGTGATTTTGACAATCGTTGTATTGATGTCTCCTGGCATAGACCTAGACTTCGCTCATGGGGAAATTTTGCTTGGCAAAGCGCTGGTGATTGCTTGAGTTGACGTTTTGAGGCGGGCTGTCTCATTTGGACCTAATTAAAGGGCGTCAGAGGATGAAAGCGCGAGGCATTGAATGCGATTTTGGGATGTTGATCGAACTATCGCAGCCGCGACTGGAACTCCCGGCTAAGATGCTTCCATATATGTGCAATCGGCCAGTGCACAACGGCATCCTGTCGGCGACTAATACGGGATTGTCTTGGCTAAAGGCCTTGACGCGGCTCCGATCCGGCTCAAGAGCAATTTGTTGGCAGCGACTGTGCGGCAGGCCGTCAGTCGGTATATGGTCCCGCCGGGAGGAGCCATCGCTCGAGACATGTTCTTCTCCACGTCGCGAAGCTTGTCTAGTACGTCATGTCGCTGCCGAATCCTGTTTCCTGCGGCCTTCCACTCGTGGGCCGCTTGTCCGCAACAATCAAAACAGTATTCGGGCTGCACGGTTGCCTACTCACGGACATCTGCCTGTCGGTGAGCGCGGTAGATCGGGTCGAATGCCTTGTGCGCTTCAAAAAACCGTCACCCTAACTAAATCCAATCTATTTCTAAAAATAAAAATAAGTACGTCGCATCTTTCGCTGAAGTGATTTTTTGTCGATCGTGAGTCAAATTGATTATTTGGTTTGATCTGGGTCGGGATTTTGTTGTGCTCTATCGCTATTTGGCTCAAGCTTTCGTCTGTGTAAGTGTGTTACGTTTTTCGTGTGATAAACGTCACTATGTAGTAATTGGTGGATGGCGGCGCCAAATCACCGGCATGGTGAAGCTGCAATATGGTTCATCGACACCTTTTGATGGAGAATCGAAAATGAGTACGATTGAGCTTTCCGGTCGTGAAAAAGCTGGGGTATTTTTACTGGAACAGATGATGGAGTATTGCTACTCGGCCGCGCTGCGCGCTGCTGCGGCCATCGGAATAGCAGACCATCTCGTCGAAAAACCGAAGACTGCGGCCGAGCTTGCTCGGGACACCAATACCGACGAAGGGAAGTTGTATCGGGTATTACGGCTGCTCGCTTCTCGCGGCGTCTTCCGTCTGAGCGACAAGGGGCAGTTCGAGTTGACGCCATCGGCAGAGTACTTGTGCTCGAAGCGGCCACAATCGTTGCGGGCCGGAATCATGATGCTGGGCGACGATACGTTCTGGAAGCCATTGGCCGATCTGGCCGAGATCGTGAAAAGCGCCGACGAAAACCCCGTGTTCCAGAGACTATTCGGCGGGACCTTCTTCGAGTACTGGGCCAAACATCCCCAATCGCTTACGCATTTCCATGTGGGGATGTCCTCGATGTCGAGCTTCGAGAATCAGCTTCTCGTGCGAGCCTATGAGTTTCCGAAGGGTGCAACCGTCGTGGACGTCGCAGGCAACAAGGGCGATGTGCTGCTACAGGTGATGCAGGAGAATCCGACCACGCGCGGCGTCTTGTTCGATCAGGAACATATCGTGCCCAGCCATCGACTCAATGAACTTGGAGACGATACGCGCTGGGAGACCGTCGCGGGGAACTACTTTGAGTCGATTCCCGCAGGAGACGTCTACGTCCTGAAATACATTCTTCACGACAATAGCGACACCGATTGCGTGCGCATCTTGCGTAACATCCGCAAGGCGATCAGGCCGGGGGGGCGAGTGATCATCATGGACCCCGTGATTCCGGAAGAAAACGTCGAACATCCCGGCAAGCTGATGGATATGCTCGTCATGGCGATCTACGCGGTTGGCCAAGAACGCTCCGAGCCTCATTTCAGGCGGCTGCTTTCCGAAGCGGGTTTCGGGCTAACACGTGTCGTCGACACCGGTTTTTACGTTTCGATTGTCGAAGCAGTTCCTGACTAATAACCGGCACTTGGGGTACTTCACGGTCGAGACCGGACGCGACAGGGCCAGAGGCCTTGTCGCGTTGCAACGTCACATCGCGAAAAAACAGGTATACGTTATGGTCAATCAGAATGCATGCATCGCCATTGTCGGTGGTGGGGCAGCAGGTGTCGCCACGTTTATCTCTGCAGTCAAGCACCGAGTCGCCCGGCGAATCTTTGTGATCGATCCTCATCCAGTGGGAGCGGGAATTGCATATTCCAGTACCGACGAAGATATTCTGTGCAACAGCTCCGCGGACATGATGTCGGTGGTGCCCGGCAAGCCTTTGGACCTTGTCGACTATCTGGAGGAAAACGACTGCAACGCTACATGGTCCTCCTTTATCCCGAGGTCATTGGTCAGACGATATCTGGTAAACCGCTTTCGCTTGTATCGTGACTTAGCGCAGCGAGCCGGTATCGAGGTTACCTATCTACCGTATCGCTTTCGATCGTTGAAGATCGCCGGCGACAGGCGCTATGTGCTTCGATTCACCGGGTCACCGGTGCCGGACGCGTTGGAAGTCACCGACGTTGTTTTCTGCACGGGGCACGGTGCGGCCTGTGTACCTGATCTCCTGCTGAAATTTCGTGATCAACCAACATTCGTCGAATGTCCATATCCGGAAGCCGACATGTTGGGTAAGGTACCGCCCAAATCGAGAGTGCTGGTACTTGGTACAAAGCTTTCGGCGATAGATGCGACCATCTTGCTGTGTCGCGAGGGGCACAAGGTTGTGATGATATCGCCGTCGGGAGAATTGCCCTCGGTGCGCGAACGTATCCCGCTGAACGGCGGAATCTCGGTTGACGTTAAACGTCTCGAATCTCTTCTGAAGTGTTGGGATACGAAAAAGCGTAATTCCGTTCATGCTGGGATTAAATATGCCTATATAAAATACGTGGCGTCTATATTGACTGCGCATACGGATAGATCTTGGCGAAGGCAGTTTTCTGTCGCATGCCGATACGATGAAAAACTTCGCGAGGAAATTTCCATCGCCGAGAGTGGCGGTAGTCAATGGCAGGACATAATTGTTAGTTACTTGACAGCAGCCAATGCGCTTTACCTGGGAGAACAGAACTTTAGCGGTGGCTTGCATCCAGAATTTCGGAGAACTCTCGGTCGATATACCGGTGCTATCGCATTGCCCAATGCCAGGAAATTGATGAACTACATCGAAGGCGGATCGCTTAGCGTTGGCCGAGGCGAGCTATTTCATGTCGCAATTTCCATCACCCGTGACTCGGGCGGTCTTTGGTCAGTCGATTGGGGCGAGGGAAATCAGTATTTCGATGCAGTGGTCTCCGCTGCCGGCTTTCGGATTCCGTGCTACGTGTTCAACGATTCGGGCGAACTGGAACTCGACGTGTTGGGACAGCGTAGAGAGGGCGCCGTTGAGGTGTCGTCGGAAATGGCTGCTCGACACCCTTGCCTGCACGGTGACGAGAGCATCTGGTTCGTGGGCAACATCGCACAGACGCGTCTTTTGGCAATTAATGGGCTGCCTTTCATCGTCGCGTTAGCGGATCGAGTGATTACCAATATGGTGTCCGGCATGCAAAAACCGGAAGTCGAGTACGGTCCGGCGGGCGGGCATGGATTTGATGTTGTCGTCAACGCGGCAGATGCCTACTCGGCGTGATGAATAGATGTGTGACTGGTGGACAATATGTCGTAGAAGAAGTGGTTTCCTTATCACTGGGGGGGCAATGAACGACGCTTCGATTGCACGGAATCTAACCCGT
>NZ_CAJPHA010000011.1:0-238847 GCF_905339895.1 Burkholderia sp. BCC1988
CTGTCGACGGGCTTGTCGACGACGAACAGCACGGTGTCGTCGCTGTCGACGTCGAGCTCGACGGCAGTCAGCTCGCTGTCGACGGGTCTGTCGACGACGAACAGCACGGTGTCGTCGCTGTCGACGTCGACCTCGACCGCGGTGGGTTCGCTGTCGACGGGCCTGTCGACGACGAACAGCACGGTGTCCTCGCTGTCGACCTCCACGTCGACCGCGACCAGTTCGCTGTCGACCGCGTTGTCGACGACGGACAGCACGGTGTCGTCGCTGTCGACGTCGAGCTCGACGGCGGTCAGCTCGCTGTCGACGGGTCTGTCGACGACGAACAGCACGGTGACGTCGCTGTCGACCTCGACCTCGACCGCAGTGGGTTCGCTGTCGACGGGTCTGTCGACGACGAACAGCACGGTGTCGTCACTGTCGAGCACGATCAGCTCGGTGAATGGCAACACGACGTCGCTGTCGACCTCGACGTCGACGACGGCCAGCTCGCTGTCCACCGGCTTGTCGAGCACGAACAGCAGCGTTGCGTCCTTGTCGACGTCGACCTCGACGACGGCCAGCTCGTTGTCGACGAGCGTGAGTTCGCTGTCGACGGGTCTGTCGACGACGAACAGCAACGTGACGTCGCTTTCCACGTCGAGCTCGACCGCTGTCGTGTCGCTGTCCACGCTGATCTCGAAGTCGAGCCCGCACTACTTGAGCGTGAACGACGACGGTACGCACCAGAGCAACTACAACAACGACGGCGCGACCGGCACCAACGCGATAGCGTTCGGTCCGTCTGCATCGGCGGCCGGCACGAATGCGGTCGCGATCGGCAACGGTGCGAACGCAACGTCGGACGGTGCCACCGTCGTCGGGGCGAACGCGCTGGGATCGGGCACCAATGCGACGGCCTTCGGTACGAACGCGACGGCGAGCGCCGCTAACTCGGTTGCCCTGGGCGCCGGGTCGATCGCCAGCGAGGCGAATACGGTATCGGTCGGCTCTGCCGGCAACGAGCGCCGTATCACGAACGTCGCGCCGGGCGTGAATCCGACCGATGCGGTGAACGTGTCGCAGTTGAATGCCGTGCAGCAGGGTGTGAGCAACGTCGCGCGACGCGCGTACTCCGGTGTCGCGGGAGCCACGGCGCTGACGATGATTCCGGACGTCGACCTCGGCAAGACGATCGCGGTCGGGGTGGGCGGTGCGACCTACCAGGGCTACGGGGCGGTCGCGCTGGGCTTCACCGCGCGCCTGACCAACAACGTCAAGCTCAAGGGCGGGTTCAGCAGCAGCAGCTCCGGCTACTCGTTCGGCGGCGGCATCAGCTACCAGTGGTAATGCAGGGCGGGCCGGGCGGGTGGTCAAGCCGCCCGCCCGGCTTGTGAAGAATCGGAGAAAGACACAGATGAAAACAACGAGGTTCGAGATGATGAAAACCCTGACCGTGGTATTGGCGATTGCCGCCGTTCTGACGGGTTGTTCGTCGGCATCGGGGCCGACGTTCGACGCGTATTCGGTGACGCTGCCGAATCAACAGCAGGCGTATCGCGTGCGATGCGACGGCTTGCTGGAAGGCCAAGGCACATGCGACGCGAAAGCTCGCGAGATGTGCGGCAACGCGCAAGTTCGCCCGATCGAGGCGGTGGCGCCGTACTCGAGCGGCGCGGGCGTACGCGTGCTGACCTTCCAGTGCGGGGTTCCGGCACAGCCTGCGCCGCCGCCCCAGCCCGCACCGCAGCCAGCCCCCGCACCGGTGCCGCCGCGCAAGATCACGTTGAGCGGGGACGCCAACTTCGACTTCGACAAGGCGACGCTGACGGCCGATGCACGCGGGCGACTGGATCAGCTGGTCACCCAGGCGCGCGGGATGTCGTTCCGCACCGTCACTGTGGACGGCTATACGGACGCGATCGGATCGGCCGCGTACAACCAGGCACTGTCGGAACGACGGGCACAGACGGTGGCGATGTATTTGCACGACCGCGGCCTGAACTCGCAGCAATTCTTTGCTCATGGAAACGGCAAGGCCAACCCGGTTGCGACGAATGCAACGGAAGCCGGTCGAGCGCAGAACCGGCGCGTCGAGATCCAGCTGGATCCGCTCAATTAACTAGCGCTGTGAAGTACCCCGTGTCCGCCTCGTTCCGTCGAGCGCGGTTCACGGGTTGGGGGAAGGGGCCACAGGCTCCGGATAGGCGGCCCTTTCCCTTCTTTTTCTCATAACAAACAAACTTCACATCAACAGCGATGCGTATCGGAATTTCAGTGCTCACCCATGCCGGGCATAGCGTCTGGGAAAACGGGTTGGGGCAAAACGTCTTTTTCCTGGTGCAGTTGCTGCGCGAGCTTCCGTTCGTCACGGATATCGTGCTGCTCAACTGCGGCGATCAGGACCAAGTGTCGCCGGAAGCCGAGAAAGCCGCGTTTGGCGCCCGGCTGGTGGCGTCGCGGGACGCCGCGGATCTTGTCGACGTCGTGATCGAGATGGGTGGCGGGCTGGAGGTCGAATGGCTCGACTACATCCGGGCGCTGGGTAAAAAGGTCGTGTTCCTGTGTTGCGGTCAGCCGTATGTCGGATTGATCGAGCCGAGCGTGTTCAAGAAGGGCGGGTATTTCACGCGCGCCACGCGCTGTGACGAAATCTGGGTGCTCGAAAAGGATCGCGAGTTCATCCCGATGCTGCGCACGCTCCACCGTTGCCCGGTTATCGAAATTCCGTTTCTGTGGGACCCGGTCTTCATCGAACAGCGTAGCCGCGAAGTTGAAGCCGCCGGCCTGCGCTTTGGCTATCAGCCCTTGCCGGAACTCGTGTCTCCGCGCCGTCTTCGTGCCGCGATCTTTGAGCCGAATATCTCGGTGGTCAAGTGCTGCACGATTCCGCTGCTTATCTGCGATGCGGCATTCCGTCGCGATGCGGCGGCGATCGACCGCGTGCACGTGCTCAATAGCCTTCATCTGAAGGAGCATCCGACGTTCTCGTTCCTCACCGGTTCGCTGATGCTGAACGAAAAGGGGCGACTGCATCTGGACCATCGCCACGATTTTGTCGGCTACGTCAGCCAGTACGTCGACGCGATCGTTGCGCACCAGTGGCATAACGACCAAAACATCGCTTATCTCGACGCGCTGTACGGCGGCTATCCGCTGGTCCACAACTCACCCTGGCTGGGCTCGACCGGCTATTTCTACTCCGGCTCCAATGTCGACGAGGGGGCCGACGCGTTGCTGAACGTCGGTTACATGCACGACATCGCCCATGCCGACTATGTCGAGCAGGCGCGCGACTTCCTGAAGCGGCTCAGTCCCGAGCATCCGCGCAACCTGTCCGGCTACGCGCGGCGGCTGTTGGCACTGGTCCCCGCAGTTGGCGGGCAATCCGCGATGAGGGGGCAAGCATGCTGAATCGGCGTCTGAAAGTCGGCATCACGATCTTTCTGCGGGCGGACCAACAGTCCATTTGGGAAAACGGCATTTTCCAGAACTGCTTCTTTTTGGCGATGCTGCTCAAGCATTCGCCGCACATCGATGCCGTGTATCTGGTCAACGGCGGAGACGGCTCGCCGGAGAAGGCGACCCAGTTCCTCGCGCATGCGCCTGCCCGGACGATCGATCTGGACACCGCGCAGCAGACGCTCGACGTCGTGATCGAACTGAGCGCGCAACTCAACCCGGACTGGGCGCGCGCGTTCCGCGAACGTGGCGGCCGCGTGATCGGGATGCGTGTGGCGAACGACTACGTCATCGACATCGAACGCATGATGTTCGGCTTGCCGCATGGGATGCTGGTATCCGGCACGCCGTATGACGCAATCTGGACGCTTCCGGCTTTCGAGCGCACCTGCGCACACTATTACCAGAGCGCGCTACGCGCGCCGGTTCGCGCGATGCAGCACCTCTGGAGCCCGCACCTGCTGATGCGCTCGATCGAAGCGAGCGGCCGGACCACACATTTCGGCTACCAACCGCATCGTGCGCGTTGGCGACTCGCGATTCTCGAGCCGAACATCTGCATGGTGAAGACATCGCATCTGGCGATGCTGGCGGCGGATCTCGCCTACCGGCAGGCACCCGGATCGATCGAGTATCTGCGCGTCTATAACACGCTGCATCTGAAGGCCGATGCGCAGTTCGTCGGCTTTGCACGCAGTCTCGATCTCGTCAATCACGGTCGTGCCACGTTCGAGCCGCGCCTGCCGATCTACGACATTCTCGGCCCGCAGGCGGATGCGATCGTATCCCATCAGTGGGAGAACGCGCAGAACTACGTGTACTACGAGGCGCTTTACGGCGGCTATCCGCTGATCCACAACTCGGACCTGCTCGACGGTTGCGGATACCGCTACGCCGGCTTCGACTGCGAGGATGGCGCGCTCGCGCTGCGCGAGGCGTTCGCCACGCATGACGCGAATTTCGCGAAATATCGAGCCAATGCACGCGCACTGCTCGAGAAGCTGGATCCCGAGCGCAAGGAAAACGTCGATGCATATGGCGCGGCGATCGCGGAGCTTTTCCAATGAAAGCCCGTTTCGGATTTGTCGTCGCGCTCGCGGCACTTACAGCACAGGTGTCGACCGCGCAGCCGCTGCCGGCCGCGGGCGCGGCATCTCAACCGCTGGCGCTTCCCTCGACCGTCCTAGCAGGCGCGGCAATGCGCGCCGGGGTGCGGCGTTGCTACCCGATGGTCAATGCCATCTCGGAGCGCACGTTCGCCAATACGGAGCATGCCGACGTGGTGCTGGATTGGGACCGGAACGACCCGGACGGCGCGCCGTTCTTTTCAATGTCGGGCCTCGACTACGGTCAGGCGGCGGCATTGCTGTCGCTCACGACGTCGCCGGCGGACGCCGGCTGTGCGGTGCTGGCCGAGCGCATCTCGAGCGCACCGTTGCCGTGCAAGGACGTCGCGCGTTCGGAACTGGCCGGTTACCGCGCGAACGCGCTCGTCAAATCAGTCACCGTGTACACGCATCCGGCGCACCCGCGCGAGACGGTCACGCTGCTCGACGCGCCGCCTTCGTGCGTGATCGTACGGCGGCAGGTGCATTTCGGAACCCGATCCGCAGGCATGCAATGAAGCACGACAACGACCAAATCGACCCAATTTCTCGACTTGACAAAGGGATGCCAGGAGACCGCGCATGAGCAAAGCAGGATCGTTACGAATCGGCATCACGATTGGGCTGCGCGATGCGGCGGAGAGCCTGTGGGTCAACGGCATCAAGCAGAACGCGCTGTATTTGATGAAGCTGTTCCAGCAGTCGCCGCTTCGGCATCGCGTGACGCTGGTCAATACGACCGCGGTTGCGATCACGTCGAGCCTGCCGTGGGACCTCGCGCAATTCCCCGTGTGCTCGTTCGACGACGCGAAGGATGCGCTTGACGTGCTGATTGAGCTCGGCGGCCAGATTGACCCGATGCAGACGCAGTATCTGCAGTCGCGCGGCACGAAGGTCGTCAGCTACTGCTGCGGCCCGGAATACGTGCAGATGATCGAAGCGATGATCTTCACGCGCCGGCTCGCCGACTCCGTGTTCATCAATCAATGCTACGACCAGGTCTGGGTGATTCCGCAGGTGACGGAGACCAGCGCGGGCTTTTTCAGCGTGCTGCGGCGCCGGCCGGTGCGCGAAGTGCCGTTCGTCTGGGATCCGATCTGCATCGACGAGCGCACGCGTGACCTGCCGTTTCGGGGCGAGTATCGACCGACCGGACGGCCGAAGAAGCTGTCGATCATGGAACCGAACATCGACGTTCTCAAGTTCTGCCTCTACCCGCTGCTGATTGCCGAATCCGCCTATCGGCAGTGCGGCTCGAAGATCGACTACGTCCACGTGACGAACGCGGACCACTTCGCACGAAGTTGTCCGGAGTTCATCGGCATTGCCCACCACCTCGATCTGGTCAAGGACAGCAAGGTGAGTTTCGTCGGCCGTTACGACACGCCGCAGTTCCTGTCCGAGCATACCGACATCGTGGTGTCGAATCAGTGGGGGCTGGCGCTGAACTATTTCTATTTCGACGTGTGCTGGAACGGCTACGCACTCGTGCACAACGCGTGGCTGTGCAAGGAGATCGGCTACTACTACCCGGACAACGATGTTGAGGCGGGTACCAGGCGCGTTGTCGATGCCATCGAGCATCACGATACCGATTGGCAGGGCTATCGGAAAAAGCAACGTGAGTCGATCGGGCGATTCCTGACGACGAATCCCAAGCAAATCGAAGCATATGACCGGTTGCTCGTTGGACTGTTCGACGAGGTCGAAAAGGCCGCCTGAAGCAGAACGATATCGACCGGAAACGGTGGATGAATGACCCGCAATCAAGAGGACCTGACGATGAAAAAAGACATTCACAGCACGAAGGGAATCAAACGACGTCACGCAGTGGCGACAGCAGTCGTTGCCGGACTCGTCCTGTCCGGCTGCGCAAATCAGAACACGCCGGCGGACAAACCCGTCGCGGCGAGCACACCGGTCAACGCGTCGCCTGTCGACGCATTCGCGACGGTCAATGGCGTTCCGTTGACGCGCGCCCAGGTGAGCGAGACGTTGCGCGCAAGCGGCCTGCCTGACTCGGCAGCGCAACGCGCCGAGATCGAGCATGGTTTGGTCGTTCGCGAACTGATCCGCCAGGCTGCCGACGCGGAAAAAATCGGCGACGCGCCCGAAGTGCGTGCTGCAGCAAGCAAAGCTCGCATCGATACCGAAAATCGCCTGTATATCGCTACGCACGCGAAGGCGCGGCCGGTCACGGAGGAACAGGTACGTGCACGCTACGACGAGATTGTCGCCTCGCTCGGTCCGATGTCATACAAACCGCGATTGATCGTGCTGCCGAGCGAAACGGCTGTCCAGGCGGCATTGGCTCGACTGGCGCGTCATGAGCGGTTCGATTCGATCGCCACGAAGGAGAGCCTTGCGCCGAGCAAGGCGAACGGTGGCGCATTGCCTTGGGTGAGCCTGAAGACGCCGGTCACCGAAGGCAACACCCAGGGCCTGCCGGTTGAAGTGGCCCGTGCACTCGTGCAACTGCATCCGGGCGACTACACGCGTTCGGCGATCGCGGTCGGCCAGGTGCGCATGCTGGTCAAGCTCGACGGGAAGGTACAGACGGCGGTCCCGCGGTACGAGCAGGTTCGGGGCGAGTTGATCCAATCCCTGCAGAGTCGGGCGCAGACGGACGCGTTCAACGCGATGGTCGACTCACTTGCAAAGAAGGCGGTCATCACCTCGCGGTGAGCGGGGCATAGCGCGCAATCAAACGGAGAAAACGGGGCAACCATGGGCAACTTCAGCGTTACGGACAACTTCATCGGCAATCTCGTCGTGAGCTGGCTCATCACGTGTTGTCTCGTGATCGGGATCGATCATTTCGCGATGGATCTTGCATGGCTGCGCGGCGCCTCGCCGCGCGTCGAGATCCTCTTCATGGTCGCCATCGCGATCTGCGTGCTGTTTGTTGCGCCGTACATCTATAAGCGCGCGCGCCGAATCCAGCCGTCCATTTTCGAGGACGGCGATTGCAGAAAGGCCGCATGGCGTGGACGCCTGATCGGCCTGGGTGTCGGCCTCGTATCAGGTATCACCATTCAGGGCATGTAAGCGACGTCGCGCATTGATAGCGTTTCTTGGGGAAAAGATCGATGGCCAAGCAGGGTAAATCTCAACTGGATCGGATCGAGTCGCTGATCGAACGCGGCTCGCTGATCGAAGCGTCTCATTTGTTGTCGACGGAGCGGGTCAGGCAGTCGAACAATCCGCGAGAGCTGATTCTCGCCAGCCGGCTGCTGTGCCTGAGGGGACGGTTCGGCGATTCATGTGATCTTCTCGACCGCGCGTTGCAACTCGACGACACGAACGTGGATGCACTGACCGAGCGCGCTCGGCTCGCGGTGCGATTCGGCGACGATCCCGGCGCGGATGGTTGGTTCGAACGCGCACATAAGAACGGCGCGCCCGGCGAAGACTGGATGCTGGACTGGATTGACGTGCTGTTCCGCCTCGGGAAATTCGATGCTGCACGCGATATCGCCACGGTGCGCTGCGAGCGGGCGCCGGACCAGGCCGCGCCGTGGTTCCGCCTGGGTCTGGCGCATCAGCAGGCACGACATCATCTGCAGGCACTAGACGCTTACCGCCATGCCGAACGTCTCGAGCCGACGCTCCCGATGCTGCGCAACAACATGGGCGCCGCGCATCTCGAGCTCAAGCAGTTTGCCGACGCGAAAGCGACGCTCGAACAAGCGCTGCTGGACAGTCCGGACAACGCGCTTGCCTGGAACAATCTTGCGACGACGTTGCTGAAGCTTGGCGTACTGCCTGACAGTCTCGTCGCGGCGGAGCGCGCGTGCGCACTGGCACCGAATTACGCGACCGCGCTGCAGACTTGCTCGTACGTATTGCGCGAGCATCAGCAATGGAGCGATGCGCTGGCCGTGGCCGAGCGTGCACTCAAGCTCGAGCCGAACGATATGTCGCTGGTGTGGACGGTGGCCATGCTGCAACTCATGCGCGGCGATTATGCGAACGGCTGGGTCAATCACGAGGCGCGGTGGAAGGGCTCCCCGGAACTGCGCGAGACCTCGCACAATCTGCCGGTTCCGCAATGGTCGGGGCAATCGCTCGAAGGCAAGACGATCATCGTATGGGGCGAGCAAGGGCACGGTGACGTGCTGCAGTTCGTGCGCTTCGTCCCGGCGTTTGCCGAGCGTGTCAAGCGCGAGGGGGGAAAGCTCGTCTACTGCTGCTTCGCGAGTCTGTTGCCGCTGCTCAAGCGCAGCCTTGGTGAGGCTGTCGACGTCGTGGTTCCGCACGACCTACGCCCGTTGCCCCCGTTCGACTATCACTTGCCGCTCTGCAGTCTGGCAGGGGTGCTTGGTGTGCGTGTCGAGCATTTGCCCGGACGTACTGCGTATCTGCGCGCTGATTCAGTCAAGGCGCAGATGTGGAGAAAGCGCTGCGCGAGTGACGCAACGCTCAAGGTCGGATTGGTGTGGTCGGGTAGCCGAAATCACCAGCGCAATCCGATGCGTTCGGTCAAGCCTGCGGATTATGCGAGCGCTTTCCGGTCGATCGCCGGCGTCGATTTCTACAGCCTGCAGGTCAACGCAGAAGGTGAGGCGGATGAGGCTCGCGAGGCAGGCCTTCGCCTGACCGACACGACGGTGGAGTTCGAGTCGTTTGACGATACCGCGGCGTTCATCAAAAGCCTCGATCTCGTGATTACGGTCTGCACGTCGGTTGCGCATCTGGCCGGCGGTCTGGGTGTGCCGACCTGGGTATTGCTCGATGTGAATCCTCACTGGGTGTGGATGACCGATCGCGCTGACAGCCCATGGTATCCGAGCGTGAAGCTGTATCGGCAGCGTAGCTTTGGCGATTGGAGTCCGGTGCTCGAGACGCTACGCGTCGATCTGGCGGAACTCGTTACCAGAGTCGACAACGCAATGCGTGAATCCGATGCGATGTCCGTGAATGGGGCCGCCCCGTCGGCGGCCGACGAATGCGCCGCCCACTGACCCGTCAGCAATGACCATGAGACCTGCGATTGCTACGAAAAAGCGATGGGCGCCCCAAATGGATTTCGCTTCCCCATGCTCGTGCCGCGTGACGCCGCGCGCGTCGAATGGCCGTTCTATCTTGACCGTCGCCAGCGCGCGCTGTTGCGCGATCTGCACGACGCATGGGGTGAGGACGCGGTCGTGCAGATCTATGCCGGGTGCGTTCGCATTCGGTCGGATTTCGGCGACTGGCGTTTCTCGAGCGATGCGGAGCTGCGCGCCGGTATCGACATGTGCACGCGGTTGCGCCAGCCAGCGGGCCGGCAAGAAAATTTCACGGAGTAAACCTTGAACGCTATCGATCTCGTCCAGACGGTGTCCTCGACTTTCGCTCCGCCTGTTTGCGAACAATTGTCCGCCCGGATCGGTTTGGCGCCGAACGTGATCCGGGGTATCGTCGAGCACGGCACAGCGGCGGTGCTCGCGTCGGTGATGGCGCAATGTGCCACGCGCCAGCATGCGTCAGCGTCGTTCTCAGCGATTCTGTCGCCGGCTGTCAACGCGCGCATCGGCGAGCACCTGGGCGTTCGGCTCGCCGATACGGCGGGGTTGAAGGACCTGGAAACGACGGGCGACCAACTGAGTGCGCGCGTTGTCCTGCGGCGGATCTCGGTGTTGAGTGATCCGATCGCGGCGATGACCGGCGTGCCTGCGCAAGCGACGCACGTGCTGGTTGCGCTGTCGGCCTCGGTCGGCTTCGGGATGCTCAAGCATCACCTGTTGATCGAACAGGCATCCGAGGCTGATTTCGTGTCGCTGATGCGCCACCAGTTTCCGTCAATCGCCCCGTTCGTATCGGATGGCGTCGCGCAGGCGCTCGGATTCAAGAGCGCTGCGGACTTCGCGGAAGCGATCCGGCAACCGGCGGCCGTGTCGTCCGAGCCCGAAACGACCACGCCGGTTTATGGTCCCGTCAGTGCGTCTGTGAGCACGACCGTCAATACGGCGGTCAATGCGACGAAGCTCCCGACGGCCGTTCTCATGCCGCTGCCGACGTCGTCAACCGGCGCGGCGCGCGCGTCCGGCACGCCGAGTTTTGCGCCGAAGGTCGGGCCGCAGGTTTCGGCTGCCAACCCCACGGTACCGGAGGCCGAACCGCCGAATGCAGCGACTGCGCCGACTGCACCGAATGCTGCGGCCGCATCAGATGCGCCGGCCATGGCAAAAGTCGTGTATCGGCCCGCGCCGCGACGGCGGCATTCGCGTCGAGGACTGCTCTGGTTGCTGGCATTGTTGGCCGCGGGTGGGGCAACGACGTATGCCTATGAGCAAAATCATCCGGGTTTTCTGAAATCGACCTTCACGTCGCAGGAAGGTGATGGAGCGGTTCGGCTTGGTTCGACGGCACCGGTGCCGGGCTCGGCGCCGGCCGCATCGGCAGCTGACTCGAACGCGCATGCTTCGGGAGTCGCCGCGCAAACCATTGCACCGACCGTACCGGTGTCCTCATCCGCCGGCGGTGCTACCGCGGCAGTTCCTGGGTCAGATGCCAGCGCTGGCACGCCGACCGCGGCGCAGGCTGACGCAGTGCATTCGATGTTCGCGATGCGGGTCGACGGTGCCGGCTTTCCGCACATCGCCGCCACTGTGGGTAATGACGAGCAACGACAGAAATTGCTCGACTTGCTGAAAGGCAAGTTCGGCGCGGGGCGGTTCGACGCGGACATCGCGATCGCGAATGGCACGCATTCGGATTGGCTCGAGCATCTCGATGTGCTGAGCGCGCTGATGGCGGTGCGTGGTGCGGAAGTCTCGCTGCGCCCGATGCTGATCGAGCTTGCCGGACCCGCTGCGGATGGGCAGGACGCGTGGATCGATCGGCTGCAGCAGGCATTCGGTCCGTCGTGGCGGGTCGTCGCGTTCGATGCCGCGGCACGCGTGGGGCAGGCGTCCCAGACGTTCCGTCACTCGGTGGTGAAGGCGATCGACGATGGCCACCCGTGTGCGCCGGCCGACGTCGAGCGCGTGCTCAATACCCAAATCATCGATTTCGCGCATTCGAGCGGTCATGTTCCGGCCACGGCCAAGGACAACCTTGGCGAAGCCGCGATGCTGCTCAAGATCTGCGCAAGTGTCGAGCATCCGGTCAAGGTCGAGATCGCGGTTTTCACCGACAGCGTCGGCGACGAACAGGCGCTGACGCTGTTGTCGCGCAAGCGCGCCGAGTCGATACGAGCACAGCTGATCGCGGACGGTGTGCCGGCGCCGCTCCTGACGGCGAATGGATACGGCGCGACGCATCCGGTTGAAAGTGACGTGACGAGTATCGGGCGATTTGCGAATCGGCGCGTTCAATTCAATGTGCAGCGTTGACGTGAAGAAAACCAACTACACGTGTGAAAGGGCGTCCGGGGTTTGAGGAGATTGATCGTGAAATTGCATTTGAATAGACGTCCCGTTGTGACAGGCGAAGAAGAGGCAGCAGACGCATTCGACGCAGCTGAGGTGGCCGGCGCGGCGTTTGCTGAGTCCCCCGCGGACGAGCCAGTGCCGGCTACGCCGACCGTATCGCCCCTGCGACCGCTGAACGCAGTCATGCCGCAAGGCAATCCCCGCATGGTGCAAACGGCCGAACTTGCCGAAGTCGAAGCGTTGGGCGAACAACAGGCGCTCGCGCCGTTTCGCACCTTGCAGGCGTTTTCGTACTCGGTGAACTTGCTGTTCCATCGCACCGATCTGTCGTACTACATCACGCTTTGTCACGAGGGGCGCTTGTGGAGGGCATTGCACGCCAACGAGTTCGACTCGGCCGAAGCGGCGTTTCGGCATTTCGAGGAGCAGGCGATTCGATTTTCCGATATCGAGTTGCGCCGCGCCCAGCTCGAGGCGCAAAACCTTCATGTCGCGACGTTGATCGAGGCGTCCGAAGCGCAGGCGGAGCGGTTGCGTAACGATCTCGAGCAGCACGCGGCACAGAGCCAGCTTGTGAGCAGTCGCCAGCAACACGTGCGTCGAGAGGTTGCCCAGCTGGAAGCGCAGCGGGTCGCAGCGCAGGCGCAATTGAACAAGAGCACCCGGCAAATCCATCAGCTGCGCGCGACGAGCAACGAGCGCATTCCCCATCTGACCACGCGCAAGAACGATGTATGACGGAGTGCATTGAATCCGGAAGGGCGACCGGCCATTCGCCCAAACGACAAGAAGGAGCAGAGGTATGAAGAAACTCGTCATGACGGCCGTCGCGCTATTGATGGTCGCGACGTGCGGGATCGAATCCGCACAGGCCGCGCTGTTTCACCACAAGCATCACTGGCACGGCTTTCATCACCACCGCGCTCGCGCGAACTGATCGGACACCGCTATTCCAGGCATCAGAAACACCAGGAAAAAGGAAAAACATGCTTCATAACCTGATCATTTGGCTGATCGTCGGCGGTATCTCCGGATGGCTCGCGGGCATGATCGTGACCGGCGGTGGCTTCGGAATCCTGATAGACGTGCTGGTTGGCGTTGCAGGTGCGATCGTCGGCGGATGGATTACGTCGCTGATCGGCATCAGTATCGGGAGCGGCATCCTGTCGTCGATCATCGTTGCGGTCGGCGGCGCAGTAGTGCTGTTGTTCCTGCTCAATTTGATCCGGCGGGCCTGACGTTCGTACGGCTGCCGTCTGGCGGCAGCCGACGTCGACTCGAGGATAGGACGATTCGGGGATGAGGCGAGAGCAAACCAGGCGTCACATGGAAACAGCAACCTGCCGGGGCTTGCAGGACATGCGCGACATCGGTGCGCGCCCCTTGCCATATCGTCTGATTCGGACGGGGAAAGTCCATTTAGCGAGGGCATCGGTGCGTGTGCATGTCGCGCCGCTTTCTGCCGCCTTGCTCGTTGTACTGATTTTGTCGCTTGCGTTGAACTGCTGAGCTGTATTGGTTTGATGGAACGCAAGTTCGGGAAATTGATGGATTGATGTGTGGAAGTAATAGGAGAACTAAATGTCGGGAGAGTCTTTGCACGATTTGCTGACAAAACGGGCCCAGCTGGATGCCGAAATCGCGATGCGTCGCGCGGCTACGAGGAAGGGTGTCCTCGAGCAGATCGTGAAGTTGATGTGCGAATACGAGATCGAAACACGGGAAATCGAATCGCGCCTGTCGAGCAACCGGGTCAGGACGTCACGCGGACGGTCGGTTGCGCCGCGCTTCTGGGATCCGAAGACCGGTGCAACCTGGTCAGGACGTGGCAGGAAGCCTCGATGGATGGCCGGGCGCGATCCGGAGGAATTCAGGCTCAAAACGCCGGGCGAGCTGGAAGAACGAACGGAAAGACCGCACGGCAAGCACGGGTCTTGACGAAGTAGTTGTCGTTACGTAGCGCAAATAAAAATGTTGCCGCGGTTCATCGAACCGATGGCGGTGCGGGGAGAGATTTACATGCCAGTATTGTCGATCATGGGGCGCAAGGAGGCGACATGTGCCATTTTGAACAGAGATCCGGGTCCGGCCGGTGAGATCGGGGACGCACTGCGTCGATATGGTTTTGTGTGCAGGATGTTCGATTCGTCGGTTGCGCTGCACGCATACCTGAAGTCTTCGAATGTCGACATGGTCCTTGTGATCGAACCGAATCGGGGAGGCTTGATCGCGAAATTTGCGTCGGCATTGCGCAACGACCGTTCCATTGAGAACGTCCCGCTGATGGTCGTCGGACCGGAAAACGAGGACGAAATGGTTGCCGCTCTGACTGCCGGCGCGGATGCATATTTGAGTGCGCCTGCATCGATCGACGTGGTGATTGCGAGGATCCGCGCACTGCTTCGGCGAATTGCGGGATCTCATGCGCGCACGTCGGGTTCGTCTCACGGCGCGTATGCGTTCCATAACGGCGCCGGTCGTGTCTGCGTCAAGGGCGAGCACATCGTGCTGACGCGCATGGAATATCGCGCCGCGTTGCTGATGTTTACGCAGATGAATCGGGTCGTGACGTTCACCGAGCTGTGGAAGGCAATGTGGGAAGGGGTTTCGAGGCTCGAAGCGCAACACCGCACCGTGTGTGTGCACATGTCGCGGGTTCGTACCAAACTGAGACTGACCGGTGACTGCGGGTATCAGCTCATCTCGGTGCGCGGGGCAGGCTACAAGCTGGTCAACACGCGACACTGACGTCCGGCGCGGCGAAGCTATTCGACAAGCCGATTGCTCGGCATCATGGAGCTATGGAGAGGATATGGGATCGGCGCAAGACAACGAGTCGACGATATCTGCGGACGACGTGTTTTATGCAGCTGTGGCCGAGCATCGTGCTGGCGCGCTCGATGCGGCGGAGCGGCTTTATCGGCGAGCGCTCGAGCGTGCGCCCGATCACGCAGAGGCGCTGAACAATCTGGGCGTGCTGCTGGAAGGAACACGGGATATCCGGCATGCCGAGGCCTGCTATCGACGCGCGCTCTCCTTGATGCCAGGGTACGTCGATGCGCACTGCAACCTTGGTCTCATGTTGCATGCTGCCGGTCGAGTTCAGGAGGCGGAGGCGTGTTACGTGGAGGCGCTGATGTACGACCCCGAATGCGCGATCGCTCACAGCAGGCTTGGAGTCCTGTTGCACCTGACCGGCAGACGTGCTGATGCCGAGCCGCACTTGCGCCGAGCGTTGGCGTGCGATCCGAACGATGCGACGACTCACGCTGCGCTGGGCGCGGTGCTGCATCAGGAACTGCGCTATCAGGAAGCTGAAGTCTGCTACAGGCAGGCGGTTACGGTCCAGCCGGGCTGTATGGATGCACATCTGAATCTCGGTGTGTTGCTTCATGAGACGGGCCGCATCGAGGAAGCAGAGAGATGCTTCTACCGGACACTTGAGCTGAATGCCGAACATTGCGGCGCGTACGGTAACCTGGGAAACCTGCTGTATGCGCAACAGCGGTTTGGGGAGGCAGAAAGATGCTACCTGGGCGTGCTCGAACGTACGCCAGATTCGATCGAAGCGCTCAACAATATGGGGCGGCTGCTTCATGACGCGGGGCGGTACGACGATGCGGAGCGATACCTGCGTCGGGCGCTCGAACTCGATCCATCGCGCAGTCCGACCGCGTTCAATCTCGCGCTCCTGCTGTTGGCCCGCGGCCGATACGAAGAGGCCTGGCCGCTGTACGAGGCGCGGTACGAGCCGTCGCCGCATTGGGGTGCCGATGCATTGTGCCACATGCAGCCCTGTCTGTCGTTTCCGGAATGGCGCGGTGAGTCATTGCTCGGAAAGTCGCTGGTTCTGTTTCCGGAACAGGGGCTTGGCGATGTGGTTCAGTTTGCCCGATATCTGCCGCTTCTCAAGGCATGCGGCGTGAGCCGATTGTCCGTCGTCTGCCCGCCGGCGCTGACGCGATTGATTGGCGCGATCGCTGGCGTCGATGCGTGCTGGTCCTATGACGCAATGGCATCGCTCCCTCCACACGACTATTGCTGTCTCGTCATGAGCCTGCCGCTGCGATTTCGCACAACGCTGCAAACCATCCCGGCAAATGTGCCGTACTTGCATCCTGCCCCTGAACTTGTATCGCATTGGGGCTCTCGTTGGCCGTGTGACGGTTTCAAGGTCGGATTGGTATGGGCTGGCGATTCACGGCCGGATCAGGTCAATGCGAACGCGATCGATCGACGAAGGTCGTTTCATGTGGATACGTACTTGCCACTGTTGCGGATGGATGGCATCACCTTCGTGAGTCTGCAGAAAGACGCGACGGTGCGGCGCCAGCTCGCCGAGTTGCCCGAGCACCTGCGGCCGGTTGACCCAATGGAGCATGTCGTGGATTTTGCCGATACAGCAGCGGTGATCGCGAATCTCGATCTGGTGATTTCGGTGGACACGTCCGTCGCCCACGTCGCGGGGGCACTGGGCAAGCCGGTCTGGATCCTGTCGAGGTTCGATGGTTGCTGGCGGTGGATGGCGGATCGGGATGACTCGCCCTGGTATCCGTCGGCGCGGCTCTTTCGGCAGCCGCGACCCGGAGATTGGGCAAGCGTCATCGACTACGTCGCGAGCGAGCTGAGTGCATTCGCGAGCCGCGATCCAAGGGATGTGCAGCCGGGAGCAGACACCGTTCCATCCCGCTGAACGCCAGCGTTGCGTTGCAGCCGGGGTGCATCCCGTTACGCGCACCTGCCCATAGGCTATTGATCGGTAACTCACGATTGGCATCTGCTTTCGCAGGTCGAAATCAAGTCGAATGCATAAAAATTTTGTCATAACGCTTTGATAGGCGCTATTCAAGGAGAACCTATGAAGACCGGGATTCCCGTTTTCGAGAATGAAATTCTGTAGGAATTCTCGCGCTGGATCGGATGATTTATGTAGGGGAATTCTTACCATAATTGACGGCTTGTATGGCATGTCAATTTTATTGAAAATGAGTCCTTGCGCCTTGACGCGATGATGTAAGTTTTTGTTAAATTGGTTAAAAGTACGTTGGGTAGGTGGTGGCGGTCCTCGCGGAAGCGGGAAAAATTTTCTGTTTCCATCGAGTCCTGCATCAATTTTGTGAAACGTTTGCCAAGAGATTGGGGTGATCTGAAAAGCTTAGATAAATAATAAAAATTGGCGTATGCCGCATACAGAGAGGGATGCGTGCTGGTGGTTGTTTGGTGAATTAATTTATAACGCTCTGGATGTGAGGCAATTCATGAATATCTTGCTCATCGAAAATGATGTGCCACATGCTATGTTGATGCAGCAGTTCATGGCCAGTGAAGAGTTGTCGATTTCGCATGCAACGTCCGCGGAAGCAGGGATCGAGATTGCCATGCGTCAATCGGTGGACCTGCTAGTACTCGAGTGGCAGCCGTATGCCGCGTCGGGAGTCAAACTGATCGAGACGATCCGCTCTTGCAGCCGCAAGAGAGTGCCGGTCATCTGCTTGTCGAATCAGGCTACCGAGATGGACATCGTCTATCAGGCCCAAGGGGTGATCGACGAGTACATCATGAAGCCGTTCAGTGGCCTGGAGTTGGCAAGCCGGATCGATGCGTGGTTGCGACCGGCTAGAAGGGGCACGGCCGCGGAGCGGGATATCGTGGTCGGCAGTTTTTTGCTGAGCACGGCGAGAAGAAAAGTGACGCTTCATGGGGATGAGCTTCACTTGATGCCGAAAGAGTACGAGCTCATGGTGTTTCTCTTTCGCAATATCGGGAAAATCGTTTCGCGTCAGATCGTGTCCATGGCGGTTTGGGGGCGGGCGCAAAGCAGCGATTCGCGGACCCTCGATACGCATATCTATCGCTTGCGCAAGATACACGGCATGGTTCCCGAAAATGGCGTTCGTCTCGAGTCTGTCTACACGAGGGGTTATCGACTTGAAGAGGTTGCTGCTCGTGTCGGTGTGGATGTGCGTGCGCTCGTTGAGCAGCCCCTTCCCGATGGGGCTGCGATGGCCTAGTTTGTCGATCGCCCAAGCGTCCTCCGGGCGCTGACACGCAATTGACGAGATCGCCGAGCGCTTGCCAAACACGCGCTCGGCGATTTCGTTTCGATACCTTGAATCGATCGATGGTTGGGGCTGGAGATGCCAGAGAAAACCGACTTGGCCGGCACACGATTGGAGGCATCTCGCCGGTGTGCCGACGAAGTGACGGCGATGCGGATATGTACAGTGCGAGGCAGCGAGTCGTTGCTACGCTGCTTGTGGTGTCCTGGCACGTCGACCGACACAGGAGATGATCCAGGAGCACCGCAAGCGCATTAGTGTCACCGGCCGAACAGCGCAACCGCCTCATTACGCTGCGAGTTGACTTGCCTTTGATAGCGAGCATCACGTTCGAGTGCCGCCAGAAACGCGTCGACGACATTCCGATCGACATGCGGCATCACGACAACATGCGCGGCATCGCCCTGGGCACTCAGTCGGAAGCGGTTGAACGTCTCGCTCCCGGGACGCGTGAATTGCACCGCAAGCGAATTGTTCGCGCGCTCGCACCACGTGTCGCATCGCTCGGCAATCTGCACGACGCGTTCGTAAGCGTACGCTGCCAGCGCATCGCAGCGAGCGGCCCGAGCGACCTGCTGGTCGAGCGGAGTGGCCGACAACGCATGCCAGAGCACGAGTGCGGAAAATCCATTCCGGCTGCTGGCCAGCGTGGAGTCGGGAGAATCATAGTATTCCGGGCGGCTTGGCGGCGCGATGCGCAGTTTCTCTCGCGTCATGTAGAGCCCACCGGGAAATGGCGAACCATACCACTTGTGCGTGCTCATCACGATCGACGAGACGTACGGAAGACGAAAGTCGAAAGAAGGGCCGTGCGTGTCGGACAGGCCGCTCTCCCTTGCCAGCTCCAAATATGGCAGGTAGGCAGCCCCGAGCGCACCATCGATGTGGATCCAGAATTCCTGGCGCGTCGTCTCGTTGCTTTCCGTGCACATCCCATGTCGCTCCAATACCGGGCGCAGGAATTGCCACACGTGCTCGGGTTCGTCGTATGCACCTTTGAAGGTCGAGCCGAGGTTCAGCAGGATGACCGGGGCATAGCCGCGCGCGCAAAAGAAATCGACGAGCACGGCAAGTGCTTCCGCATCGATGGCACCGAGGCGGCTCGGCACGCCACTCGGCCACGAGCCATCGGGGCTGATCGGGCACTGACGCGGGTACAGGCGTGCCCCCGCTTGGTAGAACGTCTCGACCGACAACGCGTCGGCGCTCTTCAGCACCGACGAGTGGGCCTGATCGGAAAAGAACAGCAGCGGTGTTCTGGAAGACTGCTTCGAACCCATGTCGTGCATGAGCGGTTTGCCGGAGAGGTAATTTCTCGCGTTCCAGAGCGCATACATGTTGCCTTCCGTGGCACCCATGCTGAGGACGTAGCCCCACGTCGTGTCCGCGCTGCCTTCGGTGCTTCGCGGTTGCCCGTGCCAGAGGCTGGTGAAGTACGACAGTACCTCGCGCTCCATGAATCGGGTGTTGGGAAGTCCGGCGCCCGAGTCGTACGGATCACCGAGATTGTTCAAATGAATATTCAGGAACGGTGCGAGCGCGGCGTAGTTGAACTTGTGGTTGATGGGATAGCCGATGCACTCCGCCTGGACATCCGTCAAGTCACTTCGTAACAGACCGAGGAGAAGGTTAATTTCCTCGCTGTCCCGCGATTCAAGCAGAAGGGAGCTATTTGCGTGTGACATGCAGTACCTCACTGATCGTTGTGAGAAATGGTCCGATGGGACCGAATGTCTGGTCTCGATACAATTGGGCGACGAGTCCATCCACCGACAAAACGTGTTTAAACATGATTTAAAGAATATTAGTTCATGATGCGGAATATTCAGCATAAAACAATTGTCAAATGGCAATGGATGACTTTTGACAATTATTGCATTGAGCCGGCACGCGGCAACGGAGATGATTGATCCTGCCGAACACGATGGATCTCGTGATCAGGCGCAGCGGCCTAGGGGCTACACGACGGCTCATATACGCAATTCGGACACAAATCGAAGCGATGTGGTGGATCTCCGGGATCAAGAGTGCCGGGCGGCCGTACCACCTTTTTGCAAGCCGTATCTATGTTGTCGAGACGCAATAGTGACCTTCGTTTTTTTAGGAAATCGAGAGCGTGATTGGGAGATGCGCGCCAACCGTGAGTACGGCGCAACCTATTGGGGATGGTGATGGTGCAGATTCGTTGTGCAGACAGAAGCGAAATCGGATGGGTGTCCGATCTGCTCGGACGAGGCTTCTTTGATGACGAAGTAATCAAATGGGCGTTTCCGGATCCTGCCCGGCGAGCCAAGTCCCTGAGCGAATTCTTCGGGATTTACCTGGATCTCGCATTCGATCGCGGCGGTGTGATGGTGGATGCCGATCGAGCAGCAGCGTTTGTTTACTTCCGTCCTGAAGGGATGGACATGAGCGTCGAGGAGCAGGAACGGATGCGATCGCGCATGACGGCGTGCGCTGGCGAGGATGCCTCTACGGTGCTTGCATTCCTCGACGCATTGGATGCGCATCACCCGACCGGCCCACGGCACTACTACGGCTTCTGCATGGCGACAGAGCCTGAGCGACGCAACTCGGGGTGCGGAATGGCATTCATGCAATTCCTGAACACCGTGATGGATCGTGACGGCCTCCCATCCTATTCCGAGTGCACTTCGCTTCAGTGTCGGTCCATATGCATTCGACTGGGCTACAGGGATGCCGGACCGCCCATTCAGCTTGAAGGTGGCCCGGTTCTGTACCCGGTATGGAGAGAGCCGAACGCGCAGGTCGTGTGCTGACGTTGTTGATTCGTCGCGACTATGCCCCTCGCCACGCTTGGCGGATGTTGTCTACGGGGCGCTCGGGGCGTGTTGTTTGAAGTGCTGTTCACACTCAATGGAGGTCGATATGACGCAATCGAGCGAGACAGGGCGGTTCGGTTTGAAGATGCGGTGCCTGTCCTTTACGGAAATCCTCGCGCAGGCCGTTGCCAACATTTCACCCTCCGTGACGCCGCTGGTGCTTGTGCCGCTCGTGTTCGCTTCCGCGGGCGCCGGCACGTGGCTTTCGTATCTGCTCGCAACCGTCTCGATGATTCTGGTCGGCGCGAACATCAATCAGTTCGCGACGCGCTCATCGTCGCCCGGCTCGCTTTACGCGTATGTCGGACGTGGGCTCGGCGGTTTCGCCGGTTTCCTGGCTGGTTGGAGCATGCTTGCTGCATACCTGTTCACCGCGATGGCCGTGCTGTGTGGGCTGGAAAGCTATGCGAGCAGCCTGTTCAGCACCTTTGGCGTGACATTGAGTGCGCCCGTGACGGTCGGCGTTGCCGGTGCAATCGCATGGTATATCGTCTGGCGCGACGTCAAGCTTTCCGCGAAGTTGATGCTTGCGTTGGAAGCGGCGTCGATGATCCTGATTCTCGGGGTCGGTTTGTCGGTCATCGTCAAACACGGGACGCTGGTCGATCCGGGGCAATTCAAGTTCGCGACAATCGATCCGGGCGGCGTCAAAGTGGGGCTTGTCCTGGCCATTTTCAGCTTCGTTGGCTTCGAGAGTGCGGCGACGCTGGGTGAAGAGGCGCGGGATCCGCTGCGCAGCATTCCGCGGGCAATGACGCTGAGTACGGCAGTGAGCGGATGCTTCTTCATGCTGACGGCGTATGTCGCCGTGCTCGGATTCAAGTCGATCGGAACGTCTCTTGGTGCCAGCGCGACACCGTACAACGATCTCGCAACGAGTGTCGGCTTCGGCCGCCTCGGTATCCTGATTGCATGCGGCGCGGTGATCAGTCTGTTCGCAGGCGCCGTTGCCAGCCTGAATGCTGCGTCCCGCATCCTGATGACGATGGGCCGACATGGCGTATTGCCCGCAGGTCTGGCTCGTGTACACGCGAGGAACAAGACGCCTTCGATCGCAGCTACTGCGGCATCCGTACTCGTGATCGCGGTGCCCGCCATTCTGTTGAGCGTCGGCCAGCAATCGCTCGACATGTTCAATGACTTCGGCACGGTAGCCACCTACGGGTTCCTTGTGGTGTATGTACTCGTGTCAGTCGCGATGCCGATTTATCTCAAGCACCGCAGTGAGTTGAGTTCGCGCGCCATTCTGCTTTCGGGTGTGTCGATACTGCTGATGATCCCGCCGCTGATCTCGACCGTATATCCGAGCATGCCGTCGCCGCTGGACAAGTTTCCGTACTGCTTTGTCGCATACCTGTTGATCGGCGCGATGTGGTTCAGCGCGAAAAAGGGCTCAAGCAGGGCCGCCCTTGACACCAAGATTGCGGAAGACCTCGACATGCAAGGCACCTGAGTACACGGCGATCTTGCGTGGCGAGTCTAGCGGAAAGCGTTCGCCCGATTGACCGGGCGAACGCCTGTCTTCACCGGCATCGCAAGATGCCTCGATTCGCTGCATCGGGCCGTCCTTTTCACGCGTTGTCGCGATGATGAGCTACGTGCGTGAGCAGGCGACCAGGGTGAGTCGGCTACGCAGTGTCGAACGATGGTACTTGAAATAGTATGGTTATCGAAAAATCAAGCCTCGCGATAATCGGATGCGGGAATGCGGGCGTTGCCGCATTTATCGCGGCAGTCAGACGGCGTGCCGCGTCGACGATATTCGTTATTGGCCCCCAATCTGCCGGCCCGGAGGATCAGCGCTGTCGATCCTATGAGCGTGCACATGACGACGCGTTTGTCGACGTCAACCACGTTGCGTCGAGCCGTGCGTCAAATTTCCTTGAGCACCTGTGTTGTGGAGAGGACGTGGCCATGTGTGCTACGTACGCGCCGGGAATCTGGACGGAGCATTATCTCGCCGACCGGTTTAGTCATTATGTTCGCGCAGCCGCCGAGAACGGCATTGAAGTTATCCAGTTGCCGTATCGCTTCAAGTCTTTGAGTGTGCACGGTTATCGACGCTATGTCGTTCATTTTGACGACTCGGTGCTTCCGCCCGTGCCGGCGAACGACGTGATTATTTGTGCAGGATACGAAGCTTGCCTGTTGCCTGAAGTGCTCGAGGCTCATAAGCATCGTGTGACGTTCATCGGCTACCCGTGTATCGATTCAGAAGTGCTGGCGCGCCTCCCAACGAAAACAAATGTCCTGGTGATCGGAAACGAACTCGCTGCCGTCGATGCGGCGAATTTGCTTGTTGGCCGCGATCATCACGTGACGCTTCTGTGCGACCAGCATATCGATCGGGTGGCGACGCATAACTCCGGAGCGATGTTGCGCTTGATGGAGAGCGGGGCGATGACGTTCGAGAAGGGGGCGATTCGGAGTGCTGTCCCGGCTTATGGTGACGGGCATGCATGGTCGATCGACTGGGGTAAAGGCCACTGTCAATTTGGTGCCGTCGTGGCTGCGACCGGTTTCTATGCTCCGAACCTGTTCTTCAACGAGAGGGATGAACTGGAGATCGATGCGGATAGCAGACGAGAGAAAGATTCGGTCAGCTTGACGGAGGACATGGCTGTGAGCGACGGCCGATGGGCGACGCAGCAGAGCATTTGGCTCGTGGGCGAGCCCGTGAATGTGCGGCTGCCGGTTGTCAATGCGATGTTGGCCGTTACCGCGCGAGCCGATCGCGTGGCGGCGAAAATTTTGGATTGTTTTCGAGCGGTCTTGTCAGCTGATGAGGCGCCTTTCGTTTGAGAGCACCCTCAACGTGAAGACCGGGCATGCGTCCTCGAAGTCTCCGAATTAATCGTCGCGAGCGTGGTGCGCTTTCGGTACAGAGATCACCGATGAAGCACCAGATGCATGCGATCTGCAGAAAAAAGCCGTATTGAGCCCCACCGGCACTTATCTTTTACGATTGAACAGGTGAAAAAATGCAATTTGTACATACCAGCTGCGAGGGCACCTCATCGAGCACGCAAAGCGATCGACTCGGTCCGTCAATCGAACTGGAGGACATCGTCCAGTTTGCGCGGGAGTACGATCCGCAGCCAATGCACGTCGACCCTGAGGCGGCGAAGGGAAGTCTCGTCGGCGGCCTCATCGCGTCGGGCTTGCATACCAGTTCACTGGCGGCGCGGCTGATTGCCGACAGCCTTCCGCTCGGTTCGACGCCCGTGGCGATCCAGAACGTCGATATGGTGAAGTGGGTCAGGCCGGTGCGCGCCGGCGATCGCCTTCAGCTGCGCCAAACCATTCTTCAAAGCCGAAAATCGCAGACGTCGAATGCGGAGATCGTCCAATACAAGTTTGACGTGCTGAATGGCCAGGATGAGGAGGTGATGAACCAGACCGCGTGGATCGCATTCGGTCCCCGAGCGGACGATCTGCAGCAATACATGGAACGCGGTGGCGATGCGCTTGCAGGCTCGAGGGAAGAGGCTGATGGATCATCGCAGCGAGACCAAGGAAGCCGGCATCTTGATCGTGGCTACTTTGACGAGGTCGTTGTCGGAGAGTCGGCGATCCTTGGGCATCATCAGTTCAGCGCCGAAGAGATCGAGCGTTTTACGCGAACCTATGATTCGCTTTCCTGTCACTGGCAACATGACGAGAGCCTACTGAGTCAGCATTCCGATTCGCGGATAGCACCGGGATGGCTTGTGACATCCGTATGGATGAAGCTCTACGTGACGGAACGAAACAAGACGGTTCATGCCACGGCGTCTGAGTGCGGCCACAAGCCACGCTACGGTCTTTCCCCGGGAATCTGGGACATGAAATGGCTGGCGCCCGTGTATGCGGGCGACGTTCTGACATACAGCGCCCGCGTGTCGAAGACGCGACTCGTCAACTCGAAGCCGGGGTGGGGTTTGGTGTTCTACGAGAACGATGCGGTGAATCAGCGAGGCGAGCGGGTGTTCGAGTGCAAGACAGCGATATTCTGGGAGTGCCGGCCGACCTGAGCGGGGGCGAAGCGCGTCGTGTCACATGAACGAACCGATCTGCGGGTATGTGGCACACGCGCTGCGAAGGGCGTTCTGCGGTATGAGGCAGGGACGCCGTGCTCGACGACGGAGATTCGCATACATCGAGTTCGTGATTCGATAACGGTGGCCCAGCTCGCTGGCTCAAATTCGGGTAAGTCGCGACGTGCAGATAGAAGTGCGAGATCGACGTAACCATCTGCACGGCGTTCATGTCGCTGTCTGGCAGATTGGGATGCTCTCCGTCATGCAACTTTATCGGCCGTTGGAACGGTTACCGGCGGCTCGGCACGGAAGCTGAGCGGCGTGGAAGGAGTGAATTGTGAGTACAGGACGGTATCGTGAATGGTTGGAGGTATGCGCTGAGCTCGAGGCCGCGCATAACGCCATTGTGAGCGCGACTTTTCCGGACGGTAGTGTCGATCTTTCAGTCGCACAGCGGAACGTACTCGATGCGGCGAAACGGCGGTTGGACATTGCGCTCGCGAAGCAGGCCGTGCTGGCTCGGGATCAGACGTGACGGTATGTTGCACGCTTGTGAATTTCGCTCCATGGTGAGCTGGTCGGATCTGAGAGTACGATAGAACCGTTTCAGGACGACGTCGGCTGCGTCTGGATCGTTGTCAAATTGGGCCGGGTGGGGCCGGCCCCGGAAGGGGGGACGTGTCCGTACCCCTTCGCCCGTACCGTGTTACACCGGGTTCCCGGCCAGATCGATCGCTTTGCCGGAACCGACCGATTCGCGAAGCTGAAACTTCTGGATCTTGCCGGTCGCCGTCTTCGGCAGCTCGCCGAAGCGCACGACCTTCGGAATCTTGAAGCCGGCGAGAAAAAGCCGGCAATGCGCGATGATTTCTTCTTCCGTCACCACCATCCCGGGCTTCAGCTCGGCGAATGCGCACGGGACTTCTCCCCATTTCGAATCGGGCATCGCGACGACTGCCGCGACGGCCACTGCCGGATGCTGGTATAGCGCGTCCTCGACTTCGATGCTCGAGATGTTCTCACCGCCGGAGATGATGATGTCCTTGCGGCGGTCCTTGATACGGATGTAGCCGTCCGGCGTCAGTACACCAAGATCACCGGTATGGAACCACCCGCCGCGGAACGCCTCGTCGGTCGCCTTAGGGTTCTTCAGGTAGCCCTTCATGCAAAGATTGCCGCGGAACATGACCTCGCCGAGTGTCTCGCCATCGGCCGGCACCGGCGCCATCGTGTCGGGATCGAATACCGTCGCGCCGGCTTGCAGATGGTAACGCACCCCTTGTCGCGCGTTGAGGCGCGCGATCTCGTTCTCGTCGAATGCATCCCACTGCGCCTGCTTGGCGCAGACGGTCGCAGGCCCATAGACTTCGGTGAGACCGTAGACATGTGTCGCATCAATGCCGATTTTCCGCATCTGGGCGATCACAGCGGGCGCGGGCGCCGCGCCGGCAACCATCGCGTGGATGGTATGGCTGATCCCGTCGCGCCACTCTGCAGGTGCGTTCGTGATCGCGCTATGGACGATCGGCGCGCCACAATAGTGCGTGATGCGCTCGCTTCTGATCAGTTCGAACACGCGTCGCACGTCGAAGCGCCGCAGGCAGACGTTGACACCGGCGCGAGCCGCCACGGCCCACGGGAAGCTCCAGCCGTTGCAATGGAACATCGGCAGTGTCCATAGGTAGACTGCGTGCTTGGGCATATCCCATTCGAGGATGTTGCTGATCGCGGCGAGATACGCGCCTCGATGGTGACAGAGAACGCCCTTCGGATCGCCGGTCGTGCCCGAGGTGTAGTTCAAAGCGATCGCATCCCATTCATCATCGGGCATCCGCCATTCGAATGCCGGCGCTCCGGCCGCGAGGAATGCTTCATAGTCGATCGCATTCGCGAAGCGGTCCGGGTCGGCAGGCATTGCGTCTGCGACACTGACGATCTTCAGTCCTGGAATTTCGAGCGCCGCACGGTGTGCGAGAGCCGCATATTCGGTATCGACGATCAAAACCTTCGCTTCGCTGTGGCGCAGTATGAACAGCACCGCGGGAATATCGAGCCGCGTGTTGATGGCGTTGAGCACGGCACCGGCCATTGGAACGGCGAAATGCGCTTCGATCATCTCGGGGATGTTCGGCAGCAGGGCTGCGACGGTGTCGCCGCGCCCGACGCCGACCTGCGTAAGGGCGCTGGCGAAGCGCCGCGTGCGTGCATAGGTGTCGGTCCATGTGCGGCGTAGGTCACCGTGGACCACGGCGGTGCGGTCACCATATACCTCGGCCGCGCGCACAATGAAATCGACGGGGGTGAGCGGGACGTGATTTGCATCACGACGGTCAAGGCCTTCCTCGAATTTGTGAATCATGTTCAGTCTCATTGAGGGGCCGCGGATTGAGCGGCCCGTATGATATGGAAATGCCGGGACAACGCGTACTGATCGTCGACTCGCTGTAATCGAGCAAACACATCGCCCATTTTGGCCATCGACGTCGACTTGCCACGACACGGTCTGGCCAGGCCAGGCGAGTGGCTAGACAGAGACTTCTTCAAGTGCGCGTCCCCGGGTTTCGACACCGAGTGTGATCACGGCGAGCGCCGCGATCAGGAATGACGCGGCTCCGATCGTGAACACACCGCGTTGGCCGGCGAGCGGCAGGACCAATCCGATCACGGACGGCCCGAGAAGCGATCCAAGCCGCCCGACGGCTGATGCAAAGCCTGCGCCCGTTGCACGCACACGGGTCGGGTACAGTTCGGGCGTGTAGGCGTACAAGACCGACCACATACCGAACAGGAAGAACTGCATACACATCCCAACCGCGATCAATTGTTCTACTGGCGTGTGCGTCGTGGCGGCCTGGCCATAAAGATAGGCGAAGATCGCACTACCCGTGAGCGCCAGCACGCAGGAGAACTTGCGGCCCCAGTCTTCCAGCAACCATGCGAAGACGGCGAATCCGGGAATGCCCGCTAGCGAGATGGCGACCGTGTAGATCACCGACTTCGTCGCTTCGTAGCCGGCGTTTTGCAGCAACGCGCTCAACCAAGTCGTCAGGCCGTAATAGCCGAGAAGCGCAAAAAACCAGAGTGTCCAGGTCATCGCGGTCCGCCGCGCGTAGCCGCGTTTCCACAATTGCGCGAGACTTGCCCGGCCCGCCGGCGCGGGTTCGTTCGTCGTCGCCTGCGTCACCGGCTCGACGGCAGGCAGGGCGTCCGTGCCGAGTGCGGTCTTCACCTTGGTTTCGATTCGAGTAACGACCTCGTCGGCTTCGACTGTGCGACCGGCGCTTTCGAGCCAACGCGGTGACTCGGGGACGCAGCGACGCACCACGAAAACGAAGACTGAGGGGATCGCCAATACGATGAAGATTCCGCGCCAGCCGACTATCGGGAGCAGGAAATACGCGAGTGTGCCGGCTGCAATGAAGCCGATCGGCCAGAAGCCCTCGAGTAGCGCGACGTAACGTCCGCGATGGGCCGCGGGGACGATTTCGGACATGATCGACTGCCCGATGGGAAACTCCATTCCCATGCCAAATCCCAGCAGGATGCGAAACGCCATCAACCATCCGATGTCGTGTGCAACAGCGCATAGCAGACTGCCGATACCCCAGAAAATCATGCTCACCTGGAACACGGGTTTCCGGCCGAAGCGGTCTGCCAGTACCCCAGCGATCGCGGCACCCGCGAGCATGCCGACGAAGCTGGCGCTTGCGAGCATCCCTGCCTGCACGGTGCTCAAGTGGAATTCGGCTTTGATGGTCCCAAGGACGAATGTCATGATTCCGAGGTCCATCGAATCGAATAGCCACGCGGTGGCAATCACCGCGAAGATGGTTCGCTGAAACCGCGTAATCGGCAAGCGCTCAAGGCGGGCAGCGATGCTGAGCCGGCCGACGACCAAGTCATGTGAAAGTACTCCCATTCGGACGCTCCGATTCTAGGTGCTTTGTTTTAACGAGATGCTGGATGTAGGTAACGATTTGAGTGAATTGTGTTGTGCTTGATATGTGGTGGCGTTTGGAATTAAAAGATGGTGGATGCACTGAAATATTTTACTAAATTGGTTTTTCATCAATGCAACAATTGTCAATTATTGTGGGTATATATTTGGACGAGTGAGCGGGATGTGCGTGATCATTGCATGTCATGCCGGAGTGTGGCGACGGGATGAGAATGTCACGAATCGTCATGTCGAATTTTAACAATTATTGCCTTGTTCGTTGGAGGCGTCGGCGCGACGATGCAAGCGTCATATCGGCATGAGCAGTTTTGCGGGCGGGGCGTGTCGTGGAGGCGTCAGGTCGCCTGGCATGGAAAGGCTTGCTGCAAATATGTGGATCTCCATAGGTTGTGTTGGGCTGGTGCGCATATTCAACATGGAGGGGATGAATCATGAGTCACTCGGAATATTCGACCCGCTATCCGGTCTATGGATATCAATCGGACATTCGATCGACATACGCGGACCTGCCATGCCAACCATTCTGGACATGGCTCACCGGTAAGGCGTTGCGAAATTCCATCGAGGATGGTTCGTCAGATCGTCGTATGACGAGTTGGGAGTTTTTCTCGCTGGTGATCCTCAATTATGTCGTGATCGCTTTGGGTATCGGATTGGGATGCTGGGTATTTACAGCTTCGGTATCGTTGACGGTAAAAGTCATCGCTTCGCTGGCACTGATCGTGACGATAGTTAACCGTCAGCTCAACTTGGCGCACATGTTTCATCATTTGGCGCATGGTGTTGGAATGAACAATCGCGCACAGATGCAACGCTATTTCGAATGGCTGGTGGGCGTGCCGATTCTTCATGCGCCATTGGCTCGCTATAAGGGGACCCACGTACGGAATCACCATGGGCGAAAATCCTTCTGCACCGATGCGGACCCTGACCAGCAGATCATCGTCAGACATGGACTGTACAAAGGAATGCCGGAGCGTATTTTTTGGCAGCGCGTCGCATTTGCGCCGTTTCATCCCGCTCGCCTGTGGGAGCACGTCGCGGCTTGCCTGCGGCAAAGCTTTGTCGATGCATCGTGGTCGCATCGAATCGTGTGCGGCCTTGTGTGGATCGCATTGGTAGTGGGCGTCGTACACTGGAATGCATGGAAGGCATTTGCCTTCTATTACGTTTTACCTCTCGTCGTCCTGGTTCCCCATTCATCGTGGTTGCAACACGTGACAGAGCACTTGTGGTTTGCCGATCGATCGGAAGGAGCGTCGGTTTCGGTCTTCTACGGGCATCTTAGCTGGGGACGCTTTCTTGGCAGACCCTATCCGGGCGCGTCGAATGGCCCCCTTCGGGCGATCGAGGTGTTGTGGTGGTGGCTCAAGGTCGGGTTGGTCGACATTCCTTTGAGACTCTATGTTTTCGCTGCGGATCTCTCGAGCCATGATTTTCATCACCGGCATCCTGACGTTCCACTCATTCATGTCTCGGCAGCGCGTGCCGCACACGAGGATATGCCTTCTTCCTACGGTCCTATGACGGAAACATGGGGAATTGTCGAATGTTTGTTGATTCAGCGCGACCATATATGCCGGGGTATCGGAGATCCATTCGGCATTCTCGAATGGGAGCGTCAAACTGTCGGGCGAATGGCGGCGGTGCAGCGAGAGGCGGCTCTGTACGACTGAGTGATGAGTGGGCATTTTGGGGTAATGAACTACGTGACGGAGATGAATAGTGCTGAGCGCGGAAGATCGAGCTTTGCTTGAGGACTTGTACCTGTCACTGAGGCGCGAGAATTCCGGTCGTGCCGGTAGTTCGTATGCGAGGGGATTCGACTACAGTGGAATATCGCAATTCTTGAACCTGCCGAACCATAACTTTCAAGATTCGGGCGTGGAGAGTTCGTGTGCACTTCGGATCGAGCGATTTGAACGTGAAGCCGTGGAGTTCTTTGCGTCGCTCCTGAGAGCGCCAAGTGACGATTGCTGGGGAGGCGTCACCGGGGGAAATGGACAAGGAAATCTGTACGGCCTCTATCTTGCTCGCGAGACTGTTGGGCACGGTATCGTCTATGTAACGAGCGAGATTCGCGATAGCGTGATGCGCGCACTGCGTTTGCTGAACCTTCGATCCATAGTCGTGCGCACGCGACCCAGCGGCGAGATGGATTACGAGGACCTCGAACGGCATGCCCGGCGCAACAAGGGTGTGTCCGCCATCGTTGTGGCGAACGTCGGCACGGCATGGACCGAGGCACGCGATGATGTAGCCAGCATTCGCGAGACCCTGCAAATTGCGGGCGTGCGGAACGTCTTTGTTCATTGCGATGCAGCACTCTCGGGGCCTTATGCACGCTTCATCGATCCGTCGCCACGGTTCGATTTCGCGCATGGGGCCGACTCCATTACTTTCAGCGGGCATCGATTTCTCGGTTCGCCCGTGCCGTGTGGGGTTTCCCTGACTCGGAAGCGTCATGTGGTCGAGCATTCCGAGCGCCACTTCGCGTCGCGCACGGCCTTGTTGGGACCGGCAAGCGCATATGCGGTCCTTGTCCTTTGGTCCGTGAGTCGTTCGCTTGGGTGGTGCGGCATTCGGGATCGATTCCATCAATGCGAAGCACTCGCGTCCGACACGGTCGAACTACTCAATGCAAGTGGCAGTCAGGCCTGGAGAAATCCCGGCGCGCTCACCGTCGTGTTTCAGCGGCCGGATGACGCGCTGTTGGCGAAATGGAGATTGTCAGCCCGTGGTGACCAAGCCCATCTCGTCGTGACGCCTGGAACCGGCAGATCGCAGATCGAGCGCTTCATTCGGGAGCTTTCCCCAATCAGCGGCCGTACGCGATATGCCCCAATAGTTGAATCAGCCTGCCTTGAGTAACTGAAGTCTGAAAATGAAGGAGACGACCCGATGTCCTACGCTATCGAACCCATCAGTGCGTGCAGCGCGGAAGCGGTGACCGCGATTCTTGCTTCGTCGTTCTTTGACGATCCGATTGTGCGCTGGATGTACCCTGAGCCGGAACGCTACGAGCGGGAATTTGCGAACTTCGTGATGTGCTACGGGAGCGATCCATTCACTCGCGGTAGCGGTGCGTATCACGTTGACAGCCATCAAGGCGCGTTCACGTGGCTGCCCTCGGGCGTGCATCCTGACCCGGATGAGCTCGAATGCTTTTTTCTCGACTCTGTTTTGCCGTCGAGAGGCAGTAATGCACTCAAGCTGTTCGAGATGTCCGGAAGACATCAGCCGAGCTATCCGCACTGCTACATGACTCTTCTCGGTATCGATTCTCGGTATCGAGGGCGGGGTTTCGGATCGGCGTTGATGTCGTATGCGTGCGAACTCTGTGACAGCAAGGACGAAGCAGCATATCTCGAATGCAGTAATCCGAAAAATATTCCGCTCTATGAACGGTTTGGCTTTGAACTCCTTGGAAGAACCGAAATCGACGATTCGCCACCACTTTTTGCGATGTTAAGAGTCCCGAGAGCGCGTGCCAGAAAGTGAGCTGATACGTGTGCTTCGCGGTCACGAGATGCTGCCGTGCGGAGAAGCCATTCTGCAAGCTTTACCGCGCGGCAGATTCAGCGCTTGGACACTGTGCGTCGTCTATTTCGCGCGAGGGCGCCTCATGATGCTGTTCGTCTACGCGAAGCACCACGTTCGTGTGTCTAGATCGAGCATCAACGAATGGAATAGGTAAGGGTGCCGTAACCAAGCTGATCAAATCCGCCGCTGTTGGGCCCATAATCCCCGCCGCCCCCTTCGGGGCGTACCATCTGAGTGAACGCCGAAAGACCGGGCGCCTTCAGTTTCTTAAAAGCGACATAGTGGTTATAGAGCAGTTCCCAGATCGGTCGGATATCGCCACGAGCGGCGGGTGAAATCGCGGGTTGCGTGACGTCACTATTGCGATAGGTCGAATAGGGCACGTCGTGGCCGAGGTTGTATCGGGCAACGTACTCCGCCCCCTTCAGAACGCGATTGTCGTCGTACCCGAACAGATCATCGCCTTCATTCCATGCCATTTGACAGAACGCACCCAGCAGAGCGATGTCCAGCATCGAATGGCCCTGATCACGTCCGCTTTCCTGAACTTGTCCCAACCCGTCGGGGTACAGCTTCCATATGACATGTTGGATCGAGCCATTACCCTGACCATGCTTGAAATATTCGACGGCTTCGGAATAGATGTCGCGACGGTCGGTCAGGACGCCGATCGCAATCATTGAAGCCATGTTCGCGAGGTCCCAGTTTGCCCAATAGTGATCGATATTTGTACCGTTATGCCGCGTAAGGAAATCGTGGTTCATCGGATAAAAGACCGCGAGCATCATCGCCTTGAATCGTCCGAAATCGGCCGCATGCCATTTGGGCCACGTACGAAGGATTTCGGCGGCATTGGCCAATTCGTATCCATAGATTCCGGAGGCAAGAAAGCGATCGGAGCAACCATCGATCGCCGTCAGTTGACTCGACCATGCGTTCAGAATGTCGACCGCCTTGCTCGCGTATGCGTCATCGCCGGAAAGCTTCCATCGTACGGCCAGTGCATAGGCGGCAGCCGCATCGTTGAATAGCAAGGCGTAGTTTTCCGCATGCTGTGGGTTCCTGCCTCGATAGATGACCGACTGGGCGCGTGACGCCCAGCTGAGCGTCGCGTGGCGGTTGGAAGTCAGTTTCTGCCATCCCTGCACCCAGGGCTGACGCCCTTTGGTCAGGTTTGTCTTCATGCGATCGAAATCCTGCGCGGTGTGAAGCAATCCTGGATGGACGAAGGGTTTAGTCGATGATCTGGCAATGGAGCCGGGCGCGTTCGATGTGTGGTCGTTCATTCGGTCGCGCTGCTGTGGCGCGGTCGTAGCGCAGGCTGACAGTCCGCTTGCGCAGACGAACGCGAAGGTTGGCAAAAGCAAGTTGAATCGGTTGTGAAAAAGCATGGGTTCTGAAGTCCTAACGAATGATCTACGCGCAGCCAGGAGCGATTACCACATCAAGAAACGAGCGACGCGAGAAATCATTGACGTCGATGCGTCGGTCGTCCGTCGTTGAGCGTTGGAAAGCTTGGGAGTAGGTCATCGTGCTGTCGCGGCTTTTGCCGCAATTAAATGGACGCATCAGAACCCGGACATGCCGCCGAGAAGGGGGTAAGCGTGGGAAACGATAGCTGCAGCACGCGATACCGGCAGGAGCGCCGGAACGATGCTAGTCCGAGGCCTGTTGGTGTGCAACCGCACCAACTGCTTGAACGCGCCGATAGACGCGCAGCGATGCGCGGCTGAAAATTTCATCTTTGTCGAGATCTTGAACCGCATTCAGTAGGCGAGCGTCAACGTCCGATCGTCCCGCGCATGCCAGATCGATTGTAGGCAGTACCAGATGATCGAGCGGACTCGACTGAATCATGACGTTCGTCGATGTTGGCGCAGGTTGTAGGAGTGCAATAGCAGGGAAGCAATATTTTGTGAAATTGATCGATCGGGAAGGTAACAATAATTATTGACAATCGTTGCATTGAAATTGGACGTGTGGAGGGTAAAGTTCGCCGGTAGGCTGAGAATCAGGAGATCGATTCATAGTTCCATGGTCGACATGATGTATGTGATTTTTAGATAATTTTCTGGACTCGACCGGATATGAAACGCGCTTACACGAGTGCATAAAAGTGTTTTTTGATAATTCGTTTCCACTTCAACATAATGAGGAACGTATGAAAGCACGAATTGCCGTGGCGGCAGACATGGACGTAGTCAGCCAAACGTTGGGGGCAGGCTTCTTTTACGATCCGGTAATTTCATTTGGGTTTCCAGATCTGCAGCGGCGAACCGCAGCACTTCCAGGTTTCTTTCGGATATATGCGGACTTGGCGTTCGAGCGTGGAACTGTCTGGATGTTGGGTGACGGCGCGGCCGCAGCGCTCACGTTCCCGTCGGATGTGCTTGACCTAACCGACGACGAAATGGCCAAGATTGACGGCCGATTGATGGATGTGTGCGGCCAGGACTATGAGACAACCCGGGCATTTCTGGACGGCCTAAGCGAAACTCATCCACATGGACCATTTCATCAGTACACCTTATTCATTGCAGCGAGGCCGGAATACCACGGCAAAGGTGTAGGCGCGAAATTGGTGAACCATTTGCACGACACGTGGAGTCGACAAGGAACGCCCGCATATTTAGAGGCGTCGAGTCCTCGGTCACGCCTCTTCTACCTACGCAATGGCTATCATGACGGAGGGCCGGCAATCCAAGTTCCCGGATGTCCGGAGCTATATCCCATGTGGTGGAACTTGAAAGACGCTCCGGTGAAGTCGATGGGTGCACTGGATTCGGTTCGTGCGACATCATTGACCGTTGAGCCGAAAGCTGAGTGCGCGACTGCAGATACCGCTCCCTCGACGGAATGAGCGGAGACAGGTGCTCGAAGGCAATTCAAGGCGATGTCACTTCTGCATCGACCCGATAGCGTAAAGCAGAGGAGGGGGGAGGTGAGTGGGTTGGTGAACGTTACCAACAAGCACGCTGCCTCTCTCGGCCTTACCCCGCTGAGTACGCCATTTTCGTATGCCCATTTGTCGAGCGCCTTCGAAATGAATTCGCTGCCATTGTCTGCCTTGATATAGCGTGGAAGCCGACGATGCTGCGCAAGCCGGGTCAGTGCGGCGACAACGTGCTCACCACGCAATGAACCGTCGACTTCAATCACCAGGCATTCCCGCGTGCAGTTGTCCGCGATCGTGAGCAAGCGCCGACCATCAAACAGCGCGTCAGCAACGAAATCCATACTTCAGATTTGGTTGATTGCGCTCACGGACTGATTTGGCTGTCGGCGCCGGGCCGACTTGTTCCGTCGAGGTCGTTTGCGGCACAACGAAAGCCCCAGTTTCCCTTGTCTCTAGGATAAAAGAGAACTCACTTGCCGGATGGCTACAAGAAGCGTCTCCGGTCACTGCGATGAAAAAATGCGCCAGGTGTGAGCCTGGCGCGAAACACAGTGATACGAGGACGCTCCATGCCTGGAGCGTGGACCATAGTACTTACCTCGCCGCTTAAAGGCGAATCAACAATTGTTAGTTCGGTGCCGAAGTGTTCGTCTACTCCGAGTGGCATAACTTGTTCATCGCCGGATCACGCATCCCGTCGGGATGCAAGGAGCGCGGCGAACGCGAGCGATCTAGCTGGCGGGCAGCGAGGGGGTATCGACTAATGCACCGCTGCGCCAAAAGATAAGACGCGCCGGGAGTGTGGCTATATTTGGTCGGCGCCAACGCGTCATGGCCACGGTGTCAATGGTCGGTGCACCACGAGTCATCACTAGCGCGAAAGTATAGGTGGGCTCCATCCGTCAAATCGCGACTTGAATCAGATTAGGCGCGCCAATCGCGACCGTAGGTCAGCTCGATGATCTTCTTTGTGGGAATACTCGCCCGCAGTTTGGCGATGGCGTCTTGACGGAACAACTTGCAGTGGGCGATTTCATTACTCGCCTGCGGTTTCAGACCCG
The DNA here is from genome assembly GCF_905339895.1 of Burkholderia sp. BCC1988. Lineage (NCBI taxonomy): Bacteria > Pseudomonadati > Pseudomonadota > Betaproteobacteria > Burkholderiales > Burkholderiaceae > Burkholderia > Burkholderia sp. BCC1988. The sequence goes on from NZ_CAJPHA010000011.1 coordinate 36,285, forward strand.
GTCCGAGTTCACCCACAAACACATGATGCAACTTTGATAAACCGCCAAAGTGCATTGCATATACGAGATCCAAGTCAGCCAGGCCTGTTTCTTCCCACAGCTCTCGATGCGCTGCTTGTAGAGGTGTTTCGCCGGCCTTGATTGTCCCCCCCGGCAATGCCCATCGCGATGCCGTGCGTGCGACCAGTAGCATGCGCTGGCCTTGCCGGCAGACAATCGTTGCGCGTTCCTTGATGCCTGCATTATTGATTTCTTGGGTGCTCATGGCGGCTGATAATCGAGAATTCTATAATATCGCGATGCGACGATCCGGGTACGGTCTGAAACCGATGTGATGAGGTTGCGTCTCCGGTCCTGGGATGTGGTGTGGACGGGAGCGCAATCGATCGGGGCCGCATTCCGGTCGTAGGTCGACTACCCCTGATATCGGGCGATTCCTATTCTGGTGGCGGCACTGCCGTTTGCCCAGGGAGATATGGGAACCGTCGTCGGCCCTCTCGCGCACCTCGAACGAGCAAAAAAAGCCGGCATGTCCGATGGGACATGCCGGCTCCGAGCCGGGCAGGGAACTACCCAGTGACCAGCTAACGGCCGCGGGGAAGCGGTAGATAGCGATCAAATTCTGATCTGGCGCGATACAACGTACCAGTCAACAATTGTCAAATCGGTTGAGCAGGTTTTTGTTGACGATCGTTGACCGCGTGTGGAGAAAAGATGTGCGATGCCCTAGTGGGCATCGCACCAAAGCGCACTTTTCGCATCGCGCGGAAGACGCTGAATCCCTTATGTCAATCGACTCAGAACAGATGCTGGATGCCGGCGTAGACGCCCGTCTGGCTGTGGCCAGGTGTCGGATTGTCGTTGTAGCCGCCACCGGCGATCGGACCGCCCGCGCCGGCTGCATTCGATTCCAGCCCGAAGTTTGCATTCTTGCTATTGCGAACCGTCGCAATCTGCATGTCGAACAGCGTGCGCTTCGAGATGTTGTACGTGCCGCCAACCGTATAGATGTTGGCGTTACCGCCGCCATGGTTCGCGTTGACGTGATAGACGGCGCCCGTCAAGGCCGCGGCCGGTGTGGCCTGCCACGTGACGCCGCCCCAGACTTGTTGCGTCGACGTAATACCGTTGTTGGCGGTGGGCGCGCCGTTCGCGTGCGACGCCTGATAGGCCGCCTGCAGTTTGAATTGTCCGAGGAATACGTTTACCCCGGCGAAGTATTCGCGGGAATAATTGAACACGTCGGAGAACTTGCCGTTCACGTCGCGCGCTTCGTCATAGATGCCGCGAATCTGGAAGTACGGGTTCGTGTAGGTCAATTGCAGACCGTCGGCGCGACCTTGAGCGGTCGTGCCGTTACCATTCCAGCTCGTTGCGTTCGACAGCGAATACTGACCATAGACGTCGAAACCGTAGAAGTTCGGCGACTGATACGAAATATTGTTGCTGGTCTTGTTCCAGTTGCGGCCGCGCACGAGCGAGCCGGACGACCAGGAAGTTTGACCGAGCGGATCGAAGTCCCACAAGCCGTTCGAGATCGACAACTCGCGGCCAAGCAACAGGGTGCCGTAAGAGTCATTGGAAAACCCGACCGTCGCCCAACGATCCCAGATCGAGCCGGCGCCGCCGAGACCACCGTTCATCGCATTGAACGAGCCTTCGAGGTGGAAGACGACCTTGTTTCCACTGCCAATGTCCTCGGAGCCTTTCAAACCCCAGAGACTGGTACCCCAGTCGCCGCTCTCGGCGCGCCAGCGGCTCGTCGAGCCGCCGTGACCGTTGGCGATGCCGCTCATGTATTCGAGGCCCGCGTCCAGACGGCCATAAAGCGTGACGCTGCTTTGTGCGTGGGCAACGATGCCGGCGGACATCAATGCGGCGGTGAGCAATGCTTTTTTCATAATGAACTCCAAACCTGTCAAGAAATAAAACGCGTTACTGCGGCACAACAAGTCCGGCGCGTATCACCACCGGACAAATTAAGGATAACGAAAGTAATGGTCGTAAGAATCCTATTTGGAGGAACGAGGACCAGTGGTGGTGCAGCCGGCTATGAGGCGCCCGGCAGGTAATCCGGGCGAGGTCTCCTTGATTGATGTATGGGCACCGAAACTACAGAAAAATCACGTAGTAGAGCTGTGCGATACGAAAGCAAAAAGTGCGGCAAAAAGTCTGCTGCGATGAATTAATTGTCGAGAAACAGGGCGAAAACGGTTCAAGGCGTGAATACGTCTAACCTGCGGCGAGTACCTCGAATCGGTAAGAAATATCGATTGGTGCGTCCGGGTTCAAGGTGAGTACCGTTTGAACGCCTCGAGAATTGATCGGATTTCGCGCGAGCGATGCCGCGCGGCCAAGCTCGAACGCACTCGCAACAGGCTCGATGCCGACGCACAAGTTGCGGCTGTTCCACGGCGCGTAGGCGCGCCCGCGGTTGCTGATCCACAACAGCAGCGACGGCAATGCATCAGCGTCCCATGTCAGCCGGTAGCGGGTATGGCTGGCGGAGTCGGTCACTGTGACCGTACCGTCGATTCCGCAGAGTTGGAGGATTTCCTCGGTGGCATGCGCGAACGGCAATCGGTCAAAGGCGCCGAAGCCGCCAGCGGCAAGCGGCACGTGCTCGAGGGTCTCGAATGTCGCACCAGCGAGCGCGCGAGATACGCCGGGTTCCGGCCCGGCCGGGTGTACCGCGCCGAAACGGTAGGCGCCGGGTTCGATTTGTAATGCGCCGGCGAGCGTCGGCAAAGCGAGATTGGGGTGGAGACCGACGGGGTATCGAGCCAACCTGCGGGCTTCGATCCGAAGCGTGAAGTCGAGCGCCGCGCGAGCTGGATCGGCGCGCACGATGCGGGTGAGCCGTGCAATCGAGGATGTTTCGGGATAGTCGATCCCGATTTCGATTTCGTGTGCGGTCTGTCGAACGAGCGACCATGGACCGATGCATCCATAGCCGTGCTGCAGGTCATCGCTCGCATCGAGCCCGGCATCATTCGGTGCGGTCGGTGTCGCGGCAGTATCGCGCCAGTCGACAGGCAGTCGATTCGGTTCGACCGGGACACCGAATGGCACGCACGGGAACTCGCTCCGCATGATGCCCAGTAGGCCGGGAGGTTGTGGCTCCGCCTGATCGATCCAGGGCGCTTCATAGAATGGCCGGATCGTTCGGGTCCCGAATTGAAATGCAACGCCGCCGAGCATACCCCCGGTTGCATGGAGATTGAACGCGCCATGCGTCCATTTGAGATTCCAAACTGTATCCATTGATTCGACGGGTATGATCCGATAGGTATGATTCTTCGATTGCGAGCAGCGTGGACGCGGGATCAGTTCTCTTCCTCGCTCCAGCAGGTACCGTGTCGTGCCAGCAACGCGCTGGCTTGAGCGGGTCCCCAGTTCCCCGCGGAATACGGTCTGGGCGTCGGCTGCAACTCGAGAATCGGCGCGACCCAACGCCATGCGGCTTCCTGCTCGTCGCGGCGCACGAATAGCGCGAGTCGGCCGGCGATCACATCAAGCAACAGGCGCTGGTATGCCTCCATCCGGTCTTGCTGAAAGAACCGGTCGAACGCAAGGTCGAGGTGGACGCCTTGCAGGTCCATGCCGAGTCCCGGCCGCTTGGCGAGTGTGCTCAGGCGGATCGATTCGTCCGGCTGCAGTTGGATCGTCAATCGGTTCGCGCCTGCTTGTGGCGCGGTGGGGCCGAGCGTCGAATGGGGCGGTCGCTTGAACGTGACGACGATCTCGGCCACGCGTTGCGCCAGCCGCTTGCCGGTACGGAGGAAAAAGGGTACGCCGGCCCAGCGCCAGTTTTCGACTTCCACTTTCAGCGCGATGAACGTCTCGGTCGTACTGCTGCTCGGAATACCGGATTCGTCGACGTAGCCCGGCACCGCCTGCCCGCGAATCGCGCCTGCACGATACTGTCCGCGGACAACGCCGTGACGCAGCGCCTCTTCCGAGAGCGGCTTGAGCGCGCGCAGTACGCGCAGCTTCTCGTCGCGCACCGCGTTGGCTTCCATCGATCGGGGCGGTTCCATCGCGACGATCGCCAGAAGTTGCAGCAGATGGTTCTGCACCATGTCGCGCAGCGCGCCTGTCTGGTCGTAGAATGCGCCGCGTCCACCGACGCCGAGTTCCTCGGCAACCGTGATCTGGATGTTGTCGATCCATTCGCGACGCCACAGGGGCTCGAACATTACGTTGCCGAACCGCAGCGCGAACAGGTTCTGCACGGCTTCCTTGCCGAGGTAATGATCGATTCGGTAGATTTGCTCTTCTGAGAAGATCTGGCCGACCGCATCGTTGATGGCTGTCGAGGACGCGAGATCGTAGCCCAGCGGCTTTTCGAGCACGATGCGCGATGTCGCCGGGGCGAGCCCTGCCTGATCGAGCGCGCGGCAAATCGGCACAAACAGCGACGGTCCCGTCGCCAGATAGAAAATCTGGCGTGCGGACTTCGGTGAGAGCACGTCTGCCAAGCGCGCAAACGCGCCGGGCTGGCTTGCGTCGAGTGCCACGTACGAGAGCCGGCCGCAGAAGCCTCGCCATGCGTTTGCATCGAACCGGGCTTGCGTCAGGTGCGGCCGCACGGACTCTTCGACCCAGTTCAGGTAGCCGGCGGTGTCGAGGGTGTTTTGGGCAACTGCGACGATGCGTCCTTCCGGAGCGAGCAGGCCATCGCGATGCGCGGAGTAGAGTGCCGGCAGAATCTTGCGCATCGCAAGATCGCCGGTGCCGCCGAACAGCACGAATTCGAACGGATCCTCGGTGCTCGAGGAAAGGGTACGCGTAATCATCGAGCGGCATCCGTGGGTGCGTGTGCCGAGTCAATCAGTGCCTGCACTTCGGCCGCTGTCGGTGCATATGCGCCGGCACGCGAGGCAACCAGGGACGCGCAGGCGGCCGCGAACCGCAAATGGTCGGCCGCGGATGCTTCCGGGTTCATCAGCAGGCTCGCCATCCAGCTGCCGACGCAGGCGTCGCCGCAACCGACGGTGTCGGCGACCGTGACCTTGAAGCCGGGCTGTACCACCGTTTCATTGCCGCTGAACAGCTCCATACCGGCCGCGCCACGTGTAACGAGTATCGCGGCCTGCGGAGCCCATGCGCGGACTTGCGCGAGCGCAGCCGTCTCGTCGAACTCGGGGAACAGACCAACGAGGTCCTCGTCGGACACCTTGATGTAGTCCGCGAGGCCGATCATCGTGCGCAAGGTGCCACGGTACGACGGATCAGCCATCGGCGCACGGAAGTTTGGATCGAACGAAATTCGCTTGCCGGCGGCACGCGCGGCGAGCGCGATTTCGATCAGGTGCGAGGCGAGGGGTTCGCGCACCAGCCCGAGACAGCCGAAATGAACGATCTCGACAGCGCCAAGCCAGCCAGGAGGCAACGCGGTCGGATCGAACGCGAGATCGGCGCTGTTCTCTCCGATGAAGAAATATTGCGGCGGCTGCGTCGAGACGACCATCGCCAGAAGCGGCGGGCAGTCGACCTGCTGCGTGAAGCGCATATCGAGGCCGGCTTCGGCGCTCTTTTGCATGAGCTCGTCGCCGAATATGTCCGAGCTTACCGCACCGGCGAAGCCGGTCGGTGCGCCCAGGCGCGCGCCGACGCGAGCGACGTTCCAGCATGCGCCGCCGGCAACGCTGTGCCAGCGGCTCGTGTCGTCTCGAATGAAGTCGGTCAGTGCTTCGCCGAAGATGACCAGTCGCGGGAGCTTCATCATGGGATCCGGAATGTCAGGCGGTGGCGGCGCGTTGCGCCTTGAATCGATTGATCAATTGGTTCGTGGAACCGTCGTGCGCGTGAACCGGCCCGGGGGCACGCAACTCGTCCTCAATCGCGACCGCGAGCTTCTTGCCGAGCTCGACACCCCACTGGTCGAACGAGTTGATCCGCCATACCGTGCCTTGCACGAATACCTTGTGCTCGTACAGCGCGATCAGCGCGCCGAGGGACCTCGGATCGAGTTTTTCGAGGCAGATCGTGTTCGTAGGGCGGTTGCCTTCGAAATTACGGTGCGGCTCGGCGGTCGAGTGCGAGCCGTTCATCAAGGCCTCTGACTGCGCGAAGCAGTTTGCGACGAGGACGGCGTGATGGTTGTCGAACGCGTGATGTGGCCGCATGCACACGATAAAGTCGGTGGGAATGATCGCGCTGCCTTGATGCAGGAGCTGGAAAAACGCGTGTTGCCCGTTCGTGCCGGGCTCGCCCCAGATGACCGGGCCGGTTGCATAGTCGACGCACTTGCCGTCGAGCGTCACGGACTTGCCGTTGCTCTCCATGTCGAGTTGTTGCAGATACGCTGGCAACCGGTGCAGATAATTGTCGTAGGGTGCAATCAGGTGACTCGTCGCGCCGAGGAAATTCTGCTGCCAGATGCCGATCATGGCGAGCAGCACGGGCAGGTTGCCTGCAAGCGGGGCGTGCGCGAAGTGACGATCCATCGCGTGCGCGCCTTCGAGTAGTTGCTCGAACGCGTCCATGCCGGCCATGATCGCAACGGGCAAGCCAATGGCGGACCACAACGAGTAGCGCCCGCCCACCCAGTCCCAGAACTCGAACATGTTGCTCGTATCGATGCCGAATTCCGCAACGGCGGCGGCATTCGTCGAAACGGCGACGAAGTGCCGCGCGATCGCCGAGGCCGGCGCACCGCTTTCGAGGAGCCACGTCCGCGCGGTGTGGGCGTTCATGAGCGTTTCGCGCGTCGTGAAGGTTTTCGAGGAGACGATGAACAGCGTCGTCTCCGGATCGGCACGTTTGAGCACTTCGACAATGTCCGCTGCGTCCACATTCGAGACGAAATGCATGTTCAAACGTTCGTGCGCATAGGGCTTCAATGCTTCGCACACCATCTTGGGCCCCAGGTCCGAGCCGCCAATGCCGATGTTGACCACGTCGGTGATCTGCTTGCCCGTGTGGCCACGCCACGACCCCGTGCGCACAGCGTCCGAGAAACGCCTCATCCCGGCCTGCACGGCCTTTACCTGTTGTGACACGTCGACGCCATCGACGATATGCGGGATACCGGACCGTTCGCGCAGCGCAACGTGCAGCACTGCACGATTTTCCGTGCGATTGATCCTCTCGCCACCGAACATCGCGTCGCGATGCGCATCGACGCCTGCCTCGTGAGCAAGCGCGACGAGCAGAGCAACGGTTTCCTCGTCGATCGGGTTCTTCGAGTAGTCGACAAAGAGCCCGGCTGCCTCGATGCAGAAGCGTGATGCCCGATCCGGGTCGTTGTCGAACAGCGCACGTATCGCCACGCCGGACAGGGCGTCGCGATGTCCGGCGAGCGCGTGCCACGCGCGCGTCTGGGTCAATGAGGTCATGGTCGTGTCAGGTCTGGGATGCGTCCGGAATGATTAGTGCGAACTCCAACCCTTGTAGCTATTCACGTTCTCTCGCGTAACGAGCATGGGGTCGAGCAGAATCATTGGATTCGCTGGCTTCTTGCCGTTCATGATCCCGTAGCCGATGGTCACGGCTTTCTTCGCCATTGCGAAGGGATCCTGGCTCGCGGAAGCTTGAACCAGGGTATTCGACTTCAGCGCTACCTCGATGTCCGGCGCGCCGTCGACCGACGTGATCACGATCCCGCTACGATTGAACTGCTTGGCCGCCAGATCGCTGCCGATCGCTTGCGGATCGTTGATGGTGAATACCCCGTCGAGTTTCGGGAAGCGCGTCAGATAGCCCTGCATCGCGCCCATGCCGCCTTCTCGCGAACCTTTCCCGTCCTGATCGGCGGACAGGACCTTGATACCGGAGTTCTTCGCCAGGACGGTCTTGCAGCCGTTCACGCGGTCGATCACGGCCGATACCTGCGGGCCGTTTTCGATCACGACGTTGCCCTTGTTGCCGAGCTTCTTGGCGAGATATTCGCACGAGATCGCACCGGCTTTCACGTTGTCGGTCTGCACGGTTGCGTCGGCGCCTGCCGCAGCGACGTCGACTGCAATCACCGGAATTCCAGCCGCCTGCGCCTTTTTCACTGCGGGTTCGATCGCCTTCGGGTCCGCCGCGTTGAGCAGGATCAGGTCAACGTGTGCGGAGATGAAGTTGTCGATTTGCGTGAACTGCTTGTTCAGATCGTAGTCGGCGGAGACCGAAGTGACCTTCGCATTCGGGTTGAGTGCCTTCGCTTCTGCCTCGGCACCCTTGACGATGGTGACGAAGTACGGGTTGCCGAGCGAGCCGACCGTGATGCCGATCGACTTCAGCGGCTTGTCTGCCGCATGGGACACGCATGCCGCGAAGGCCAGGGTGCAGGCGACGCTGGTCTTGAGCAGTTTGCTTTTGATCTGAAACATGTGATGTTGTCTCCATTGGGTCCGGGAAAGAAGGCTGCACGTGGACCCGGCGTGCACGCCGTTTTAAGTTATCCGGATCGATTCGCCGGTTTGCTGTTCAGGTGCGGGCGCCGCTTTGGCGATAGCGATCGAGTGCCACCGCGCCGATGATCACGAGACCCTTGATGATGTATTGCCAGATATCGGATACGCCGAGCAGCACCAGGCCGTTGGTCAACACCGCGATGATCAGTGCGCCGATCAGTGTGCCGACGATCGAGCCGACGCCGCCGACGAAGCTTGTGCCGCCGAGAATCACCGCGGCGATTGCGTCGAGTTCGTACGATTGGCCGAGTTGCAGACCGTTGGCTGCGTAGAGGCGCGCGGCGGACATGAGTGCGCCGAGGCCCGCGAGCAAGCCCGATGCGGCGTAGACGAACAGCTCGATCTTGCGCACGTTGATGCCGGACAGGCGTGCGGCTTCCGGGTTGCCGCCGACTGAATAGATGCGCATGCCAAGCACGGTGCGGCGCAGGATGAACCACGACGTAGCGACGACGACGAGCGCGATGATCACGAGCCAGGGCACGCCGAGGATCGACCCGTTGCCGATAAACGCAAACTGCAGTTGCGGATTGAAGATTGTCGTGTCGTTGCCGATCAGCCGCGCGATGCCGCGCACGGCGGTCAGCGCACCCAACGTGACAATGAAGGGCGGCAGACGCAGGAATGCGATCAGCGTGCCGTTGACGAGGCCGAATCCGAGGCCGATCGCGAGTGCGGCGGGAATGCCGAGCCAGCCGAGGCCTGGAATGGTCGACGCAAGCAGTGCGCCTACTGCCGCGGCGGCAAGTACCGAGCCGACCGACAGGTCGATGCCCCCCGTCAGGATCACGAAAGTCATGCCGGCGGCGAGCACGATGTTGATCGATGCCTGCTGCGTGACGATCGAGAGATTTTGCAGCGTGGCGAAGCCGTCGGTCATGAAACCGAAGCCGATGCACAGCAGCACGAGCACGGGGAGCATGCCGGCGGTGCGCATCAGGGACTGCATGTTGGCGCGGCGGGAGGCGCGGCTCGCGCGATCGCCGCCGGCAGGATTGGCGTGCGCGGACGCTCGCGTTTGAGTCTCGTTCATGTTGGTTTCCTGTATCGGGGAGATGGGGCGGCTCGGCAATGCCATTTCGCTAAGCCGTCTGCGTCTGGGGACCGGTGGCGAGCGCGATGATCGCTTCCTGGGAAATCGATTCGCCGTGGCCGCCGAGTTCGCCGGCGATCTCGCCTTCGCGCATCACGAGCACGCGGTCGGTGACGCCGATGATTTCCGGCAGTTCGCTCGAGATCACGATCACGCCCACGCCGGCACGGGCCAGTTCGTTGATGATCCGGTAGATCTCGGATTTCGCGCCGATGTCGACGCCGCGCGTCGGTTCGTCGAGGATCAGCACGCGCGGCTTCGTCTCGAGCAGGCGCGACAGCAGCACTTTCTGCTGGTTGCCGCCCGACAGCGCACCGACGTTGACGTTCGCATGCGGGACGCGGATCGACAGCGATGCGATCGCGTCGCGCGCGCGTTCGGCGCCGCGGGCGAGGTCGAGCGCGCCGAGCCGCGCATCGCGGTTGCACACCGAGATGTTGATGTTGTCGCGCACGCTCATGTCGAGGAACAGGCCCTGGCGCTTGCGGTCTTCCGTCAGGTAGACGAGGCCCGCGTCGATCGCGTCGCGCGGCGAGTGCGCGCCGAACGTGCGCTCGCCCAGCTTCACGTCGCCGCGCACGCGCGGCTCGGCCCCGAAGATCAGCCGCGCGAGCTCGGTGCGGCCGGCGCCGACGAGCCCTGCGATGCCGAGCACTTCGCCGGCATGCAGGTCGAGGCTGCAGCCGCGCACGCGCGCGCCGTCGGCGATGTCGCGGACCGACAGCAGCAGGTGGCCGGGGTCGTACGGCGCGTGTTCCTTCTTGTAGAAACCGGAGATGTCGCGGCCGACCATCATCGCGACGAGGCGCTCGGCCGACAGCGCCGCGCGCTCCAGCGTGCCGACGTACGCGCCGTCGCGCAGCACCGACACGCGATCGGACAGCTCGTAGATCTCCGCCATCCGGTGGCTGATGTAGATGGTCGCGAGGCCTTCCTCGCGCAACTGGCGGATCAGGCCGAACAGGTGCTCGGTCTCGCGCGACGACAGCGGCGTCGTCGGTTCGTCCATCACGAGGATGCGTGCGCGGGTGTGCACGGCGCGTGCGATCTCGACCAGCTGCTGTTCGGCGATCGACAGCGTGCCGACCGGCGTGTCGGGCCCGAACGGGGCGCCGAGGCGCGTGAGCACGTCCTGGCAGCCGCGCGCCATTGCCGCGCGGTCGATGGTGCCCCAGCGCCGGTTGCCGCGCCGCAGTTCGCGGCCGACGTAGATGTTTTCCGCGACGGTCAGGTTCGGCGCGAGGCACAGCTCCTGGTAGATCACCGCGACGCCCGCATCGCGCGCGGCGAGCGGGCCGTCGATGTCGATGCGCTCGCCGTCGATCAGGATTTCGCCGCCGGCGTCGGCGCGGTACGCACCCGACAGGATCTTCATCAGCGTCGACTTGCCCGCGCCGTTCTCGCCCATCAGCGAGTGGATCTCGCCCGGATAGACGGTCAGGCTGACGTTGTCGAGCGCGCGCACGGCCGGGAACGTCTTGCTGATCCGGCGCATCTCGAGCAACGGGCGTGACGGCTCAGAACGAGACATAAGCAATCTCCTGCGTATCCAGGCCCGCACCTCTCAGGATGCCGGCGCGCGGTGAGAAATTGAAGAACATCGGCAGCGTCGCGGCGCCGATCGCGCCGGCGTCGGGCCCGAACGAGCCGCGCATGAGTTCCGGGGCGCTGCGTGCTTCCGGCGTGATGTCGGCGAGCGCGACGCGCAGGCGTTGCATGAGCGTATCGAGCAAGCCCGCATCGATGTCCGAATCGAGCACGACAACCGGCAGGTCGAGTACCGGCAGGGCAGCGCGCAGGGCGAACGCCAGCGCGTCGACGCAGTCGTCGATCCATTCATTGACGGCCGGCACGTCGCGTGAGATGCAGTCCTCGAGATCCGCGCGGCTGTCAACAGTCTCGCCGCGATAGCGCAGATGCCGGATCAGGGCACTCAACGACGCGCGCGTCAGGAGAATGTCCCAGGCGCCGTGCGGTACTGGGGCGGAGTACAGGCGACTCGGTTGCACGGGCATCACGGCGAAATCGCCGGCGTTGCCCGTACGGCCGTGCAGGCAGTCTCCGTCGATCGCAATTCCGCCGCCGATTACCGGCCCGAGGAACAGATAGACGAAATTGTCGCGCTGACGGCCGCAACCGTAAAACAATTCGGCGATTGCGGCGGCGTTGCCGTCGTTCTCGCTGAATACGGGCAGCGAAAGCACTTGAGCGAGTTCGCTGGCAAGGTCAACCTCGGCCCAGGCACGGAACGCTTCGGCCGGCAGGCCGAGCTCGCGTAGCCAGCTACCGAGGTTAAAGGGTTGCGCGACGCCGACGCCCGTCAGGCGCTCGCGGTCTTGTGCGGGCAGCAACTGCTGCATCTCTTCGATGTCGCGACGGACCAGTTCAAGCACGGCAGCGGGCGGCGGGAGAAGGGTGTCGTGCGAGCGGCGGGCCAATACGTCGCCTGCGAAGTTGACCAACGCCGTTTCGATGCGCATACGGTCCAGGCGCACGCCGATGCCGAATGCACCGCGCGGATCGAGGCGAACCAGCGAGGCCGGCTGGCCGCGCTGGCCTTCGGTGCGGCCAGCGAATTCGATCAGCTTCGCGTCGGCCAGCGACGCGATGATGCTGCCGACCGCCGTGCCGGTCAGGTTCGCGTGGCGGGCAAGGTCCGCTTTGGACGCGCTGCCGACACGTCGCAGCGTCTTGAGCACCAACCGCTCGTTGTAGCGGCGGACGTTGGCCGAATTGCTGCCTTGGCCGATGTGCGGACTCCTCATGGGGATTTTTCGCTCGAGCATTAAATAAATCACGTTGATTTATTTAAGCATGCGGTTTCGGGGATGTCAGCTAGGTAAACCCCGGAATTGGTGCGCCAACGCCCGCTGCAGGCATTCGATCGTTTCCAGCGAGCGGGGCGGATGTCGTGACACGGTCGACGCCGTCGGCCGACCGATGTGCTCATCGACAGGTCGGTCGCTTAGCGGGCGCTGAACCCGACTCGTGTCATTTCCCCCCATGACTTGTCCTTGCGCAGGAATTGCCACCAACCGAGCACGCGCCAGTAGGTGTTCAACTGGCGGTAGCCGAAATTCTCGACTACCGCGACCAGTGCCAAGCGCAGCAAGTCGCTGAAACGCGGAAAAGAGTGCGTCACCATCTCCGACAGAACGAGGGACGACACACTGAGAAACAGGCCGAACAGTAAGACGAGCGAAAGGAACGCGTTGAAGTACTCGACGCTGAGCCAGCCGAGCATCCAGAACACAGGCAATAGCACATAGCCCGAAAGCTCGGCAACCGGTCCGACGATATCGGCGATCAGGATATGCCCCATGCCTAGCCAACCAATACGGCCGTATCGGGATCGGAAGAGCATGTCGCGCTGCTTGAAGAACACTTCGAGCGCACCACGCTGCCAACGGCATCGTTGCCCCTTCAGCGTGCGCAGTGATTCAGGGGCCTCTGTCCAGCAGATCGGATCCGACAGAAACACGATGTCGTAGGGGCGGCGCTGCTCGCGTAGATGCCGATGCATCTTGATCACCATATCAAGGTCCTCGCCGATCGTATCGGTTCCGAAGCCGCCGACTTGCATGACTACGTCCCGCCGGAACAGGCCGAAGGCGCCTGAAATCAGCATCAGAGCGCCCACGCCGCTCCATGCGACACGCGCCATCAGGAACGCTCGCAGGTATTCGATGGTCTGCACGAGCGGCAGGAAATGTCGCGACGCGCGGATATCGACGACCCGCCCACTCTGAACGCGGCACCCATTCACCACGCGGACCACGCCGCCGACCGCGACGGTGCGTTGCGGGTGCTCGACGAACGGTCGGACGATACGCAATAGCGCGTCCGGCTCGAGCAGTGAGTCCGCGTCGATCGCGCAGAACAACGGCGAGCGCGCCAGTGTGATCCCCGCATTCATTGCGTCGGCCTTGCCGCCGTTTTCCTTGTCGACGACGAGCAGATTGGGATGAACGTGCGACGCGTAGATGGCGCGAATCGGCTGGTGTGGGATGACCTGATCGAACGTGCGATGAGCCGGTGTCAGATCGAAAGCCTCGATCAGGACGTCGAGCGTATTGTCCGTCGAGCCGTCGTTGATGACGATCACCTCGGTGAGCGGATACTCGAGCGCGAACAATGCCTTCACACAATCGACAATGCCCAACGCTTCATTGTAGGCGGGCGCCAGTAATGCGATTGGCGGCGCGCTTGCCCCATAGCGGCGCCAGAGCCGGTTTCCTCCGCTGCTACCGCCCGGACGCATCAGCACGCAAATGGCGGTGGCGATCTGGAACAGATAGAGCCCGTTTTGCACGACGTTGATCGTCAGTATGACGATCACGACGCCTTGCACCATGAACGACAAGATGCCATTCGCGATCACGATCTGATCTCCTTGCGTTCCAGCAACATCACCGCGGCAACGTCCCGTGCAACTGAAGGATCGCGTTGCGCGATCCGCTGCAGTATGCGGTGACCGCGTTCCCCTTCCATGGCGAGCGCCTCGGCTGCACGAAACCGAACCCACCAATTGCCGTCACTCATCAGTGCCTCGACATCGTCGTCAAGCGACTCGACATTGATCTTTCCGACCGCCTCGACGGCCGCGACCCTGACATACCACACGTCATCACGTAGCAGCGTACGCAGGGGCGACGCGGCCAGCGGATGATGCAATCGACCCAGCGCGCGCGCCGCAGCGGCCCGTACGTCGGGTTGTCGCGATCGAGTGGCATCGGCGAAGACGGCGAGGAGCGTGTAGTTACCCGAAACGGCGAGCGCGCGAATGGCTGTTGCGCGAAGCCGCGGCAGCGCCTGGTCATTTGCGGCAAGCGCGATCAAATCTGTCGTCTGGTGGTTTGCCAGATGCTCGAACAATTCCTGGGCCAGCATCGAACCGCTCAATCCGCCCAGCTTGTCGATGACATGTTGCAACGGGACGTGGAGTTCGCGCTGTGCCAGCGCCCACGCGGCAGTCAGACACACCATCGGTTTGCGGTCGTCTAGCGCACGGATCAAGGCGCTGGCCGAGGCTTCGTCGGTGAATAGCGCGAGGGACTCCGCCGCGCGCCGTCGCAAGCCTGACCGCCACCGGCGCCCCAGGTCGTGCATCAGGCGCTTCTCCAGACCCAAACGCGTGGCAAGTTGCATCAGCCGGATATGTTCTTCGCCGCGCACCCGGCCAGCCAGCCTCAGCAGGAGCGACGTCGCAAGTGCCGGCCTGCGCCGGGCGATGCGCTCAAATTGATTCACGCTCGCTTCTGGGATGACGAGCCATTGGATCAGCTCGCGCGACAATCCGGCGGCCAGCATCGCGTTGCGCGCCATCAATCGCGTCCGCGCCGTATGGACGAGTAGCAGCATCCCCAGCATGAGCACCGATATGGCACTGAGTTGCAACGACACCAGTTGGATCCATTTGAGCATCGTGGTCCTGGCTCAGAATTTGACGGTCATTCCAAGCCCGACCACGTCGCGGTTGTACAGCCGCTCCCGCAGTTCCCGCGCCGCCGACACGTTAAGGGCTATCGAGTCGTTGATGTCCAGGACGATTCCGCCATAAATGGCCCGGGTTCTGACGGTGAGGCCTTGGTCCGATTCCGGTGCGTCGGTGAATCCTGCCAACACACGCACGCGCCGCCTCGCTTGCCAATCGGTGCGCAATGCGTAACCGGTCAAATACCGGCCGTGCTCGTCCAGTGTGTTGATCCACTTTGCCGTGATCCACACCTGATCGTCGTCGAGATACTGGATGAGTCCGACGTTGCCGGACCAGACGTGCACGGCTGCGTAGCGAGCGTATCGTCCATCGAACGTTGCGTAAGTTGAGCGCTTGCCCGCCTGTGGTGTGAGCCGCCATTGTGCGCCGGTGCCAAGTGCCCATTTCGGCAGAGTGGAGGCGTCGGGTGTGCCGCCGCCGTACACATAGGCGTCCAGTCGCTCGGAATACCGGTGATCAAGCCGTAATTCAGAGTACACGTCGGTCGCGGCGAATCGTCGGCGTAGGTCCGAGCCGATGGCGACCCTATTTTGATCGTCGACCGCATAGGCAAGGCGGACCGAACCTTCCTTCCAGGGCGGCAGACCATTCGAGAGTCTGCTGTATTCACCGCTGATGTCCAGACGGAATCGCTGGTGATCAGGTAGCCCGGCGCGTTGTGATGCTGCTGAATCCGGTGCCAATTCGGCTGCCGTGCGGTATGCCGTACGCGCTTCTTGGTCACGCCATTGCGCGCGCAAGCTGTCGCCAAGGCCGATCAGTGCGGATGCATCGGAGGTGTGCTCTTCGCCAAGCGCACGGTACTCGGTCTCGCTGCCGCGTGCGTCGCCTTTGTCCAAAAGCAGTCTCGCGTGCAATTCGCGGGCGTCGACATCCCGTGGGTTGTTGCGCAGCACGGCGCCGACCTGCGTCTCGGCCGTGCCGATGTCACCGTGCCGCTCGGCGATGCGAGCGAGCGCCAGCCATGCGTCGTCGTATCCGGGCTCGAGCGACAGGACGTGACGAAACAGGGCGGCCGCGTCATCGTCTCGGCCTTTCGCCGACAGCGCGAGACCCTGCTGGAGCAACACATCGGCATTGTCGGGCGAGCCCGACGCCGCACGGGACAGCAGTTCGAGTGCCTCGTCGATCCGACCATCCAGTCGAGCACGCACCCCGGCTTGATACAGACCGGCGATTTCAGCCGGTGAAGTGGCCGGTCGGTCTTGGGCGAGGGCGGTGGGAAAGCCGCCGCAGACGAGCGAAGCCGCGAGTGCACATCGTGCCGCGAAGCGAATTCGATCGTTCATCAGCAGCGATTCCGCGAAGCAATGATGCGCGTGATGCGTGACCGCAATTCCCCAAGCGAGAACGGTTTTCGTAAATAGTCCTGCGCTCCCCACTGAAACGCGTTGACGACATCCGCTTCCAGCTTCCGCCCGGTAATCATGATCACGGGTGTTTGCGCCAGCACGCCGTCCTGATTCATCTTGCGCAGCAGCGCGAAGCCGTCGAGGAGCGGCATCATGACATCGAGCAGCGCCATCGCCGGCCGCTCGTCGTGGATCAGCCTGTACGCTGCTTCGCCGTCGGACGCCGACAGTACCGCGTAACCCCAGGCCGACAGCTTGTGTTCGAGCAACTCCCGCAGGAGGGCATCGTCCTCGGCAATAAGAATTGTTGGTAAATCCGACATTTCCTTCAGCTTCCCTGATCAGAGCTGTGTCTGCCTCGCACACCTGTGGCGGGACTCACCAGCGTGACCTCATGTATTGCGCGGCAATCAACGATCCAGAAGGCCGTGGAATGCGACGCCGGCATAGTTCGGCCACGCGCGCAACGCCGGTTGCAGGCTCGCGGAAACCGCCCACAGACGGTCTGTATCTCCGAGGAAACTCACCTTGGCCGCATCGCTACGCTCCATTCGCTGTTCGACGTACGCCGCACCTTGTTTCAGCGTGGCAGGGTGCTCGAAGTGCATGGCCACGATCCTGTCGTCGGCGGGGAGCAGCCACAGGGTGCCCGCACCGT
This sequence comes from Burkholderia sp. BCC1988, assembly GCF_905339895.1. Classification (NCBI taxonomy): domain Bacteria; kingdom Pseudomonadati; phylum Pseudomonadota; class Betaproteobacteria; order Burkholderiales; family Burkholderiaceae; genus Burkholderia; species Burkholderia sp. BCC1988. The sequence continues at coordinate 53,293 of NZ_CAJPHA010000011.1, forward strand.
GCGGCGGCACCGGCGTGTACGTCTGTGTCCACTCGTCCTGCATTGCCCCGTGTTCAAGCGCAACGCTGACGGGGAAACCCAGGGCCGCGCCCCAGGCGAGCAGTGGCGTCGCGGCACGCTGCACCTGCAACGGATCCGTGCGATACGCCATCACGGTCAGCGAATGTGCGGCCCGGGCGATCTGGCTCAGCACCGTGTCGCCGCCGGGCGCCCCTGGCAGCCAGAATGGCACCACGATGTCGAGAGGCGCATCCGCTTCGTGTCCGAGCGTGGCGACTGTCTCGCCCCAAGCGTGCATTACCGCGTTCGGGCTTGGCCGATACGCCGGCAATTGATACGGCTCGATGTCATACTGAATGCCGCCGAGCCGTGTCTGATCAGTCGATGCACGCTGATACCGACCGATCGCCCGCAAGCGCGCAATGGCCAGTTCACTACCGGTGGCGGTAACCATTTCGGGATCGCCTTCAACGGCCCAGACGTCGATGCCGGCTCCGCGTGCGCGCGCAACGAAGTTTCGAAGGGCCGCTGCGTCGACCACGTCGCCGTCAGCGATCGGCAATGCGATGTAGAGGCGCGTGATCTTGTATCGTGCCGCGTCCGCAATCAGTTCATTACCGCCGTCCTGCCATCGGCCGCGTTGCCATACCCACGCGGCCAGTCCACCTTCCACGGCTACCGGGCGGGGCATGACACGTAGGTCAGTCACTTCGATACGGCCACCCTCGGACGGGCATGCGAGCACGATGGTGGCATCCACGCCAACCGTTCCTGCCGGCGCACTGGACAGATCGATGCGACCACTCAATCGACCGTTGTCCGGTGATTGCTGAAGCGGATAAACCGCGCCCGGGTCGTGGCCAACGGCGGCGAGTCCCCACTGGAAGCCGGTGTCGCCTCGCGCGGCCAGCACTACGGCGCCGGCGGCACCGTGCGGCCATGCCGCATGCGATTGCGTCAGCACGATGCCGGCCGGCTGGCGTCCTGGCTGGCAAGAAATCGCGAGTGCATTGCCCGCGCGAATGCGATATACGCTCGTGCGTTCTTCCTGTCCGAATGGACGGAACGTGAGGTCGGACAAAAGGGGAATGTTGATTGGCAGCATGGCGCGATCGGTCCGATTGTCGGGCTCGGCTGCCCCAATTGCCGTCGGCACGAGCCGGCCGTGATCGGTGATCCCCGATACGGCGATACCTGCGTCGGGCACAATTCCCCGGGGAGGCAGCCAGGCGAACCAATGTGGGTTTGTGTCGCTGGGCAAGTTCAGTTCGAAACAGTGCGCCGACGATGCGACCGGTTGTCCCTTTTCATCGAAACAGTGGAGTCGGCTCGACTGTGCCCGCACAGGCACGGACGCAGTTGCCGTCACGGTCGCGACCACCGCAAGCCACGTCAAGATTGAGAACCGCATTGTGCAACCGGTCGTGTGAAATCGATTCGGCGAACGCCGACAGGAAAGATTGACTTTCCCGATAGCACGCCAAGCGGATGCTGTCGAATGGCGTCCGCTCTAACGCAAACCACGCCGGATACCCATAAGTTTCCTGCGCAACCGCTCTGGCTGATCGGCACGATCAATCGCGAAACGCGCCCATCCCGGGCCGACATCTCTTCGCCAAAAGTGCTGACATGTTCACCCACCGCCACGGTTCTTGCACGGTCACTCGATCAAACTTGACAGTATTTAGTGGTTCGCGGCTGCTTTCGAGACTGTCGTGTGCGACCGAGAGACTATCGTCTGATCATACTGGGTCGGCTTGCTCCCATTGGGCAAGGAGATCGGCCGGTATCGCGTTGACCGTTTCCGCGTAGCGCTTTCCGACGAACTGTTCCGCTCGTTTGAGCAGTACGGGAATCGGGCTACTCGGCTCATTGATCTCGAACCATTGACGTGCTGAGCGAATCAAGTCCAGCGCGGCTTTCCTGTCGGCCGGTGTACGGTCGGCGCGCAACGCCACCTCGGGCGGTAAGGATCTTCCGATAGCGTCCAGGGCGGTAATGGTCGGCGAAGATTCCTGGGCCGGGTCGGTATCGTCGAAGCTTCCCTCGTCGACAGTATGGAAGGCGGGCAATGGATCCGCTTCGGATTCGGTCGGACCCGTGCTCATGCGCAAATGCCGAAGCAGGCGGGTCAATGGCGAAAAATCGGGCAGGTGCGACTCAAGGTGTGTGACGCACCACGCGTTGATCGCGGCAAGATTCGCGTCGGCTTCGCCGAAGCCCAGCAGTATCGTCGGCTCGCGGTCCTGCAGGTCCTGCAATTGCTGCGTAACCGACTCCGGCGCGAGTGCATCGGGCGGCCGCGGATACGTGAACGCGCGTTCGACGTCACGCACTTGCAGGCGAGCCAGCGTCGACTTCGCGAGCACGATTTCCCGTACGTCTGCCAGCAACCCGTCAGGATCGGCGAGCGCTTGCAGCGCATTCATCCGCATTTCAAGTGCCGCGTCGGGTTCGCCGTCGCTGTCCGGTTGCGGGTGAACGTGCGCTCCGAAGTGCTGTAGCCATGCAGCCAGCAACCCCGTGCCCTCCGCGAGACCGGCGGCGCCGGCGAGTCGAGCGCGACACCGTGCGAAAAGGACTGCAACGCGGATGTCCTTCGTTCGTATCATGAGCCGTCGACAGTCCCGTTCAAGCTCGCTCCAGTTGACCGGGTCAGGCGCGCCGACGAACGAGCCGTACTGCACATCCTGCTTGGGTGCCGCACTTGCAAACAGGACAACGAAATCGTGGTCGTACTCGAGATCGGGGCCACAGGGCGTCGCGTCGCTTACCGGCGACAGCCAGTCATGGTGCGGTGCGAGCGAGGCCTTGCCGGGCTCGGCCCGCTTGGCTGATTGATTTTTGCTCATCGTCAATTTTTCTGTTTGGTGCTGCGGCGCTCGAGGTAGCGTGCGTAACGCTCGGGTTCGAACCGCATGCCGGTAATTGGTTTGTCAGGACTCGGCTGCCCGAGCCAGCCGGACCAACCCATGCGCTGAGTCCCACCCATCACGGCTGGCGGGGCGCTGTCCGGCCGGATGCGCAACTCGAGTTCCCATTCGAGTTCATAGCCGACAAATGCCCGGACCCATTCGACGAGCCGCGGCAAGTCTTCACCCTGGGGGGTGAAGCGCAGGTACGCGTCGAGATCGACCGGCCCGATGACGATGCGAAATCGATGCTGACGATCCGGTGCGACGCGGCCGAGCATCGCGCCTTGCCCCATGGTCGCGGCGGTTCCCGGTCGCCCCATGCGACCTTGATCGGCCGGATCGATTTCGATCCAGTGAAATACGTTCTCCTCGATCGTGACCGGGACGCCGAAGTAGTGTTCGAGCGTGGCACATAACCCGTCCGGATTTCGCGACTCCCGCACGATGTGCGGCGAGGCGGCAAGACGTGCATGCGAGGGAAGGGGACGATCGCCAATTTCCGCGACGTCCTGGCCGGTGAGGCTCGCGACGTAAAACGAAAACCGTTCGTCGTCCCTGCGATCGAGGCCTGCCGCAGCTTGCGCCGATGCCCATGCGCGGTAGAACAGCGTATAGAACCGGTGATGGAAGATGTCGAGGAAGTCGATCGTGGTCGTGTCGCGCCGGCTATCCTCCCGATCCTTGGCCATTTCGGTGACGTGGATCGGGAGCGGCCCGTTCGGGCCGAGCATGCCGAGCCCGAAGAGTCGCACCTTGAGTCGCCCGCCCGCTTCCAGCGCGCTTGCGACCTCGCGCGGGGCAAAGGCGAGACTTGGCTGCTGTCCGAGGCGGAACGGCTCATCCTGCGGCCGGCGCGCGGCGCCGATCGAATGTGTTGCCGGATTCGCGCCGATGCGACGCAGCAGCGACAGGAATCCGAAGCGCCAGGGCTCGGCCTGCAGTCGTTCGAGCAGTTCTGGCGAGAGCATGCTGTCGCGGACCAGCACGGGCAGGGTGGCGCGCTCCATCAGAGGATCCCGCGGGTGCCGGTGCGTACAGGCCAGCGTGCGATGCGGCCGCGTTGCATCGAATGCAGTTCGGTTTGAGTGAAGCTGTTGATCGACACGTGCCGCGCGAGCCAATGTTCCAGAATCACGCCGAACAGGTAAGGGCTGACACCGGAGAACCCGGCCTCATCGACAGTCAGTGTGCATTCGATACCGCGCCCGAATGTCATGGGTCCGGCTCCGGGCAACTTGCGTGTCACCGGGCGTGTCTTGACGCCGACGAGGCTCTCGACCTGGCGGCCATGGCCGCTTTCGCCATCCGACAGATACAGACGGAGCAAATCACGCAGGCTTTGTCCACCCTCGCGGTGATCGAGATCTTCCAGCGGCAGATAGTTGAAATTGAGCTGGCGAATCAGGCGCCACGCCATTTCGCGTTCGGCATATGGTGGTAACGGCGGACTCGGTGGCCGAATGAGCCCGATGCTCTCGACGGGTGCGGACTGCGACGTCTCGAGATCGCGTACGCCATCGCGCGGAACGAGCGTGGCGAGATCCCGGTTAGTCAGAAGCGCATCGACCGAGAGAAAGCGGATGTTTTCGTTATACGGTGCTTCATTCTGGTCGACCAGCGAGAGGAATACTTCGGTGCCGACATAAGGCGTACGGGTACCGTAACGGCGTGCCGAGTCGGACGCGAGCCGACGTTCACGCCGCGTCGAAAAATAGCGCCCGTGATTGCCTTCGTCGTTGTTCAGCGTCTGATAGAGCGGTCGGAATTCGAGTTCGGCGGATGTCGCCGCGACCTGCCCATATACAGTCTCGACCGAGAAGACCTCATAGTCGAGCGGTGCAAGTCGGGCCGGTACCAGATGAAATTCGGTTTCGCGCGGCGTGATCTCGATACGGTCGGTATGCCGCTTGAAGAGATTGATGACCGGTGTGCAGAACAGCGCGAATCGCGTGGCGTCCACGAGGTTCGCCAACTGGCCGGGCGCCCGGTCGAGCAACACCACGATTTCGACTTCGCGGCTGTTCACGCGGGAGAGGCCTTCCGATAGACCATTGAGCGCGAAGAACCAGAACCGCGCGGGACTCGCGAAATACTCGTGCAGCAGGTTGTGTCCATGGAATTTGGTCCAAGTGAGCGGCAGCAGGTTCTGATCGGCGCGCAAACCCTCGTGTTCGACCGCACCCTGCGTGACGGCCGACGGAGGATGGCCGGGCATGCCAAATTCTCCAGGCGCGGCAATCACCGAAGCAACGCTCGCAGCGTGCAGCAGCTCGAACAAGTGCGAGGCGACCTGTTCGTCTCCGGCGAGATACACGGGAAGCCTGTCGAGTCCCTTCAGATCGGCGATCCGCACGTCCCCTGTCGTCGCGAGTCGCAATCTGAGCGCCCCGCGCACCTGGGTGTCCGGCGCAACGTAACGATCGAGCGCGGGAATATCCGGCGGGATGCCGGTGAGACGCGCTTCGGTAATCGTGAGCGGCCAGAGCGTCACGTCCTGACCGCTCGTAAACTGGCACGCGGTCTTTTCGCCATCCGGTACCCGAGCGGTGAACGAGGTGCCACGCGCGATACGATAGCCTCCTGCGAGATTGCCCTCGGCCCGGCCCGGATAGAGGCGAGCGACTGCGATCGAGGGTGTCGGCGCGACGTAGTTCGGATAGATCACTTCCAGCAGGCGCCCCGTGAAGCGGGGAAACTCGGCATCGAGTTTGATCTGCATGCGCGCCGCCATGAAGCAGAACGAGTCGATGAGGCGTTCGACATACGGATCGGCGACCTCGCCGGCCTGCATGCCGAGCCGGCGCGCGATCTTCGGGTGCGCCTGCGCAAACTCGGTCGCGAGTTCGCGCATGTAAATGAGTTCCTGGTTGTAGTAGTCGAGCAGTCGCGGATCCATCGGTAAGGTCTCGTTGTTGTCGTCGGGCCACGCCTGCTTACGTGCTTCGCACACCGGTAATCTGGATTTCGCTCGTTTCGAGATCCAAGGAACTTTGCACCATGAATTCGAGGGGATACGGATCCATGTGGAGCAGGCCACGCACCTCGAATGCGAGGACGTTGTGATGCTCGCCAGGGGCGATCGCATGGCGGGGCGATACCACCAGCGAATCGGGAATCAGTCGCGGCTCGAAATCCGTAATCGTCTGGCGAATCATCCGTTCGATATCGTTCCACTGCCGCGAGGCGAGGAAGGTGCCGGCAAGCGGCGGTACGCCGAAATTAACGGTCGAGGCAGCCGCGTGCGGATAGCGCTCTCTATCGATCTGGTCCTCGATGCTCGTCGTATTGAGCAGGTATGCCAGATCGCGTTGCACGATATCGCGCATCTGCCGGCGCGTGACGGTGTATTCCGCCGGCGCTTCGACCTGCCGTTGAGGGGCATCGTCACGCAGGCGATCGAGCAGGGTCGGCATCAGGCGTGCATTGGCCCGCCTCGGGGTGCCGGTGGGCAACACGTCGCTGGAAGCATGCCATTTCATGCGCTCAGTCATCGGCGGGTTCTCCGGTTGCGTTACCGTGTTCCGCTACCCATTTTTCTGGTGTGCCGAACGCCGTGTCGGGCGGCCCGAACAAGGCGAAGTCGAACAGGCCGAAGTCACCCTGTTCCGTTGTCCAGGTTTTCTGCCCGAGTGCGATGACGCCGGTACGTCCCGACTCATGCCAAACCGTCTCGCGACCCAGACGCAGTGCATCGGTCGCGGTGTCCGAACCGGGGTAGCGTGCCGGCATGAAACCTCGGACGATGCTGTCATCGTTGAGCGTCAGCACACACGGTGCCCAGACGAGGTCGATCAGATTCGTCGGGCGCGACATCCGCCACGCGGCGAGATCGGAGAACGGCATCCATCGGTAGTGCCCGGCTGTGACGATCTCGCAGACCGGCCCGAAACGGGAGTCGCTGTCCGCGATCCAGCCCGCTACGCCTTGCGGCGTGCGTACTGCGGTAAGGGGTGCAGCATCCAGTGCCTTTTTGCGGGCTTCGTCGGCGAGTTGGCTTTGCCCGTCAGCCGACAGCCGAAGCGCGCCAATCAGTTCTTTGACCCACAGCGCCGGCTCGAGGACAAAGCCCGGGCGCTCCTGCCCGCACATGACTTTCGCTCGCCACCGTTCGGCGCGAATCAGATCGCGAAAAACCTGCGCGGTGTGGGTCTGATCCGGATCGAGTCTCGCCCAGGTCTGCAACTGCTGGATGGCACGCGACCATTCGCCTGTGATGCACAGCAACTGGAACAGTGCCCAGCGGTGGGCCGCTGTTGTCGGTTGCGCGCGTACGCGCGCTTCGACTTGCTCGATCTGCTCGGCGAGCGGCGCATCGCTCAAGCGAGGGGTCTGAGGCAATTCGGAGGCAATTTGCCGGTTCATCCTTCGTCCTTGCGTGAGGGGGCGGACAGCGGGCTGTCCATGGAAAGCGCGTGATGTTCGCGCCGAGTAAGCGACGGTGGCAGGACCGGTGCATGTCGAGTCGATGCTCCGTGAAATTCCGGCGGCGCAAAGAGGCGCAGGATTTCCGGTGTCTGGTTGATGTCGAGGTCCACCATGGTCCCTGGTTCCAGCAACCCAAACACGTCCTCCAGCGAACGTTCGCCGGAAAGAAGCGTCTCGATCGAGCCGGAACGAGTGACGCCATCCACCGATTCCCATTCTTTCCGAGCATCGGTCCCGAACGTATCCGGGGACGGCTCGTCAGGATGCGGGGCCCACGAACCGGTAAGCGACGCATGTGGGTCGGTCAGCGCACGCCAATACTGCGCATGCAGGTCGTCGATCACGTCGTGCGGTCGAGTCGAATTTCCCGGCGCGCGCGGTAGGGATGCGCCACCGTCGTTCTCCGAGTGGCCATGGTGCCCATCGAAGCCGGTACCGCCGATCAATTCGAAGATCGGCGAACAGCCATGTTCGCTGCCAGGTAGCGCCTGACGAGGCGGGTCGTTCGCGCATTCGACGTCCATTGCCTGGATCGACGGACGGTTCGGCACGGGCTCTTTGGCGGACTCTTCGGGTCGATGGCGCCACGGCAGGCGGAGTGAGCGCATGGGAGAGTTTGCGAACGGAAAAGTCGCATTTTAAACACGATCAACAACCGCTCGTCTATCTCCATGAGCACCTCGCCATAAATCAACTTCTATTTTACGATTAATGATCGCGGTTTTAATTGTTAGGCTAAATTGTCAATAAATTGCAAAACTCATCGCAATCAATATCTTGCGGAGGTGGGATTCGTGGAAAATGTATTGGTGTAGGGATTTTCCTATAATAACAATGCGTTACGACGTGAAAGCAGATCGTATGAATCCCGTTCGGGACGATCGGGTAGCGTTCGCTGGATAGGCGGTGCGTTGATGTATGGTGAGCGAAAGTTAATCATTGTCGTGTTGAGATTCACCCGTTGACGCGGCGCCAGGTTCATGTTGATAATTCGCCCAGCGTGAAGCAATTGCCGTTTAATTTGAGCCGGAAATTTCGATCTTGGTGTCGAGGAAGGGCTCATCTGGCATGGCACGTGAATAGGACTCCTGCATGATTTGCCGAGAGAGACGCAACATGCCGAAGTGAACAATAACGAAGGAGTAGCATGACGATTTCACGCCAGGCGCTGTTCGGAAAGCTCGGGGTCCAGCTTTACCGCGCCATCGAATCGGCGACCAGTTTTTGCAAGCTTCGCGGTAATCCGTACGTCGAGCTTGTTCATTGGCTGCACCAGCTGCATCAGCAGCCCGACAGCGATCTTCACCGCATCGTTCGGCACGCCGGCATCGAACACGAGACGCTCGAACGTGATTTCACACGTGCGCTCGCCGCACTGCCGGCTGGCGCCAGCTCGATCAGCGATTTCTCCTGGCATATCGAATCGGCCATCGAGCGCGCCTGGGTGCTTGCCACGCTCAGTTTCGGCGATCGCCGCGTGCGAGGCGCATGGCTCATCGCGGCGCTTGTCACGACGCCTGATCTGCGCCGAGTGCTGCTGTCGATTTCGCCTACCTTCGGCAAGATTCCCGTCGACGAGCTGGATGCCGCGCTGCCGGCGTGGATCGATGGGTCGCCGGAAGGCAGCGACGCACCCTATGATCAAAGCGACTTTTCGGCTGCCTCGCCGGGCGACGCGTCTGGCGCAATGCCCGCGACCAAGCAAGGCGCGCCGCTGGAGCAGTACTGCACCGATCTGACTGCTCGAGCGCGGGCGGGCGAAATCGATCCGGTCGTTGGTCGCGAGCTTGAGATTCGCACGATGATCGACGTATTGCTGCGTCGTCGACAGAACAATCCGCTGCTCACCGGTGAGGCAGGGGTAGGCAAGACCGCTGTCGTAGAAGGACTCGCTCGCGCGATCGCATCCGGCAATGTGCCGCCGAAACTGGCCGATGTGCGATTGCTGTCGCTCGATGTGGGAGCTCTGCTCGCCGGCGCCAGCATGAAAGGCGAATTTGAGGCCAGGCTGAAAGGACTGCTCGAGGCGGCAGCGAAATCGACCGTGCCGGTCATCCTGTTTGTAGACGAGATTCACACGTTGATCGGCGCGGGCGGCCAGGCTGGCACGGGCGATGCCGCCAACCTGCTGAAACCTGCGCTGGCACGCGGAACGATTCGGACGGTTGGTGCGACGACCTGGGCCGAGTATAAGCGGCACATCGAGAAAGATCCGGCCTTGACACGGCGTTTTCAGGTCCTGCAAGTCGGCGAGCCGTCCGAGACGGCTGCGGTCGATATGGTTCGCGGCCTGGTGCACACATTCGCGACGCACCACGGCGTGGTGATTCGCGATGAAGCAATTCGCGCCGCGGTCGCGCTGTCGCATCGGTATATCCCGTCGCGCCAGCTGCCCGACAAGGCCATCAGTTTGCTCGACACCGCGTGCGCACGGGTGGCGCTCTCCCAGCATGCCACGCCGCGCGAACTGGACGACGTGCGCCAGCGCGTGGCGGCGGCGCGAGCCGAGGAAGCATTGCTTGCGCAGGAAGCGCGCATCGGTCTCGACGCGGACAACGGATTGGCACAGGTTCGCGCACGCATCGACATGCTTGCGACGGAAGAGGTTGCAATCGAAGCGCGTTGGCGCGAGCAGGCGACTGCCGCGCAGATCCTGCTGTCGGCACGCGAAAGTGTCATCACGGGCGACGGTGAGCCGGAAGGGCTACCGACGTCGATCATGACGTTGCGTGAGCTGGAGCGCCGACTGAGCGAGTTGCAAGGCGATGCGCCGCTCGTTTTTCCCGAGGTCGACGATGCGATCGTCGCGGAGATCGTCTCCGATTGGACCGGGATTCCGGTGGGACGCATGGTGACCGATGAGGTGGCCGCGGTGCGTACGCTCGCAACCACGCTCGAGGCGCGCGTGATCGGGCAGGGCGACGCACTCAGGCAGGTCGTCGAACGTGTTCAGACCGCGCGCGCCGGTCTGACCGACCCGAAAAAACCGCTCGGTGTGTTTCTGCTCGCGGGCCCGTCCGGCGTCGGCAAGACGGAAACCGCGCTCGCGCTTGCGGAAGCGCTCTATGGCGGTGAGCAGAACCTGATCACGATCAACATGAGCGAGTATCAGGAAGCCCATACCGTTTCGGGCCTGAAGGGCGCGCCACCCGGCTACGTCGGTTACGGCGAAGGCGGGGTGCTGACGGAGGCGGTGCGCCGCCGGCCTTACTCGGTCGTGTTGCTCGACGAGATCGAGAAGGCGCACCGTGACGTGCACGAGATGTTCTTCCAGGTGTTCGACAAGGGCTACATGGAAGACGGTGATGGCCGCTACATCGATTTCCGCAACACGACGATCCTGCTGACGAGTAATGCCGGTTCGGATTTGACCGCGAGCCTGTGCGCCGATCCGTCGCTCGCGCCCGATATGGAAGGCTTGCGGGAGGCGCTGACGCCCGAACTGCTGAAGACTTTTCCGGCGGCGTTTCTCGGGCGCGTGACTACGGTGCCGTATCGACCGCTCGCCGATGGCGCACTGGCGAGCATCGTGCGCCTGCATCTGAATCGCGTCGTCGCACGCATGGCCGAGACCCACAACATCGCGCTCGAATACGGTGACGAAGTTGTCGCCTACATCGTCGCGCGCTGTCTTGTGCAGGAGACGGGGGCGCGCGTGCTCATCGGTTTTATCGAGCAGCATATTCTGCCGCGACTCTCCGGGCTGTGGCTGGACGCATTCACCTCGAAGCAGTCGCTCTCGCGCATCGCGATCTCCGTAGTCGATTCCTCTGTCGCGCCAACCCAGGCGCTCAACTTCGAGGGATCCCATTCCGTTCAGACGAGTGGGTTCTCTGAACCCGCAGTCAATTAACCACCGCCAGGAGCCTGTTCATGTCCGCCAGCAGTTCGCAGAAGTTTATCGCGCGCAATCGTGCGCCACGCGTTCAGATCGAGTACGACGTCGAGGTCTACGGTTCGGAAAAGAAGGTCGAGTTGCCGTTTGTAATGGGTGTGCTGGCCGACCTGTCGGGCAAGCATCCGGTCGAGCCGCTTCCGGCCGTGTCGGACCGTCGTTTCCTGGACATCGATATCGACAACTTCGACGAGCGCATGAAAGCAATCCGTCCGCGTGTCGCGTTTGCTGTGCCGAATACGTTGACGGGAGACGGTCAGATGATGGTCGACATGACCTTCGAGAGCATGGAAGATTTCTCGCCGGCAGCAATCGCCCGCAAGGTAGAGCCGCTTCGCCAGTTGCTCGAAGCACGCACGCAGCTCGCCAACCTGCAGACCTATATGGATGGCAAGTCGGGGGCCGAGGCGCTCGTCACTCAGTTGCTGCAGGATCCCGCGCTGCTGAAGTCGCTCGCGGCCGCACCGAAGCCGGTGCGCAACGACAACGACGCCGCCGATGCGGAAAACGCAAACTGACCGACAAACCGATTGAGGATGACCACCATGGCGAAACAGGAAGCACGGGCAGTTTCCACTCAAACAACCACCGAGTCTGATTTTACGAATCTGCTCGAAAAGGAATTCCGTCCGAAAACCGAGCAGGCACGTGAAGCGGTCGAATTCGCGGTCCAGACACTTGCGGAGCAGGCGCTGGCGCAGACCGCCACGATCAGCGACGACGCCTACAAGAGCATCGCGGCGATCATTGCGCAGATCGATCACAAGCTTTCCGAACAGATCAACTTGATCCTGCATCATGACGATTATCAGGCGCTGGAATCGGCCTGGCGCGGCTTGCATCATCTCGTGTCGAACACGGAGACCGACGAGCATCTGAAGATCCGCGTCATGGACGTTTCGAAGACCGAGTTGCACCGTACGATGCGTCGCTACAAGGGGCTCGCGTGGGACCAAAGCCCTCTGTTCAAGCAGATCTACGAGGAAGAATACGGCCAACTGGGCGGTGAGCCTTATGGTTGCCTCGTGGCCGACTACTACTTCGACCATACGCCGCCGGACGTCGACTTGCTGGGATCGATCGCGAAGGTCGCGGCGGCGGCGCATACGCCGTTCATCACCGGCGCCGCGCCGTCGGTGCTGCAGATGGAATCGTGGCAAGAGCTCGCCAATCCGCGCGACCTGACGAAGATCTTCACGCAAAACCTCGAATACACCGCGTGGAACTCCATGCGCAACACCGAAGACGCGCGCTACGTGGGACTTGCCATGCCGCGTTTCCTCGCGCGTCTGCCGTACGGTGCGAAGACCAATCCAGTCGACGAATTCGATTTCGAGGAAGACACGAACGGCTCGGATCACAGCCGCTATGGCTGGGCAAATGCAGCATACGCAATGGGCGTCAACATCAACCGTTCGTTCAAGCTGTATGGCTGGTGTTCGTTGATTCGCGGGGTCGAGTCGGGCGGCACGGTCGAGAATCTGCCGTGCCATACGTTCCCCACGGACGATGGCGGCGTCGACATGAAATGCCCGACCGAAATCGCGATTTCGGACCGGCGTGAAGCCGAGCTGTCGAAGAACGGCTTCATTCCGCTCGTGCATCGCAAGAATACGGATCACGCGACCTTCATCGGCGCGCAATCGCTGCAGAAGCCGGCCGAGTATCACGACGCGGACGCCACTGCCAATGCGAACCTGTCAGCACGCTTGCCGTACCTGTTCGCGTGCTCTCGCTTCGCGCACTACCTGAAGTGCATCGTGCGCGACAAGATCGGCGCGTTCAAGGAGCGCGAGGACATGCAGCGCTGGCTCAACGAATGGGTCATGCATTACGTCGATGCCGATCCCGCCAACTCGTCGCAGGACACGAAAGCGCGCCGGCCGCTGGCCGCGGCTGAAGTGCTGGTCGAAGACGTGGAGGGCAATCCAGGCTATTACCAGGCCAAGTTTTTCCTGCGTCCGCACTTCCAGCTCGAAGGGTTGACCGTGTCGCTTCGTCTCGTGACGAAGCTGCCGTCGATCAAGGAGGCCGCCTGACATGTCGGTGGGAATACTCGTGTGGCCGGGCACGATGCACTTTGAACCCGGTCGATTTCATCATCAGCAATAACGTGGAGTGAAGAGATGGCTCAGGATATTTTTCTGAAAATCGATGGCATCAATGGCGAGTCGCTCGACGACAAGCACAAGGACGAGATCGAGGTCCTGAACTGGGACTGGGAGATTCAGCAGGAATCGACGATGCATTCGGGCAGCGGCGGCGGCGCAGGCAAGGCCACGGTCAAGGATCTGACGTTCGATCACAGCATCGATCGCGCAAGCCCCAACCTGATGAAGTATGCGTTGACGGGCAAGCACATCGATCAGGCGACGCTGGTCATGCGCAAGGCCGGCGGTAATCCGCTCGAGTACCTGAAGCTCACGATGAGCGACGTGATCGTCACGCGCGTGAAGCCGTCGGGCAGCAAGACGGATGCCGAGAAGAGCCGCGAAACGGTGTCGCTTTCGTTCGCGAAGGTGAAGCAGGAGTACGTCGTGCAGAACGCGCAGGGCGGTAGCGGCGGTGCTGTCACGGCAAGCTTCGACATCAAGGGCAACAAGGAAGCATAAGCCCATGAAACACCGCGTGCCGGGCGGCCCGTCTGCTCCCTGCGTGTGCGCGGTGTTTCTCGCAGTCAATCAAGGTAAATCCTGCATGCGTTCGATCATGACCGTTCCCGCGCTCGTCTGTGCTGTTGCGCTTGCCGCCTGCGCGAGCGGCGAACCGAAACCGAAGGAGCCGATTCGGCTCGAAATGAGCGTGAACGCGCTGCCCGGCGTCAATCCCGATGATCGCAGCCGGCCGGCGCCGATCGTCGTGCGCGTTTATGAGTTGAAGAACGATGGCGCGTTCAAGGCGGCCGACTTCTTCACGCTTCAGACGCAGGACAAGACCGTGCTGGCTGATGACGTCGTGAAACGCGACGAGATGCAACTGCGTCCCGGTGAGCACCAGACGATTATCCGTCGGCCGGATCCGGCAACGACGGCAATCGGCGTGATCGCCGCTTATCGTGATCTGCCGAATTCGGTATGGCGGACGGTTTATACCATGCCGACCACGCTCGACAAGGCGTGGTACAGCTTCGCCATGCCCAAGCTGAAACTGACCATCGATCTTGACACGAATGCAGTCAAGATCGCTGAAACGAAGAAATGAAGCGCGTCGCGCAACGAAACGGAAGACAAGCATGAGCTGGTACGCAAAGGTCGCCTGGCAGGAGGGGCTGTTTTTTCGTCCGCAACTGTTTCAGCAGCAGGACCGATATTTTGAGAAATACGCGCATATGCGTGCGGCGCCGCTGTCGCCATTCTTCTTCGGTTTCACCCACTTCGCACTCGATCTCGAATCCCTCGCGTTCGGCAAGGTGATCGTCAAGTCGGCTGCGGGTGTGTTTGCAGACGGCACGCCGTTCGATGCACCGGGTAACACGCCGCTGCCGCCGCCGCTGACGATTCGGCCGGAACACCTGGACCAGGTGATTTACCTGGCTGTGCCCGTTCGTTTGCCGAACTGCGAGGAAACGACCTTCGACAGCACGCCCGATTCGCTGGCGCGCTATCTGGTGTTTGACACCGAGTTGCGCGACACGAATTCGATCGGGCTTGCGCCTGAGCCGGTGCAGTTGTCGAATCTGCGATTGAGGTTGCTACCGGAAAAGGAGATGGGCGACGCATGGATCGGCCTAGCGCTTACGCGCGTGAAAACCATCCGGGCAGATGGCAGCATCGAGCTTGACGATTCGCTTGTGCCGCCAGTGTCGGGGTATGGCGCCAGCGACCAGCTTACGAGCTGGGTCATGAAAATTCACGACCTCGCGCGTCTGCGGGCGAATGCGCTTGCGCAACGACTCGCGGGTACCGACGACACCACGGCGAGCGCGGCGACAGTGACTGATTACCTGTTGCTGCAGATCCTGAATCGGTACGAACCGATGCTGCAGCATCTGTTGCGCGTCCCGGCCACGTCGCCGGCGGACGTTTATGCGTTGTTGATCAGCATGGCCGGGGAGTTGTCCACGCATCTTCGAACAGATACGCGGCGGCCGCTCGAATCTCATCCGCCGTATCAGCACACGACGCCGCATCTGTGCCTGAAGCCCGTTGTCGACGATACGCATCGGTTGCTCAATGCCGTGCTGGTTCGTAGCGCGCAGAGCATCGGGCTGGAGGATCTGGGACACGGCATGCGCAATGCGGTCGTCGATCCGGTCGACATGCAGGGGTTTACCGCAATGGTGCTCGCCGTGCATGCGGCGATGCCACCGGACGTGTTGCAGCACCAGTTCGCCGCTCAGGCGAAGGCCGGTCCGTCCGACAAGTTGCCGAGCCTCGTGCGCAGCCATATGCCGGGCATCGGTTTGCAGGCACTCCCGGTGCCGCCGCGGCAGATTCCATTCAATGCGGGTTACGTCTATTACGAATTGACGCAGGGCGGGCCGCTCTGGGAGGAAGTTGTGCGACATGGTGGTTTGGCGTTGCACGTGGCAGGAGAGTTTCCGTCGCTGAAACTCGAGCTGTGGGGTGTGCGCGCGTAAGTAGCGCGAATACCGATCATGAACGGAGAAACAGATGGCCTTGTTTGAAGCACCTCGTACCCTGTCGGTCGCCGGCGCAGCGCTGCCGATGTACGGCAACGAGCCGATCCTCACGCCGGTCAAGTTTAGCGGCGGGGAAACCATCGGCGAGCTGTTCGAGTACACGCTTGAACTGAAAACACCGGATGCGC
The DNA here is from genome assembly GCF_905339895.1 of Burkholderia sp. BCC1988. Classification (NCBI taxonomy): domain Bacteria; kingdom Pseudomonadati; phylum Pseudomonadota; class Betaproteobacteria; order Burkholderiales; family Burkholderiaceae; genus Burkholderia; species Burkholderia sp. BCC1988. The sequence goes on from NZ_CAJPHA010000011.1 coordinate 69,298, forward strand.
TGGGGTTTTCGCACAGCATCGCCGCGAACGTTCCGCTCGACAAACTGATCGGCACGGAGGTCACGGTCTCGATTCAGCTCGAAGGCCGAGGTCATTTCATTCCCGGTCTCGCGGGCGATTCGGGCCTGGCCAATGTTGGTGCGGGAACGCGCGAAGTCACTGGCATTGTGAGTCGAGCAGAACTTCTTCGGGAGGACGGTCGCTCGATCGTGTATGCGCTTACCCTGCGGCCATGGTTGTGGCAGGCAACGAAGAATTGCGACTGTCGCATCTTCCAGGATATGTCGGTGGTCGAGATTACCGACTCGGTGTTGTCGGCTTACCCGTTTCCGGTCGAGAAGCGGTTGACGACGCCACGCCCCAACAAGGCATGGCCGAAGCGCGATATTCAACGTCAGCACTTCGAGAGCGACTGGACTTTCCTGCAGCGGTTGTGGGAAGAGTGGGGCATCTTCTATTTCTTCGAGCATAGTGAAGGCAAGCACCGGCTCGTGCTGACCGATTCGATGGGGGCACTCAAGCCGCTTGGCGAAGCTTACGCGACGATCCGCTATGAGGCGCCGACCGGCCGACGTATCGACGAGGAGCATATTCACGATCTGTCGGTCTCGCATGAGCTCACGACGGGTGCAGTGACCAGTGTCGACTACGACTATACGTGGCCGCGCGCGGACCTGAAGGTCGGGCGCGAAGATCCTCGCGATACGGGGCTTGCCAAACAGGAACATTACACGTGGGGCGATTATGCGCAGCCCCAGGCAGGTGCCGCTGGCGTTTCCGGCGATCACAATGATCCGCGCACCGAGGCGGAGTATTTGACGCTCGTGCAGATGCAGGCATACCGCTGCCAGGGGCTCAGGGCGTTCGGCAAGGGGAATCTGCGCGGTTTAGTGACTGGTCAGACTTTTACGTTGTCGCATTATCCGCAAAATGCGGCCAATCGCGAGTACGCGGTTATCGGTTGCAGGTTGACGATTGAAGACGTTGGCGAAGCGTCGGGTGCTGCCCAGCGGTACCACTGCGAAGCGGAATTTACGCTGCAGCCGACCAACGAGCCATTCCGGCTGCTGCGCACGGTCGCGAAGCCGCGCATCACCGGTGTCGAATATGCGGTCGTCACCTGTCCCGATGATCAGGAAATCTGGACTGATGCGTATGGCCGCGTGAAGCTCCAGTTCCTGTGGGACAGGTTGGGGAAGAACGACGAGCGTTCGAGTTGCTGGGTGCGCGTCGCGGGTGCATGGCATGGTGACCAGTTCGGGGGAATCTTTCTGCCGCGCCGGGGGCACGAGGTCGAAATTGCGTTCGTCAACGGCGATCCGGATTTGCCAATCATTGTTGGTAGCGCGGCCAATGCATTCAACATGCCACCGTTCGAATTGCCGAAGAACCAGGCGCTGGCCGGCTATCGCAGCCGGGAGGTCGGGGGCAGGCGGGCGAATACGCTTGCTTTTGACGATACGAACGGAAAAATCCAGGCGCATCTGTCGAGCGACGAGGGCAGTTCGCAGCTGAATTTGGGGTATATCACGCGCATTGCGGGCAATTCTGGCAGGCAGGGTGAGCGAGGCCGTGGTTTCGAGCTTGTGACCAGCCTGTGGGGGGTGATGCGCTCGACGCTGGGGATGCTGATCACGACGCAAGACCACGCTGGCGCTCAAGGGCACGTGAAGGAAATGTCCCAGACGTTGGGCCAACTCGATGACGCGTATCGTCTTCACGATGCATTGAGCCAGGCTGCTCACGAGGCTGAAGCGCAGGATGCCGACGGACACCAGTCGGACCTTGCGAAAACGATCGCTGCCCAGAATCAGCAGATCCGCGGAAGCACCAGCGACGCCAACACCTTTCCGGAACTGGCCGAGCCGCATCTTGTAATCGCGGGGAAGGCCGGTGTCGAACTGGTTACACCAGCGACCGCACATATCGCTGCTCAACAGGTCGCAGTTACCAGCGAAGGCCATGTCGGGATCGCGAGCGGACGTGGTTTCTTTGCGAGCGTGCGTGACACCATTCGCTTGATTGCGCAGCAGGGGGTGGTGAAGTTCGTCGCAGCGACGGGCGACATTGTGCTTCACGCACTGACGAAATCGATTGTCGTGCGGGCACAGAAGCAGATCCTTCTCGAAGCAGATGAAATCGTGCTACGTGGAAAACGGTCAATTCGCCTGGAAACCAACGGCAGCTTCACGCAGATGGATGCCACTGGCATCGTGCATGGCACGACGGGCAAGTTTGTCGCGCACGCGGCGACGCATGATTTGCCAGGGCCGCGAGACGTTCCCGTCGATCTTGCGCCGAAGAAAATCTGCATTGAGTGCTTGCTGAAGGCTGCAAAAGGCGGTTCGGCACTCGTGCTGCGTTAATCCGGAGACCTTGAGGATATGGCATTGCATCCCGTTTCACGACATCTGCGCCGGGGCGTCGCCGTCAGCCTGGCTTGGGTCGCTGTTCTGTGCCTTTCAGCCTACGCCGAATCTCCCTCATCCGCTCACGTAGAGCCGGCAGGTTCGTCGCCATGGCCTATTCGGGCAGTCGCTATTCAGACACCTCGCAACAGAGATGTAATCAATATGCAGGCTGCGTCGATGAACGGTGATGTAATCGTCGGAATCGCAGCGAATCTGCTTCGCGGAACGTCGACCGCCGTTCGTTGGACTGCTCAAACAGGCATTCAGAACGTGGGGATTCCCGACGCGAAAATATCGCGAGCCTTTAACGTTTCGGCAGACGGATCGGTCGTTAGCGGAGCAGTCATCAGCAGCGATGGCAAGTCGCAAGGGTTCCTTCTATCTAAAAGGAAGGGCCTTCAGAAATTTGGTTCGGATTGGCATCAGGTGGAGACATCTGGTATCTCGAATGACGGGAGGGTCGTTGCCGGAACATTCTGGCACCGTGACTACGATCCTCAAGCTTTCTACTGGACGGAACGGGAGGGGGTGCAGTCGCTCGCGGATGACAGGTATTTCCAGGCGATGAAGCTCACAGATACGGCGGCGCTCGGTATTTCTCGTGATGGTTCGACAATTGTGGGTTGGGCTGCTGACGAGAAGCGGGACTACGCCATAGCCTTTCGCTGGACAAAATCGACGGGTGTGAAGTTCATTCGCGAAGTAGGCGAGGGTGACGGCTTGTCCCTGTGGATGGGGGTTTCAAGCAACGGGGCAGTTATCGTGGGAAACGCAAATGACGGTACGTACAGAGCGGGGAATATTAAAGCGTTTCGCTGGACCCAAGAAGAAGGTCCTAAGACCCTGATTCCCGAGAGTTCATCCTCTATGGCGTTGGGTATGTCCTCTGACGGTTCAAAAGTATTTGGCACATACAACGTCAACAATCAAACACATTACTTTGTCTGGACAAAAGACGGCGGCGTTCACGATGCGGGAATAGCGGATGACCGCTACCAATATCTGGTCACTGATCAGGCGATCATCAGGATTGAAGCTCGCGATTAATGTTCTCGAACAGAAACAGATGCAGAGGAAGGGATTTTGACCACTGTTCGCCTGATGACGATCCCCATATCGCGCAGATGTGGCGGTCTGGTGAGGGGAACCAACTGTAACGCGAGGAAGGGATAGACAATGACTCCAGCTTCACGATACCTGCGCCTCGGCATTGGCCTCTTGTCGGCCATCGCGCTGTCGCTTTCGGCGTGCGCCGAGTCTCCGCCATCCGCAGCTAGGCATCTAGTGATACCGCATAGGGTCGAGCTTTTGAGCGGAGACTCTGGCATTTTGAATTACACCCCTTGGTACATCCATACATGGGAGCTGAGTGGTCCGACTGGAACGGGTATTGGTGGCGGGGGACGCAACGCGATGCCTGTCCAAGACAATGGCCGGCCGTCTGGCGGCAGTGGCATGTGCTGCACCAGCATTCCACACGACTGGCAGCCAGACCTGCAACTGACTGTTCGTTGGTTGGTTTTCAAGGATGTCAAGAAGTTTGGCGCAAAGGCACCGGGCGACTGGTACAAGGCGGAGAACGTGCGGTTTGCTAGGTACGACGGTCACCAAGTGGGCGACATATGGGCCATTTTCCTGCCAGGTGACCGGGTTCGGCTGATGGTTTCGGACGGCAATAGTTCGGGAGGAAACGATCTCAACCACCGTCCGCCCGATAACGATCCCTACATCGTTCAGGGCGTACGTGATGACGAATGGAACCAGCTGTATCGCAAGGGAGGGAATACGCAATGAACTCTACTTTACGACACCTGCGGCGATGCGCTGGCCTGCTGTCGGCTATCGTGCTGTCGCTTTCAGCGTGCGCCGAGTCTCCGCCACGCGCGACCACGCATGTCATGGTGCAACCTCAGATTGAACTCTTGAGCGGCGGAAGCAAGTCTCTGAACTATACCCCCTGGTACATCCATACGTGGGAACTGGCCGGACCAGCCGGTACACACATTGGCGGCGGAGGCCCGAACGTTATGCCGGTCCATGACGATGGTGATCCTTCTGGTGGTGGGGCGGAAACGTGCTGCACCAGCATTCCACACGACTGGCAGCCAGACCTGCGGCTGATTGTGCGGTGGTTGGTGGACAAGAAACAGGATGGCAAGACACCGGGCTATTGGTACAAGGCCGAGAACGTGCAGATTGCCAAGTACGACGGCCATCAGGTCGGCAGCATATGGGTGATCTTTCTGCCGGGCGATCGTGTCCGGTTGATGGTTGCCGACGGCAACAGCGCTGGAGGCAACGATCTCAACCACCGTCCACCCGATAACGATCCCTACATCGTTCAGGGGGTACGTGATGACGAATGGAATCGGCTGTATCGCAAGGGAGGGAATGCGCAATGAGTCTGGTGTGGCCTGAGAAGATGCCAGCAACTGGCCGTGTGACGAAAAAGGAAAGCGATGACGCTTGGGCGACCGGGATCTGTCGCGTGACGGACCCGACCATGTCGTGTCCGCAGACGCTGCACATCACGCTGTTCTTCGACGGCACCAACAACAACGACGCCGAGGACAACAACATCTGGAGGGATTCGATCAAGAAGGCCCACACGAACGTCGCGCGGCTTTTCAATGCCGCAGTGGACGACTCGCGCAACGGTATTTTCAAGTACTACATTCCAGGCGTTGGCACGCCGTTCCCGCAGATCCATGAAACCGGCTATAGCTCGATGGGCAAGGCCATGGCCGCCGGCTTCAGCGCGCGCTGTGTGTGGGGTTATACGCGTGTGCTGAACGCAGTGTATACCGCGCTTGGCAAGGATAAGACACGGGAACTCCTTTCTGTTGATGATGCGCGTCGGCTCTCCATCGCCGGTGCAGATGGAAACATGACCGGTTTTAACCCCTATCTCAAGCAGCTTGGCGGCGCAATGAAAGATGCCGTCGACGATAGCGCATGGCCCCGTACGGTCAAGCAGATCTGGATTAACGTAATCGGCTTTTCGCGCGGCGCGGCCGGTGCCCGGGCGTTCGTCCACAGGCTCATCAACGAATGGGCTCCGGGCGGTAAGCTCGGCGACAATGCCGGAAAATATGCACTGCCCTACACGATCAACTTCATGGGTCTGTTCGACACGGTCGCATCGGTTGGCCCCCCCGATTCCACTCGCGTGGCATTGAACGTTAGCGATTTTGCTGGGCATGACGCGTTTGCCAGCGGCGGTGCAATGGCAATTCCCGTTGAGGTCAAGGCCTGCGTGCATGCGTTTTCAATTCACGAACAGCGCATGAGCTTTCCCCTCGATTCGATCAGGAAGGGCGACAACTATCTGGGTGACATACGGCACGAAATCGGCTATCCCGGTGTGCATTCCGATGTCGGCGGCGGTTATGCGCCCGGTGAACAGGGCAAGGCGTGTGACGACAAGGGACAGGGCGACGATTCGCGGAAGCTCAGCCAGATACCGTTGCACGACATGTATATCGCCGCGCTCAAATATGGGGTGCCGCTTAAGCGGGCAGATGCAATTAACAAGAACGATGATCTGAAGAAGGACTTCGCACTTGCCCCCTCGACGATAGCGGCCTTCAACGCGTGGCTTGGGACCAAGCCATCGGTCATGCGTATCGAAGATGTCATCACATTCGGCATGGGGCAGTTGCTCAGCTGGCGCACGCTGCGCGCCCAGATCGGCACGGCTGACTACGTTACCGAGCAGCCGTTTTTCAAGCGGGCAAAGGAAGATCCGAAGAACCCCGAGCAGGTTGCATTCGGCGTCGACGAAGCGACGAAGACCGATCCGCAGATGCAGGAACTGAATACGCAGTTGCAACAGGCTGAACAGCAGAAACGGGAGGCGATGGGCGGGGCGGAGCGGCGCTACGATTGGTTCGGTGTGACTGCGGCTGAAAGCCAGATTTCGAGCATTAAGGCCGCGAAGACCAAGCGCACGGAAGAACTGTGTGGTCAAGTGGCCCACCCGGACGCAAAACCCGGGCCCAACGACCCACCCAACTCCGCGCGTCCGGGCGAAACGGCCTACGACGTTGGCACGAACGACCAGACGGACCTGCGGCAGGGAGCCGAAGAGATGAGGCTGCTCCTGGGTCATCTGTACCCCGATGAACTGCAGCGCTGGCAGGTTCATGCGACTGCGCAGCCCGGCCCTCACGCAGTTCGCGAAGATGTGCTTCCGTCCCCGTCGCCACAGCTTTCCGTGGCGCATGACGGAATCCGGGATGATCCGCGGGGCAGAGCTTCACTAAAGGTGCGACTGGTCGATGGCGTCATGCTAAACACGGTGCGCACCGTCGGGCTCCGGAGCTACGACGTGGCTGACGATGTGGTCCTACAGCCGGTCGAGAAGGCGCGTTCGTTCCTTTTGCAGCACGCCTCGCTGGAGGCGGCTAGGCAATTGCCCGATGCGGCCATCAAGCTCTTCGACGATTACGTGCATGACAGTCGTTGCTGGTTCCGCGTGCCGTATTTCCATGAATACGCCCCGGGCGGTTATTTGTGGCCACGCGTCGTTTTTATCGGAGATGACAAACGGGCCAGCCTGCTCGGTTTCGATCCGCTTCTGGTGGCGCTGAACGAGGCCAATGCGGCCCCGCAGGAAACGGAGGTGGCATGAACGACGAATCCCGGACAAACAAACGTGCCCGATTCCGGCTGCGTGTGCCCGCCGTGACGCTCGCTCATCGGATGGCGCAGGAATGATGTCGAATGCCACGCGGGCGCGCGCACGCCTCCTTTGCCTGATCGATGCCGGGGCCAGTCCAGCTCTTATCTACCCGCTGCTGGAAAAGTCTGGTGCAGACTTTCGTTCCGTTTATTCCGGCCTGCCGGAAGAAGAACTGGGGCCGGCTTCGCTGTTTCTGGCGCCAATCACAGATACCGAGGCTGACTGGGTAGTCGAACTTGACCGGATTGATCGCCAATCGCCTTGCCTATCGCTGGTCTGGAGCCGCGTTGAGCCCCAGACGCTAGTTGCGCATCTGCAGGCATTCTTGTTCGCCGACATTGGCGATGGCATGACGGCCATGGTGCGCTATTTCGACCCGCGCATCACGGACGCCGTGTTCAAGGTATGGGGCGATCAGATCGGCGGCATATTCATGGGACCGATTGAGCGATGGATGTACCGGGGCCGTCACGAGCACTGGCAACGCATCGAGAACGACTCGCTCACGGGCGCCCGCATATGCCGCTCGATCAGGATCGAGCTGGAGCAGTCCGATGTCGATGCACTGTGCGCCCACACCGAACCCGACGAACTGCTGGCGTCGCTTGTGGAAACCGGTCTGGCCGACTTGGGCGGTTCCTACTTGGAACGGTTCAACGACTTTCTACCCCGCTACCAGCGGGCCGTGCAATGGGGGTTCTCTGAGCCTGCTGACCGATTCGCATTTTGTCATCACAGTTACCTCTATGGTTCTGACTTCGACCACCACCGTTGCATCTACGATGCGCTGGCAGGCAGGGAAAAGGGCAAATCTTTCGGCTCCGTGATGGACACCGTCCCGCGTCACGTCTGGGACGAACTCAAGCGCAAACGCGACGTAGAAACTGATGCTGCCCTATAGAGAACGCGTTGGGCAAAGGAATGGACATGGCAATGCAGATTATCGTGGTCGGCGACCTGACTTCGCACGGGGGCCGGGTCATCTCCGGTTCGGACACACACAATGTTGGCGGCAAACGGATTGCGCGGCTGTTCGACCTGGTCGACTGCCCGCAGAAGTATTCGGATGGACGGCCACACGGCATCAACAAGATTATCGAGGCGCACCCGACCTTCACGATCGGTGGCGTGCGTGTGGCGCTCCATGGGCACCACACCGAGTGCGGCTGCGCGCTAATTGGCAGCACGACTGCCTGCGTAGGGGACTAAGCGCATGGTAAAGGTTAGTGACGTGTCCGGTATCGTTTCGCCCAAGGTCTCCCCGCACATTTCGACCGACACACATTCCACCAGCGATGTCAACGCCGTGGTCGCCAATGCTAAGGATGGCGTGCAGACACGACTCAAGGCGGGACCGCCGGAGGCCTTTGACGAGCGTCTCGCGAGGGTAGGTGTGGCAAGGAACCCGCTACTGGAAGCCTCGCGGGTACTACTGCGCGCGCAGGCCGACATGCAAGATCTTCGTCTGGAGTCGAAACAGGCGATCGCCACATTTCGCGATGTGCTGGTACAGGAAGTCGGGACGTTCCAGAAGCTGTGCGAGCAGGTGAGTATCCGCCGCGACCACATGATCGGCGCGCGCTACTGTCTGTCCACTGCGCTCGACGAGATGGCGATGCAGACGACGTGGGGACAAAGCGGCGAGAACGGGGTGGAGTGGATCAGCAGCGGCCTCGCTACGACCTTCCATGAGGACCGCCAGGGCGGCGAGAAGGTATACCTGCTGATTGGTCGGCTACTGGAAGACCCGCGCGACCACCATGATCTCCTCGAAGTCATCTACCGCATTCTCAGCCTGGGCTTCGAAGGACGTTACCGACACGAGGCCAACGGTTCGCGCAAGCACGATGCAGTCCGCCAGCGCCTCTACAACGAGATCACGGCGCAGCGTGGAGCGGTGCCGATGACGCTTTCGCCCCACTGGCAATCGGATGTGAAGGGTAAGCGGTTGTCGTTCTACGATTTTCCGGTATGGGTCACGGTGACCATTCTGTCGGTAATTCTGCTCGGCCTGTTTGGTTGGTTCAAGTATGAACTGCTGAGTCGGGGTGCCGACGTCCAGAAGCAGATCGCCGACATAGCGCGTATGACACCGCCGCCAGCGCCGCAGCAATTGCATTTAAAGCAACTGCTCAAGGCCGAAATTTCTGCCGGCACGGTAAGCGTCGACGAGGATTCACGTCACAGTGCAGTGACTTTCCGCGGCGACTCAATGTTCCAACCCGGTGGTGCATCGGTTAAGGCAACGATGGGGCCGCTGATCGCGAAGATCGCTGGCGAGATCGCGAAGGTGCCCGGCAAGGTGACCGTGCTCGGCTATACAGACAACGTGCCGATCCGCAGCCGCCAGTTCGCATCGAATGAAGCGCTGTCGGAAGAACGGGCTACCCAAGTCATGCAGATGCTGCAGGCTGCCGGCGTGCCGGCGACCCGTCTCGAGGCGATCGGCAAGGGGGATGCCGATCCGATCGGCGACAACCGCACTGTACAAGGACGCGCGCAGAACCGGCGCGTCGAGATCAGCGTTGCGCAATGAGCCGGATCCGTTTCCGGGATATGACATGAAGAAGTTCCTATCGTTTTTGGCATCGCGCCAGTTTCTTGCATTCCTCGCGCTGGTGATCGTTGGTCTGGTCATCTGGTTTGTCGGGCCACTTGTCGCATTTGGCGGACTCAAACCTCTGGCCGGGGTCGGCATGCGCGTGCTCCTGATTGCGTTGCTGCTCGCGGGCGTGTTGCTCTGGCTCGTCGAGTGGTCGACGAGTGTGGTATTTGTTGCAGTGCTATGTCTGCTGATCTGGCATGCAGCGCCGCTGCTGACGTTCGGGCACAATGCACCTTTTGAGCCGGTGTCGTCGAGGCTTGTGGCGATCGGTCTCGTGCTGACCATCTTCGCTCTTTACTGGATATTCCGGCTCTGGCAGAAGATGCGCGACGACGAGCGGTTTCTGAAGAAGATGCTGCAGTTTGGCGGCGCAAGGGAAGAGTCGCCGGCAGCACCGAGGTTGCAGAAAGTCGAAGCAATCGTAGCTGGCGCACTCGCGCGGCTGAAGGCGATGCGCACTGGCGCGCGCGGGCCCGGCAGGTTGTTCCAGGGCAAGCGCTACCTGTACGAGTTGCCCTGGTACATCACGCTCGGCTCACAAGGTTCAGGCAAGACGAATGCGTTGCTTAACGGTGGCCTGTCGTTCCCCGTCGCGGAGCAGATGCAGCGCGCGGCCGGAGCGTTGACGGACCATACGTCCCCAGTGGACTGGTGGCTGACCAACGAGGCAGTGCTGATCGACACGGCAGGCTATTACACGCGCCACGGTTCGTCATCAGCTCAGGACGTCGAGCCGCTGGTCGCAAAATTCGCGCAACAGGCTCAGACTGCTATTTCAGGCGAGGCCGCTGCTAATGGCCCGACGAAGGAGAACGCATCGTCAGCAGACCCGAAGGCAGATTCGACCGAGTCCAAAGCTGCCGCTGCATTGTCGGGGGCAAGCGCGACGGTGTCGCCCATCCGACGAGACACGGGCGATAGGCGACAGGAAATCGATCGCGCCGAATGGCTGGGCTTTCTCGGCATGCTGCGGAGGAACCGGCCTCGCGCGCCCATCAACGGCGCATTGCTGTCGATCGACCTCGCCATGCTCGCCAGCGCGGACGAACAGGCCCGAATTGCCGAGGCGGCCGCGCTACGCGCGCGACTCGCCGAATTGAGGCGGGAGCTGGGTATCCGTTTTCCCGTCTACCTGCTCGTTACCAAGATGGATCGCCTGACGGGGTTTGCGGAGTACTTTGGTGGGCTTACAGCTGAGAGCCGCGCGCAGACGTGGGGTTTCACCCTTCCATACGGGAAGGAAACCGTTGCGAAGGAAGGGCTGCGCGCGCGCTGCCACGACGAGCTGCGTCAGCTTGCGGGACGGCTTGCCGACACGGTCGATACGCGTTTGCAGGATGAATACGATTCGCTCAAACGGCGGCAACTCGCCGTGCTTCCCGAAGAATTTTCGGCACTGGTCGGACCGCTGGTCGATCTGGTCGATCGCGTGTTTCTTGATTCTCGGTACGACGATACCCAACTGCATTCAACACTGCGGGGCGTATATTTCACCAGTGCGCAACAGCGCGATAACGTGGTCGTTGCCGATCGCGGCACGGTGGCGCAGCGTCTCGTGTCGACGGAAGAGAACCCAGCTGTCAAAGCCGTGAGGCCCGAGGGAAATCAGAGTTTCTTTCTGCATGACCTCCTGACGCGCGTCGTTTTCCCCGAGGCGCACCTCGTGACGCCCAACCTTCGTTGGGAGTATCGCTATCGACTGTTGCGCATGATCGGTCACGCGCTCGCCGCGCTGTTATTCGTATGGCTCGCGTTCGGCTTGCGTGTGAGCTTTGGCAATAACAGCGACTACCTCGACGTCATCTCCCGTAAGGTTCAGGCGTTGGGGACTCGCGTGACACAGTTGTACAAGGAGCCCAAGCCAGAAGCCGTGCCCGATACGCTGACCGAAGCCCGCTACTTGCCGACCTTTCCGAATCTGGATCTTTCCGATCCCGATAGCGCATGGCGTTACGGCCTCTATACGCCGTCAGACATCGTGGCGGAGAGCGGTCGTACCTACGATGCACTGGAAGACAACCTGCTCGTGCCGCAGATCGTGCGCCGGATGGAGGACGTTATGTCCGGAGCGATTGCCAGCAAGGATGCGAAGTCCGCGTATGACGCGTTGCGTGTCTACTTGATGCTCTACGACAAGGCGAAATTCAATGCTGGCGACATCAAGGTATGGGTGCTCGACGATTGGGCGAAAAACGACAGCGCGGCGGTTTTCGGCGGCCGGGCATCGATGATCGATCACGTGCAGCAACTGTTCTCGGGTGACCGAATCGTGAAATCGCCGCTGATCCGCAACGATGCGCTGATCCAGCTGGCTCGCGCGTTTCTCGACGGCAGCAATGCCACGGACCGCCTGTACCAACGCGCGAAGGCAGCGATGCTGAAAGAGGCGCCGGACGAATTCACGTTGCTTCGTGCCGTTGGGCCGCAAGCTGGCACGGTGTTTACCAGGGCCAGCGGACAGCCGCTTTCACGCGGCGTGCTTGGTCTTTTCACGTTTGATGGGTACCGGAACCTGTTCGACAAACGGCTTCCCGAGTTTATCCAGATCGCGCGCGACGATGATGCATGGGTGATGGGGCGCTCGTACCTGGGCGAGGCTCAAAAAAAAACGGCTGAAATCGTGAGTACGGTAATCGGCGCAGACGATGCACTGACGGACGCGGTGCGCCGAGAGTACCTGATGGAGTATGCGCAGCAATGGGATGCGTTTCTCAACGATATTCGCACGGTAAGCGGCACGAGTCTCGCATTCAATCTCCAGGTCCTGCGTAGCTTCGCAGCACCCGACTCACCGCTCGGACGACTCGCCCGCGCAGCCGCGCATGAAACGACGCTTACAGCCCCGGCGACTGGACAGGACGGGTCATTTCTTCAGAAGGCCGCCGACCAAATCAATCAGAAGGCGGATAAAGCACTTGGCATCCGTGCGTCGGAACGCGTCGAGCGCGAACTCGTCGATAACCATTTTGCCGCGCTCCGGGAAGTCGTGACGGGCAACGCCGATGCTCAGGCGGGCCCCCAAGCCGCGGCGGCTCAGACCGGTAAGACGGGGTTCGACGGCGTAACGAACCTGTTGAACGATTACTACACGGCGCTCACGGTTTCCGATAACGCGTTGGTGAACAACAGCATGCCGCCTGCGAGTGACACGGCGGCGAAACTGAAGATGACAGCCAACACGATGCCCTCGCCATTCCGGGCCGTTTTGCTGCAGCTAGCCGCCGACGGATCCCATGAGGTGAATCAAGGTATCGGCCAACTGCTTTCGCGCCAAATGCAGGCTGTCGTGGGGGACACGTGCCGGCTTACCATCGAAGGCAACTATCCGTTCTCGCCCGACAGCAAGCGCGACGTCAGCATCGACGACTTCACTCGCGTATTCGCTCAGGGCGGGGTGATCGATGACTTCTTTGCGAAGACGCTCGCGCCGTTCGTCGACACGTCCGCGAAGCCGTGGCGTTACCGAACACTGGCCGGTGCTACGGAACCCGTGCAGGGGCCGGAACTCGAGCCGTTCGAACACGCAAAGGCGATCCGCGATGTTTTCTTCAGCGACCCAAGCCACAAGCAGTTGACCTGGAGAGCCGACATCCGGATTCCCGAACTGGATCCGACCGTCACGAACCTGTCGCTGGATATCGACGGTCAGACTTCACTGTATCAGCATGGTCCGGTTGCGCCTTTCACGGTGACGTGGCCCGGACCGCGCGGCGGCGTTCATACCGAGATCACGGCGAATCCGCGTATCCGGCCGGACACGTCGACGATAGCCACCGACGGACCGTGGGCATTGATGCGCTTGCTCCAAAAGGGACATGTCGTTGAGACGGCCACATCAGGCCGCACGCGCGTCGCATTGGACTTTGACGGTCGCAAAGCGGTACTCGACATAGCAAGCACCGGAAGTGTGGCGAATCCGTTAACTAGCGATGTACTGAAGACGTTCCGCTGCCCGAGCTCGATGCCGGTGTTCAATCTGTCCGATAGCGGACCACCGCCTGGGTTGCCGCGCGGTGCGACACCGGCGAACGCGGCAAATGTCCCGCAATAAGAAGGATGCACAAGTTGACAAATTCGACAGTCGACTCGCGAAATTATTCCGGGGTATTTGAGGCACCGTCGCTCAGTGCGAGGCTGAAGGCAGCGGCTCACGCTGCCAATCCATTGCTCGAGGCAGCGCGCGTCTTGCTGATCGCGTTGGCCGATACGCCGGAGACGTTGGCTCCCGATGCAGTTGTTCAGCGGCGCAAATGGCTCGAGCTCGAATTGCGACTGTTTCTGCGAGTTTGTCGTGAGCTCCGACTTCCGCCGGACGACGTCACGCGTGCGAGCTACTGCCTGAGCGCCGCGCTTGACGAGGCCGCCATGCAAACGAGCTGGGGGAGGGGCGAGGCGACTGGTATGGAGTGGCAGAGCAGCAGCCTGGCTGTGGCGATGGGCCATGATCGACAAGGCGGCGACCGCGTTTTCCACATGATTGATGGGGTGCTCAGCAATCCGCGGCGCCATCTCGATTTGCTCGAACTGTTCCAGAACATCCTAGATCGTGGCTTTCGTGGGCGATACCGCTTTGATAGCGACAGCTCGCAACGCCTGCTGAACATCCGCGAACGACTGCAAAGCGTCGCGGCGGTCGCAGAGCAAGATGCATCACACGACGACAGGGCCAATGCACCGGCCGGTCATCTGGACTTGGCAAATCGAGGGGAGGCTTCGGACGGCTTGTCAACAGGGACAACCGATCAGCGGGAGCACTCGGTTGGTTGGGGTTTGCGACGCCGATGGATTGTTGGCGGCATCGCGACGGCTCTTCTTTTGGGAGCGGGAAGTTTCGTGGCGGTCGGGGAATTTTTCCGCGACACCGAACCGGTGCCGGGGGCGTCCCCGATCGATCGCTTGGGAGAGCAGTTACGCCAGCAATTGCGCGACGAAATTGCCGCCGGAAACGTAGAGTTGATACGGAACGTGGCGGCCGACACGTTGCGGCTCAGATTCAATGGAATGTATGCGCCTGGTGATGTGATCGTAGCCCCATGGTGGGCGTCCATGATGGCATCGGTGGGACGCACCATTGCCACCTCTGCGGCAACGCCAGACGTGCTCGTGGCCGGATACACCGACAGCCGGCCCGTAAGCGCTATTCACCAACGTTCCAATCTCGCGCTTTCCGAAGAACGTGCCCGGCAGATCGCACAGATCCTGATGGCGGCGGGGGTGCCGAAGGAACACATCAGCGTGGCCGGTCACAGCGATGCCGATCCGCTGGCCGATAACGCCTCCGAGGAAGGGCGCTCAAGAAACCGCCGCATCGAAGTGACTGTATCGAATTGCTGCATGTAACGGGAGCGGCCGCTTGCTACACCGGGCTGAATAGGCAGCACGCAACGTCAACGTAGAACGCTGCGACGCCGATTGTGCCTGATCACGACCCACTCGCGCTATTACCGGGCATGCAGCACATGCGATGTTGCTCCCGGCAAACGGTTCACAAATCTGCGGCCTTCGTCTTAGCGCCTTGACGTGTCGCGGGTGAAAAATGCAAGTTCCGGCGAACCAAGTTTGACAATTGTTGCATTGATTGACGCTGGCGTGTGTCGATATTCTGAATCGATATTTGGTAAGCTGTTTTATTGATAAAGGGTGATCTGGATTTTTGTGGGTGAAGTCCAGTAAGTCGAGCCTGGATTTTCCAAAAATTAACTACAAAGCCGTTTGGATGTGCGCGAGCAACGCTATGACTTCCGAGAAAAAGATCCTTGCGATCGTAGGTGCCGGTGCGACTGGCGTCGCCACGTTTATCGCTGCGGTTATGCGTCGCGCAGCATCGGTGATTTATGTCGTTGATCCTCGTTCAATCGGTCCTGGTATCGCGTTCGGAAATTCCGATGAGGAAGTACTTTGCAATACTTCCGTCGATATCATGTCGGTTGTCGCGGATAAGCCTGCGGATTTTCTGGATTATTTGAATCTCCGGGGCTATGTCGCAACGCTCGATTCCTATGTGCCGCGTCGACTGATGGGGCAATATCTTGCGGATCGCTTTATACAATATCGCGAGATTGCGAAGGTGGAAGGCATTGAGGTAATCCATCTGGCGTACCGATTTCGTTCGTTAAGTGTCGACAAGCATCGTCGCTATACGATTCGCTTCGCCGACACCGCGGCGCAGCCAGTCACCGTAACGGATGTCGTTTTTTGCACCGGGCACGGTTCGCCGCGCGTGCCCGATCTCCTGAAAATCCATCGACATCAGGCCTCTTTTATCGGTTGTCCTTACCCTGAGACCGAGCTATTGGCTAGAGTGCCGACAAAATCCCGGGTATTGATTGTCGGTAGCAAGCAGTCGGCGGTAGACGCGGCTATCCTGCTTGGTCGTGACGGGCATCACGTTACGATGCTGTCTCCATCTGGCGAGATTCCTTCTGTTCGTGCGCGGTTTATACGAAGCGAGAGTTTGACGTTCGATAAGGAAAGCCTGCAGTCGATTATGGCTCGGTGGGACCCTCGTAATCCTGGTGTTAATGTCACTGTATTGAAACGGGCATGTTTGAGGCTCGCCGCAAAGACGCTTTCCACATACTCAGGGAAGCGATGGCGTAAGCAGTTCTCGTATTCGACGCATCGTGTGGAGCGACTCAGAGAGGAAATATCCATTGTCGAGGCGGACGGATGTGTATGGCAAGATCTGTCCGTTCGATTGATTGATGCAGTGAATGAATTTTATGAGGATGAGGGGCGAAAAATCCATCCTGATTTCAAACGGCTTATTTATCGATACATTACCGCGATGGCGCTTCCGAACGCAAAAAAAATATTGCGCTCGATTGACTCCGGAGCGCTTTCCATCGCACAAGGCACATTAGGTGAGGTCGTCGCCCCCGGTGATGGCCGGGCACAATGGGCGGTGAGTTGGGGGGAGGGCGTTCAGCACTTTGACGCGATTGTGGTTGCTGCTGGCTTTCATTTGCCAAATTTTGTTTTCAGCAAATCCGGCGAATTGGGGGTCGATGCTGAAGGCAGCGATCCGCAAGCTGCAGTTGAGATTTCGGAGGAAATGAGGATCGGTCGTTCGACTGGGTGGAAAGACGAAAGCCTTTGGTTTGTTGGTGCATCGGCGCATGCGCGGTTGCCGATCCCCAACTCGGTCTTCATCGTTGCGCCTATAGCCGATCGCGTCGTCGCCAAAATTGCGCAGGGCGGGCTGGCGCGACGATCGGTTAGTGACGAACGAGAACAGTAAACGCGTCTATTCAACCAGCCGGTGCCATGTTCACGAGACTTCGCGAAGATATCGACGCAATCCGAACTCGCGATCCCGCAGCGCGCAGTACCTGGGAGGTGTTTCTCTGCTATCCGGGGCTGCACGCGGTTATGACCCATCGCATCGCCCATGCATTTTGGCAAGCGGGGGCGCGCGGGTTTGCACGATGGATTTCGCAACTCTCCCGCTTTCTGACCGGCATCGAAATTCACCCCGCCGCGCGTCTTGGGCGGCGCGTGTTTATCGACCACGGGATGGGCGTGGTGATTGGTGAGACGGCTGAGGTGGGGGATGACTGCACGATCTATCAGGGCGTCACGCTTGGTGGTACGGCGCTGACGCGCGGAGTCAAGCGGCATCCGACGCTGGAGCGTGGCGTCACGGTCGGTGCCGGTGCGAAGATTCTGGGCAGTTTTACGATTGGCGCACGAGCGAAGATCGGCTCGAACGCGGTCGTGACGGTGGCGGTGCCGGCCGACTGCACAGCGGTCGGCAATCCTGCCCGCATTGTTGGGAAACCCGATATCGGACGCACGTTTGAGTAAGTCGGTTAACGTTGCAATAAAGAAGGATTCCCCACAAATGCAACGCCGTGGTGTGTCGCGCTGAGCCAACTGACCGGCGTGCCCGCTGACCGTCTCATGATCCTTACTGTCCGTAGTCCGTCGGTTAGGATGAGGCGCACCCGGCAGGCAGACGGGATCCGGCAGGGCGCGCGACAGCAGGATTACCTTTTCGGCTTGGACTTGCTGCTCGCCGCGCCCTTGCGCTGCGCGAGATCGGAGGCGGCGACTTCCTTCTCCTTTTTGGTTGATTTCGGATCGCGCAGGATCTTGCTCGCGTCAGACGCAGGCTTCTTTCCCGTTGTCATGGTCTACCCTCTCGTTATGGTTGTACCCCTCAACATTGGGGCAAGATTATCGTAGGAAGCGATTCGGTGAACTTCAAGGTAGCCATTTATGGTCTGGTCTGCACGCGGCGGCCGCCGTCATCTGCCTTCGTTCCTCTGTTGCGTATACGCGACATTAAGTTGCCAAAGAGTGGCGATGTGATCCGGCGTGGGCTTTGGCGTAGGTCAGCCGACGGAGGGCCGTCAGATAAGGCCAATTCACTACTTCGAAGAAAACGAGTAATCGCGTTCGACGCGTGGGCGCCCGATCGGGCGTCGCGCTCATTCCGTGAACGCCGGGCGGGACGATGCGTCCCGCCGCATTCGATTCCCGTCGCCGGTTCTCGCGACTGTCGCCGCTGGTTGCCGGCGCAGC
Source organism: Burkholderia sp. BCC1988 (assembly GCF_905339895.1). Taxonomy (NCBI): domain Bacteria; kingdom Pseudomonadati; phylum Pseudomonadota; class Betaproteobacteria; order Burkholderiales; family Burkholderiaceae; genus Burkholderia; species Burkholderia sp. BCC1988. The sequence continues at coordinate 87,524 of NZ_CAJPHA010000011.1, forward strand.
TGACGAGCGCGATTGCTTCATCCCTCCGCTTCGCCTTCGAGCTCGCTCCTGCGTTACGAGAACGGTGTGCGCGGCCCGACGCACCCCATGCCTTCTGCATCTCCCGATCACGGTTGATCCGCCATTGAAGATAGAAACCGAACGTTTGACGTTGCGTCGCTGGCGGCCGGGCGATGCCGGTGCGCTGGTTGCGATGCACGCGGATCCTGATGTGACCGCGTGGCTGGCGCGTGGCCCGATGTCCTTCGATGAGGCGGAGGCCGTCATCGCACGTTTCGAAGCGCATTTCGACGCGCACGGTTTCGGTGTGTGGGCGATCGAGCGCCGTGCGGATGGCGCGCTGATCGGGCTCTGCGGGTTGTCGCGTGAAGTTCGTGACGAGCATCCGATGGCGCCGTGCGTCGAGATCATGTGGCGCCAGGCCCGCACATCGTGGGGGCATGGCCATGTCGCGGAAGCGGCCGCTGCGGTATTGGTCGACGGGTTCGGCCGGGTGGGGCTCGGCGAGATCTTTGCATGGACGGCTGCCGCCAACCAGCGATCGCAGCGTGTTGCACGGCAACTCGGGATGGTGCGGCAACCGATGCGCGATTTCGAGCATCCTGCGTTGCCGCCGGGGCATGCGCTGCGACCGCATGTGGTGTTTGTCGCGCACGCAACGCCCGTTCGTCCGGATGATTACGTCAGCGCGTAACGTGCCACGGGCACGCTTGCCCGCTCACGCCACCTCGCGTTCTGCAGCACGATCCGGTAGCCGTCGGCGTCCTCGAACGTCTGTCCGCACGCATCCCAATATTGGATTGAACGATGTCGCCCGCATGAAGCCGTGCGCGACTGCGCGTGCGCACGCGGCTTCCCGTGCCGGGCGGTCGGGAAGATAGAAGACGATCAGGTCTTCGGGTGTCGGCGACGGGGCGACCGGATGCGCCGGACAGTGCGTGAATTCAAAGTGGTAGTCGAGTTCTTCGCGTCCCAGTATCACGCCGGAGAAACCGTCGTGATCGTCGAAGCGCGTGAGCACTGCTGGCTCGAATGCGTCGCGGTACATGTGCTCGGTTCTGGCGAGGTCGGCGACGGGGCGGGCGATGCGCAGGTGGGCGTGCATGACGATGTCGGCTGGGGGTGAGCGATTCGTCGATGCCGCCGGGCAGGCAGCGGGCGCGCTGCTCGCAGGGGGCTTTGATATGTCCCCGATAAATTGTCGCAGGCAAGAAAAAGCCCGCTACTGGAGCGGGCTGAATCCATGTTTGGAGACATGGAGGAGACGGATGTAACTTTAAGGGAAAACCCGAGGGATGGCAAGCCCTAGTTGTAATTGTGCAACGCAGCGCGCCTTGAGCTGTCCTGACCAGGCTGGTGCTGCACGCCATCCAGCTGTCGCGGGCGTTCCACCGTGTCGTGCCGAACAGCCGCCGCACCGTCGCGTATCCGCGGAGCCGCCGTCGCTCCTACATCGCGCCTGCCCACGCGTGCGCGGCAAACGCGCCGAACCGCTCCTGCGCAACCGGCACCGCGTACTTGTTGCGCATTTCCGTCTCGATCCACGCGCAGGCCTCGCGCGCGCAGTCGGTCAGCGCATGCCGCGTCGCGTGTCCGTCGATGTCGTAGACGAAGCGCACGCCCACCTCGTCGTCGGCGACTTGCCGTTGCAGTTGATTGAGCTGCAGTTGCGGCCCGTGTCGCTGCGACAGCGCGCGCAGCTCGTCGAAGTGATATTCGAGCCAGTCGGCAAAGAATAGCGCGTCGCTATGGCAGCGCAGACGGAACGCCGCACTACGCGACGGACGCTGCGCGCCGCCGCCGGCGGCCTGCGGCTCGCCGTTCGGCGCGATGGTCGCATCGACGGGCGCAAGCGGCTGCCCGGTCTGCCGGTACGGTTTGCGGTCGCGCAGTGCGTGCCACAGCAGTTCGTCGCCGGCGGCACCGGACGGCTGCATCGTCAGGTCGCGCCGGCCCTCGCCGACAGCGGCGACGTCGCGGATCACGAGGCGCAGCGAGCAGAGCGGCTCGTCCGCTACCAGCAGCGTCGCCGTGCGCGGCAGCCCGCACACGAGCGGCGCGGCGCCGGCAGCCCGGAACACGAGCCCGCGGCGATCGAGCCGCACGAGCGGCAGCGGCCGCGCAAACGACGGGTAGGCGACTGCGATGCGGGCGCCGCCGGCACCCGTCAACCCGGGCATCATCGCGCGAAAGACCTGAGACTGGTCCACGGTGGTTCTCCTTCGTTACGTTGACGCCCGGCCGGACTACGCGCGTTCCGGCTCAGGCGGCGATGGCTTGCCGGGCAGCCCGTCCCGGCTCGATTCCCAGTGCGGCAAACGTTTGCGGATCGATGTCGATCCAGCACGCGACAACCAGACGACCGTCCACCTGTTTCGGGGGACCTGCCCGGTGCGCGTGCACGCCGATCCGGCGGAACAGCCGCTCCATGCTCGCGAACGTCACGCCGATCAGCTGCCGCGCGCCCCGTTGCGCCGCGCATTCGACGACCGCGGCGAGCATCGGGCGGACGGCCCACTCGGCATTGCCGGGACCGCCTTCGTCGTCGCCGGTCGCCGCGAACCGCGACAGCTCCCAGACGGCAGCCGATTGCGGCAGTGCGACGTCCGCGGCGATCAGGTCGGCGAACAACGACTTCAGCAGATACGGGCGGGTGGTCGGCAACAGGCGCGCACATCCGCACACTTCGCCGCCGGCGTTTCTCGCGAACACGTAGACGGTATCGTCGCGATCGAACTGGTCGCGCTCGAAACATTCGTTCGCCGACGGGAGCGCCCAACCGAGCTGTTCGACGAACACATGGCGCCGATAGCGCCCGAGATCCGCTGCAAGTTCGTGTGGTAACCGCCCTTCATCGTGAACGAAGGTCCGCATGGTGTCCTCGGATCGGTACTTTGGTATGCCCGCATTACATCGCGCGTCCCGAGGAGGCGGTAACTGGTAACTCTTACAGGGTGATGGCGCGCCGACACCATTCGACCGGTGGTAACGGTTTCTTGATCGGCGGGATTGAAATACCGGCGGCTTTTGCTTATAAAGAGCGCCAGTCTTGCGAAAATGTCAGACGAAAGCGCGGCCGGTTGTCACTGGAGCACGGGACCGGCATGATAGACGTCGTTGCGACCGAGCAATGCCGACGCAACCGCGGCCGGCCAGTCGATGTGTGCGAGCCGCGCGGCCAGCACGGCGGCGGTGCGGAACATGCCGAGGTCGGCGCCGGTGGCGTCGACGGCCATGATGTTGCTGCGGACGTCGCCGCCCGCGATCGCGAACGTGCCCGTCGCGCGCTCGAGATACCAGTCCCAGCCGACCGTCAGGTACGCGAGGCCGGCACTGGCCGGGCGGTGCCATTCGGTGTAGCCGGCCAGGCGCGCGTCGACGGCGCTGTCGCGCAGCTCCGCGAGCAGCGATGCATCGAGGCCGCTCGCGACATGGTCGAGCGCGAGCGCGGCCAGCGCGCTTTCGGACAGGCGCACGTAGCCGTCCGGAGACGGGCCGCGGACCGGGTGCAACAAAGGTGAAGTCATGCGCGGAATGTATCAGCCCCGAACCGGCGCTGGCACCTGACAGGTATGACAGCGTAACGTTGTCGGAGAATGAATGGAACTGCGCTGGCAGGATGCCTACCAACAATTCAGCGCCGCGGAAGACGAGCAGCAGCTCTTCCAGCGGATCGCCGCTTATTCTAAACGCCTCGGCTTCGAATATTGCTGTTACGGCATTCGCGTGCCGTTGCCCGTGTCGAAGCCGGCCGTCGCGATCTTCGATACCTATCCGGACGGCTGGATGGCCCACTACCAGGCGCAGAACTACATCGAGATCGACTCGACGGTGCGTGACGGCGTGCTCAGCACCAACATGATCGTCTGGCCGGACGTCGACCGGATCGATCCGTGTCCGCTGTGGCGGGACGCGCGCGACCACGGGCTGTCGGTGGGCGTCGCGCAGTCGAGCTGGGCGGCGCGCGGCGCGTTCGGGCTGCTGAGCATCGCGCGTCATGCGGACCGGCTCACGCCGGCCGAGATCAACATGCTGACGCTGCAGACCAACTGGCTCGCGAACCTGTCGCATTCGCTGATGAGCCGCTTCATGGTGCCGAAGCTGTCGCCCGAGGCGAGCGTCACGCTGACCGCGCGCGAGCGCGAGGTGCTGTGCTGGACGGCCGAAGGGAAGACCGCGTGCGAGATCGGCCAGATCCTCAGCATCTCGGAGCGCACGGTCAACTTCCACGTGAACAACATCCTCGAGAAGCTCGCCGCGACCAACAAGGTCCAGGCGGTGGTCAAGGCGATCTCGGCCGGGCTCATCGATACGCCCTGACGTGGCACCGGCGGCGCGGCGGTCGTGCCGAGCCGGCCGCCTTTGCGCTCACTCCATCATCGGCTCCGCTTCCTTCGCGGTCCAGCTCACGCTGGAAATGCTCTTCTCCATGCTCATCCGGCTCGCGATCTGCTCGAGCTTCTGCTGATCCTTCGGATGCAGCTTCAGCGTCGCGGTCACCTTCAATCGGTCCGGCTGCTCGGGCACGTCCTCGCTCGTCAGGCTCTGGAACGACAGCGGTTTCGCATACATCGCATTCGACAGCAGCGTGCGGATGTGTACTTCGTCGGCGGCGAGGCAGATCACGGTGATCTGGTATTCGCGCACGAGGTCGGCATTCGACACGGGTGTCGCGTTGATCGCCTGGCTGACGCCGCGCAGCACCGTGTTGGTGAGCAGCACGACGCCCGTGCCGGCCAGGGCCGGCACGTAGTGGCCGGAGCCGGCCAGCACGCCGACGGCGGCCGAACACCACAGCGTCGCGGCCGTGTTGATGCCCTGGATCGAACCCTTGTCGCGCATGATCACGCCGCCGCCGAGAAAGCCGACGCCCGACACGACGTAAGCGGCGATCTGCGTGACGCCGGCCACGCCGTTGCCGGTCAGCACGCCGAGCGTGACGAACAGGCAGGCGCCGCTCGCGACGAGCGTGATCGTGCGCAGCCCCGCCGTGCGTTGCCGCATCTGGCGTTCGAGGCCGATCGCGACGCCGCAGGCGAACGCAGTGAAAAGACGGAGTGCGAAATCGAGAGTCATGATGGTCCTGCCGTGCCAAGTGCGCATGCCGGCCCGCGGCGCGGCGGCGCGAAGCCGAACGCGGCACGATGGCCGTCATCGCGCGGTACTGTACCGCGCGGATGCGTCATTCAATGTGAAACGGATGGCGTGCGGGCTCGCGGAACGCGAGCCGCGGCAGGAGAACTGCGGCGGACAGGCGTTCAGGCGGCAAGCGGCGCACGCAACGGAGTGCTGCAACTGTCCACGATGGTTCCTGAAGGAAGAATGGGCGGCATTCTAGTGGGCCGCGCGCGCAGGCGTCAACCCGTCTGGCGGCCGGCCGGTGGTCACTGCGACGGTGACTGCGACGCGCCGATCGTCCCCGTCGCGAGCGCGAGCGCGGCGGCGGCCGACAGCGCGCCGGCGTAGCTGTCGACCTCCGCGTTGCGGGCCGCGAGCAGCTGGCTTTGCGCGATCGTTGCATCGGTGACCGAGCCGACGCCGTTGCGGTACGCGGTCAGCGCCGCGTCGTAGCTCGTCTGCGCGGCATCGACGAGCGCCTTCGCCGCGTCGTGCGACGCGAGGCTCGTCTGCACCGCGTTCTGCGCGGCGACGACCTGGCGGACGGCTTCCTCCTTGGTCCGCGTGAGGCGCGCGGATGCGCTCTGCGCATCGTTGCGCGCCTGCGTCAGCACCGCCGAGCGCAGGCCGCCGTCGTACAGCGGAATCGTCACGCCGAGGAACACGCCGCCGCCGTAGTGGCTGCCGTTCAGGTTCACGGTCGGAGCCTGGTCGCCGATAGCGGGCAGCGCGGTGATCGCCGTGCCGCCGCTGGCGTAGGACGTCGACGCCGACAGGAAGATCTTCGGCATGAACGCGGCTTGAGCGGCCTTGATCTTCGCGCGGTTGGCCTGCTCGAGCGCATAGGCGCCCTGCAGGTCGGGGCGGCGCGCGATCGCGTCCGACACGATCGCGTCGACCGACGACGCGAGCGCGGGCGGCAGCGCTCGCCTGGGCAGCGCGGCGATCGACGGTTTCGACAGCGGCGAGATGCCGAGCGCGGAAACCAGCGCGAGGTAGCCGTCGCTTTCCGTGCCGTTCGCCTGGACCAGCGCGAGGTTCGCCTGTGCGCGATTCTGCGTCGCCTGCGCGAGTTCGACGACAGTGCCGACGCCTTGCCTGAGCCGTGCGCGCGACGCCGCGAGAATCGCGTCCGCGTTCGCCAGGCCCTGCTGCGCGCTGACCGCGCGCGAGCGGGCGGCTTCGTAACGGTAATACGCGACGGTCACGTCGTGGATCACCTGCTGATGCACGGCCGTGAACGCGACGTTCGACGCGACCGACGCCTGCTCGGCCGCCTCGACGCGTGCGGCGCGGCCGCCGAAATCGAACAGCAGCCATTGCAGCGACAGCGCCGAGATCGTGCCGTGCACGGTCGTGTTGCTCGACGAGTCGCCGAGGATCGTCGACGTCGAGCCGTGACTCGCCTGGTACGCGCCCATCGCGGTCGCGGACAGGTTCGGCAGGTACGCGGCCTTCGCGATGCCGACCGCGAGCGCCGCGTTGCGCGCGTCGTTCCACGCGATGCGGGTCAGCGGGTTCGTCGATTCGGCGAGATCGATCAGCTCGGGCAGCGTGTATGGATGCGCGGCATCGAGCGCGGCCGGCGGCGACACCGATGCGAGCGCGGGCGAGGCCGGCAGCGTGTAGTCGTGCGGCGCACGTTGCGCGGATGCAAGCGGTGGCGCCGGCACGATGTCGCCGGCGGCCGACGTTTGCGGCTGCCACGGGCGGTCGGGCGCCTGCGGCGCGAGATCGACCGACGACGTGGCGCAACCGGTCAGCGCGATGGCGGTCGCAAGCGCGGCGGCGGCGATCGATGCGGCCGGCGGTTCAGGGACGCGCATGAGGGGCAGGCTCCTTCGGGGTGTCCGGACGCGCGGCGTCGGCGATGTGCGCGAGCCGCGTGTCGATCAGGTTCAGCAGCGCGTCGCGTGCAGGGTCGGTGGAAGTGGCGGCCGGCGGCGGGGCCGGCACGGCTGCCGCGCCTGCCGTCGACGACGGCGGCGCCGAAGCGGCGTCGGCAGTCGGGGCGTCGTCGCGCAGTTCGACCACGCGCGCGAGGTGCGCGCCGATCGCCGCATCGCCCGGCGTGCGCTCGGCGAGCAGGAACAGCGGGCCTTCGAGTGCGCCGAGCTCCGCGAGCGCGCGTCGCCGGGTGGCGAGCCACGTGGCGGCCGGCCGCACCCACGATGGTTCGTAATGGATCAGGCTCAGCTCCTGCGCGATCGCGCCGTGGCGCGCGAACGCTTCGGCGGCGAGCGTGCGGCGTTCGGCCGGCTGCACGACCTGCGCGATACGGCGCCATTGATCGAGCAGCGCCGCGAACGCGACGTCGATCTGCTTGCCGATGCTGACGGGCCAGATGCGCGTGAACACGAGATACACGACGACGTTGCCGAGCAGGATGCCGATCGTGCGATCGCGCGCGAGCGTCAGGTCGAAGCCGGGGCCCGCGCCCTGGATCACGCACAGGAAGAACGCGAACGCGACCTGGAAGCCCGCGTACGCAATGCGCGGCGAACCGAACGCGACCCACGCGGACAGCCACGCGCCGACGAACACGAGCGCCATCAGCTCGCCGATCGACGACAGCGCCGGCACGACGAACACGAGCGCCGCGGTGCCGATCAGCGCGCCGACGATGCAGCCGGCGATCCGCAGCGTGAGCTTCTCGACCGTTTCGGCCGTCGAGCCGAGCGACACCATGTAGCAGGTGATGAAGCAGGTATGGATGCCCGACCAGTCGAGCTGCGAGTACAGCAGGTAGCAGAACATCGCCGCGACGGTCGTCTTCAGCGCGTAGCGGATGTGGTCGGGGTTGGTGCGCGCGTCCGGCAGGAAGAAGCCGCCGCGCGGCGCGGCGGGTGCGTTGGCGGTTGCAGCCGATGCGTCGGGCGGAGCCGCCGTCGGTGCGGCAGCCGCGGCCGATGCGGCCGTTGCAGTCGCTGCAGTGGATTCAGCAGGTATGGCCGGCTCGGCGAACTGCGTGATGGCCGTGTGCAGATCGGCTGCGACGACGCGCGCGAGCGGCGGCAGCGTATCGGCCGGCGGCAGCGCCAGCGTCACGTCGACCGGATAACCGCCTTGCTCGAGGATGCCGGCCATCTCGTCGAGTGTCGCCGCAGCCGGTTGCGCGAACGCGGCGGGCAGTCGCGCGTCCGGCTCGCGGTCGGCGAGCGAGACCGCGACGAGCAGCGCGGTGCTCGACGCGATGGCTTGCCGTATCGCGGGTGCGTCGGCGGCAGGCGTCGACCCTTCGAGCGTCGACAGCTTGAGCCACGTGAGCAGCTGCTTGTCGCCTTCGCGCAGGCTCGCGTCGAAGGCCGCGCGCGCGTCCTCGTCGCCGCGCAGCCGCTGCGCGGCGAGCCGCAGCCGTTTCGCGAGCTGCGCGAGCGCGAGCTTGCGCGGCGAAGGCGCGATCAGCAGGTTGACGACGATCGCGACGCCGACCGGAATCGCGACCATCAGCCATGCGTAGAGCAGCGCACGCGTCGCGGCTTCGCCGACCGGCGCGAGGCCGAGCTGGTCGAGCCCGAAGCCGACGATCATCGCGAGGATCGCGCCGACCGGGCGCAGCTTGCTCGCCGACGTGAGGTACAGCAACCCGGCCGACAGCACGGCCATGCACGCGACGCGCAGCACCGAATAGTCGATGCTGAAGATCGCGACGCCGATCACGAGCGCGATCACGAGCGTGATGAGCAGCAGCATCGCGACCGCGAGCACGACGCTCGTCACGCGGTCGGCGCGGTTCAGGAAGAACACGACGTACGCGGAGATCGCGGCTTCCGGCGTACCGTAGCCGCTCGTCACGAGCACGACGAGCGCGCAGATCAGCGCGACCCGCGCGGCCATCGCGGCGCGCCCCGGAAACGGCGCGAGCAGTCGCAGGACTTCGCGCGGGCCGGGGGCGCGGACTTCAGCGGCAGGCTGAACCATGCCGGACCTCGACGATCGCGCTCGCGCCGACGCGCACGAGCTTGCCGTCGGGTTCGTCGAGCTTCACACGCACCGGGAAGCGCTGCGCGACATGTACCCAGTTCACCGAGCGCTGCACGATCGGCAGTGCGCGCGGCAGGTTGATGCGGTCGCTGTCCGCGATGCCCGCGCCGATGCCGACGACCTTGCCCGTCAGCGGCCGGCTGCGGTCGATCATCGAATAGACGGTCGCGCAGTCGCCGACCGCGATGCGGTTCAACGACGTTTCGCGGAAATTGCCGACGGCGAACCATTCGCTCGCATCGATCAGCGTGAAGATCGACTGGTTCGGCGCGAGGGTTTCGCCGGCAAGTACGGTCAGGCCCGTCACGAGCCCGTCGTGTGGCGCGCGCACCACCGTGTCGTCGAGCGCGTGCTGCGCGCGGGCGAGTGCGGCTTCGCGTGCGTGGAGCGTGGCGATCGCGTCGGCGTCGTCGCCGATCGTCTGCGCGGACGCTCGCTGCTGTTCCTGCGCCTGCGCGAGCGACACGGCCGCGTCGCGCTGCCGGACCTTCGCCTGGTCGAACTGCTGTGCGCTGACGTAGCCCTGCGCCGCGAGCGGCGCGAGCCGGTTCACGTCGCGCGTCGCGAGATCGTGATTCTGCGACGCGCGCTTGACCTGCTCGGCGGCGACGGCTGCGTTCGAGCGCTCGCCGATCAGCGACCGGCGGCGCGTGTCGAGCGACGCGCGCGCGAGTTCGAGGTCGGCCTGCGCCTGCGCGACCGTCAGCCGGTACGGCACCGGATCGATCTGATACAGCAGGTCGCCTTTTGCAACGCGCTGGTTCTCGTGCACGGCAAGCTGCACGATGCGGCCGCCGACGGGCGATGCGACGTGCACGACGTCCGCGTCGATCGACGCGTCGTCGGTGGACGGGTAGGCCGTCGTGCGGTGGTACGCGTACGCGAGCGCCGCGATGCCGAGCGCGACGATCGCCAGTGCGATCACGCGGCCTTTCGTGGACGGGCGGGTGGTGCCGGCGGCCTTCATGCGAACGGCCCCGTGCCGGTGAGCCACACGATCACGGCGACCACGAGCCCGATCGCGGTGCAGACGGCGAGCTGGTAGGGCACCGTGGCGGCCCAGCCGGTCGCGACGAACACGCGGTGCGCGACGATCGCGCCGACGATGCCGACGATCGCGCTGACGAGCCAGAGCGGGAAATACGCGCCGAACAGGACGTACGACGGTGCGCCGCGCGACGTGCAGCCCGCGAGCGGCAGGGCGGGCGCGAGGACGGCGGCGACACGCAGCGGCGCGCGCGGCGTTGTTTTTCTCATGGTGTGACGAGCTCGACGTTGGGGGTGGATGCCGGGCGCGGCGCAAGGCGGTTCGTCGTCGCGACGACGATTCCGCGATACGGAGCCGATCATAAATCAGCGCGATGCGGACCGCCAGCGATGCCCGGCGTGCCTGCCGCACGCACGGGGCTGCCCGGTGGGCGCTTCGGTGCGATCGATGGCGGTTCGCGATTCTGCCAGCGCATGCACTGGCAGGGTTGCTGACGGACTGTAAAGGATCGTCAGACGAAACCGGGCCGATGCCGTTTGTCTGCCGATGAAGCGGGAATCGGCGAGCCGAATGCGGAATTGACGCGCAGTCGCGGATGAATCCGCGTTCGGGCCGCGCGGTGCGTCCGCCGTGGCCGTGACCGTCGTGCCGGCCGGTATCTGTGTACCATCGTGCGAAGAGCGCGACGCGTGAAGAGGCTTGACGGCACGGTCCCGTCCGACGCGCGGCGCGGAAGCGGTATCGCAACGAGGACGAGTATTCCATGCGAAGTTTCTTTGTCCGGTTCATCGCAATCGGCGTGGTGTTCCATTTGTATGTCGGGCTGCGGATCATTCCCGACGCCTTCGCGTCGCCGCTCGCGCGCACGATCGCGGCGCTCGTGCTGGCGAGCTTCGTCGTGCTGATCCCGGTCGGCATGTTCTCGCGCCGCTTCGACGAAGGCTGGGCCGCGACGCTGGTCGGCTGGCTGGGTTCGATCGCGATGGGTTTCTTCTCGTCGCTGCTGGTGCTGACATTCCTGCGCGAGCTGGTGCTGCTCGGCGTCGTCGTCTGGCGGCATCTGGGGCACGACGGCGCCTGGAGCGGCGCGGCATCCGACACGGCGCTCGGCGTGCTGGCGGGCGCGGTGCTGGTCAGCGCGCTCGGATTCGTCGGCGCGCGCCGTACGGCGGCGGTCAAGCGCGTGTCGATTCCGGTCGACGGGCTGCCGGCCGCGCTCAACGGGCTGACGATCGTGCAACTGTCGGACATTCACGTCGGGCCGACGATCAAGCGCCCGTATATCGAGCGGATCGTGCGCGCGGTCAATGCGCTCGAGGCCGATCTCGTCGTCGTGACGGGCGACGTGGTCGACGGCTCGGTCAAGCGGCTGCGCGAACACACGGCGCCGCTCGGCCGCATGCAGTCGCGGCACGGCAGCTTCCTCGTGACGGGCAACCACGAGTACTACGCCGGCGCGCACGCATGGATCGACGAGTTCCGGCGGATCGGGTTGACGGTGCTGCTCAACGAACACGTGCTGATCGAACACGACGGTGCGCGCGCGGTGCTCGCCGGCGTCACCGATTTCACGGCGGGCGGGTTCGATCCCGCGCATCGCAGCGATCCCGAGCAGGCGCTGGCGGGCGCGCCGCACGACGTCGCCACGAAGATCCTGCTCGCGCACCAGCCGCGCAGCGCGGAAGCGGCGAGCCGCGCCGGTTTCACCGTGCAACTGTCCGGCCATACGCATGGCGGGCAGTTCCTGCCGTGGCCGCCGTTCGTGCGCCTGCAGCAGCCCGTGATCGGCGGGCTGAACCGGTTCGGCACGATGTGGCTCTATACCAGCCGCGGCACCGGCTACTGGGGGCCGCCGAACCGCTTCGGCGTGCCGTCCGAGATCACGCTGATCCGGTTGACCCGCGGCCTCTAGCGCGCCGGAATGACAGCGCATGGCGGCGCGCGTCGCCGTTGGCTACCATGCAGACGTGGTTTCCCCGCACCGTTCATTTGCTGCCTGATCGCGACATGTCGACGCCCGATCTTTTCGCCGATTCGCCCGTGCCCGACGTGGACTGGTACCCGGACTGGCTCGCGCCGGCCGACGCCGATCGCGTGCTGGCCGCGCTGATCGACGAGGTCGCGTGGCGGCAGGATACGATCCGCACGCCGCGCGGTCGCATTCCGCTGCCGCGGCTCACCGCGTGGCAGGGCGAGCCCGACGCCGTCTACGAGTATTCGGGGATCCGCAACGTGCCCGCGCCGTGGACGCCGGCCGTGCTCGACCTGAAGCGCGCGGTCGAGGCGACCTGCGGCGCGCGATTCAACAGTGTGCTGCTCAATCGGTATCGCAACGGGCAGGACAGTCTCGGCTGGCATGCCGACAACGAGCCGGAGCTCGGCGACGCGCCGGTTATCGCATCGGTGAGCCTCGGCGCAATGCGCGTGTTCGACCTGCGTCATCGTGCGACCGGCGTCGTGCACGCGTACCGGCTAACACACGGCAGCCTGCTCGTGATGCGCGGCCGCACGCAGGCCGAATGGCAGCACCGCGTGCCGAAGGCGCCGGCCGTGCAGGGTGAGCGCGTCAACCTGACGTTCCGGCTGGTGGTGTCGGCGGGAAGCGGCCGGTAGCGGCCGGAGATGCCGACCGGCGGACGCCACGGGCCGACGAACGCGGTGGTCCGGCGCACGCGTGCCGGTCGCACCCCGTTTTTCATCCGGGCGAGGCAAGCCGCCGTCGATGCGGCACGTTGCCGCACTCAGGTGTCCGGGGCGGCTTGAACCGGCCTGCGAGGCCCGTCCCATAAGGGTTTCAGGTGGTTTTGATTGACCGCCCGGTTCTGATAGGCAGGTGTAAGCCCTGATGGTGCGTCGCAACATTCATTGACTAGACTGTCGAATGGCTGAAACGCGCCGGACGCCGGCGCATTTTTTCGACATGCCTGACGCGTCGCCGACGTGATGCGCAGTGCAGGAGCATAACCCGTGACCGTACTGGACTCATCCCTCGAACCCTCGCTGCACGTCTTCGAACAAGACGGCGGATGGCAATGGGCGCTGACGGTGAAGCGGGCGTCGGGTGTCGGTGTGAAAGTCGTCGCATTCAGCACGGACGGCTTTCGCGGCGAAGCCGACGCGTACGCCGCCGGCCAGCTCGCCCGTGCCGAGTACGACGCTGCCGTGACGGCCTGACGTCGCGTCGCGCCGATCCCGCTCGCGGATCGGTGTGGTCGTTTGCTCCCTCGCGTTTCTTCCCCCTTTCGTTTTCTAGTCGGACATCGGCCGTGATCGTGCCGGCCGGTACCGCACGTGAGGCATCCCGATCGCGGATGAGCAGGGCCGGCGGCCCGCCTTGCCTACGGCGACGTTCCGGTGGGCAGTCCTGTCTATCGCTGTTATCCTTTCGATCGCATCAGGCTATATGATAGTCCGGCGACCCGATCGGGCGCGCCGGGCCATCGGCCGCCTGCGCCGGATCGTGTTGATCCGGTCCGGTCGAAATTCCATAATCAAGCATTGCGGGTCATTCGTGAACGCTTCCATTCCGTCCATGTGCACAGGATCAATCCAACGATGAGCGGCGCATCGAAACCGCCGGCGAAGCCGGCAAGCGCGCCGCGCGCGACAGCCGGCGACGATGTCGACCACGACGCGTCGAAGCAGGGCGCGGGCGACGACGAATCGTCCGGCGGCGCGTCGTCGTATCTGGTGCCGGGCCTCGAGCGCGGGCTGCGGATCCTCGCCGAATTCTCCGCGCGCGAGCCGGTGCTCGGCGCGCCCGAGCTGTCGAAGCGCATCGGCATTCCGCGCACGACCACCTTCCGCCTGCTGCAGACGCTCGAAGCGCTCGGCTTTCTCGAGCGCGTGAACGGCGACCGTTATTTCCGGCTCGGCGTCGGCGTACTGCGGCTCGGCTTCGAATACCTGAATTCGCTGGAACTGACCGATCTCGGCACGCCCGTGCTCGAACGATTGCGCGATGCGACCGGTCTGTCGACGCACCTGCTGATCCGCGACCAGCGCGATGTCGTGTTCGTCGCGAAGGCGCAGAGCAACACGTCGATGTTCGGTTCGGTGAAGGTGCACGTCGGCACGCGGCTGCCCGCGCACGCGACCGTGCACGGCCATGTGCTGATGGGCGACCTCACGCGCGACGCGCTGCGCCAGCTGTATCCGGAGAAGCGTCTCGAGCAGTTCACCGAGCGCACGCCGGGCACGGTGGACGAGCTGTACGAGCGTGTGCGTCATTACGCGCGGCTCGGCTACGCGGTCAGCGAAGCCGCGTTCGAGAGCGGCATCTCTGCCGTGACGGCACCCGTGCGCGACCATTCGGGCGCGATCGTCGCGGCGATCACCGCGACGGTGCCGCGCTCGGAAATCGGCGAGGCCGGCGAGAAGGAACGGCTCGTCGAAGCGGTATGCGGCGCGGCGGTCGACCTGTCGCAGCGGTTGAACTACCGGCCGCTCGAAAGCGACCCGACGTTCGCGCACGCGCGCCATCGCGTCGCGATGTTCTGATTCGCGGCATGAGCCGCGTCGCGCGGCTTCGTCAGTAGCCTGTCGCAAGTAGTCAAAAAAAGAGCAGCCCGCAGGCTGCTCTTTTCGTTTCCGCCGTCGGGCGCATCCGCCCGCCGCCGCTCAGAACGAGTGATGGATGCCGGTCAGCACGATCACCTGGTTCGCGGTGCTCGACGCGCCGGCCGTGAAGAACGCGGCCTTCGCGCCGCCCGAACCGTGCTCGTACAGCACGTTCGCATACAGCTGCGTGCGCTTCGACAGCGCATAGATGTCGCCGAGCTCGACCTGCGTCCAGCGGCGGCCGGCCAGCGTCGTGGTCGCCGCGCCGCCCGCGATCGTGTTGAACGCGCTGCTGCGGTAGTTCACGCCCGCGTCGTAGCTCTGGAACGTGTCGGAAAACCCGTTCGACTGCATCTTCACGCGCGTGTAGAGGCCGTGCACGAGGAAGTCGCCGATCTGGTAGGACGCGCCCGCGCCGATGTTCTCGACCTTGTTCGCGATGTAGCCGGTCGCGGTGTTCTGCCCCTGGAACGACGTGATACCCGTCTGGCTGATCAGGATCGCGCGGTCGTGCTCGTTCGAGTAGACGGCCGACGCCTTGAACGGTCCGTTCGCGTAGTTCAGCGCGACCCCGACCGACTTGCCGGTCGAGAAGTTCGTCGTGTTGCCGAGCGCCATCGCCGCCGCGGCCGAGAAGCCGGCGAAGCTCGGCGAACGGTACTTGACCGCGTTGTTGTACGGCACGTTGCCGGTCGCGGCGAGCCCGTCGATGTTGCCCGGATGGAACGCATACCAGCTCAGCGCGAGATACGCGGTGCTGAGCGGATCGAGATAGTCGAACGTCAGCGGCGTCTGGCGGCCGAGCGTCAGCGTGCCGTAGCGGTCGGAACTGAGGCCGACGAAGGCCGCGCGGTTCCAGATCGTGTTCGCGGTCGCGAACTGGCCGTTGTTCGTATAGAAGCCGTTTTCGAGCTGGAAGATCGCCGACAGGCCGCTGCCGAGGTCTTCCTTGCCTTTCAGGCCCCACCGGTCGGGTTGCGTGTTGCCCTGGATCATCGCCCACTTCGCGTGGCCGCCGACGTTGTTCACATAGGCGACGCCGGCATCCAGGCTGCCGTACAGCACCACGCTGCTTTGTGCCCAGGCGCCCGACATCGCGCCCATTCCGATGATTGCTGCTGCTACCGCTTGCTTGACCATTTGATCTCCTGACTCTCCAAACCTGATGAGAAACGTGCCGTGGCGGCGGGCGCGGGGGACGGCCGGCCGTCGCGCGTTCTTCACCACCGGGCGGGCATTTTTAATGTTCCATATAAGGAACAATGTGCCTCTGATGGAATGAAGTATAGAGGTGTCGTGCGCCGGATCAAAAATAAATTTATCGGGCCGGATGCGGGTGGTGACGATCCGCAACACGGGACCGAGCGTCCTGAAAAAAGGACTTAAATCCCTGCCACTAAACAAAAAATCACCTTTTTGAAGATGAGTGGCGGCGATCGTCGACCCGGCGGTCGGTGTTTTCCCTAGGACGTGCAGCTTTTTGTTTTACTCGTGGGAAGTCACTCCTATAATCACCATCCATAAACCGCTGTTCCGGGTATGGAACAAACCCGGGGCGAACCGAGAGTCGATCAGAAGGAAGGGTGTGAGATGTCTGAACAATGGGTTTGTGCCGGGCACGCCGGCGCGCTGTCGGAAGACACGCCGATCGAGTTCAAGCGGACCGATGGCGTCGAAATCGGGATCTACCGCGTCGGCGACGAGGTGTATGCGCTCGAGAACGTGTGCCCGCATGCCTACGCGCTGCTGACGCAGGGGTTCGTCGACGAAGGCACGGTCGAATGTCCGCTGCACGAGGCCGTGTTCGACATCAAGACGGGCGAATGCCTGAAGGGCCCGGGCGGGCGCGCGCTGAAGCAGTACGCGGTGCGCCTGGCTGGCGAGGAAATCCAGATCAAGGTGGAGTAACCGATGAAAGAAGCGACCGTCAACTTCAATCCGTTCCTGAAGCCGTGGGTGGCGCCGCAGCCGAACAACGTCGCCGGCAAGGGGCAGATCGAGATCCCGGGCCAGGTCGAGAACCGCATCTGGCAAAACCGCAAGGCCGAGCCGACGCAGTACGAGAACGATCTGGGCGATGCGCTCGAACGCGTGTTCGAGAGCGGCGCGACCGAGCTGGACGAGGTCGTCGCGGGCCTGAACCGCATCGGCTTCCGCGCGCCGGACGGCACGGCGTGGACGCCCGAGCGCTTCCGCGCCGAAATGGCCTCGCTGGCGGAATGAGCGCACCGACCGCGCCGCACGCCTGAGCGCCGACCCGACAACCGCATCCGGAGCACACTGATGACGTCCCCCGCACAACACGAAACACAACACGACCCGGTCCGCGACTATCTCGACCGCGGCATCAAGAACTACTGGTATCCCGTTGCGCCCAGCTGGCAGGTGTCGAATGCGCCCGTCGGCCTCACGCGCCTGTCCGAGCAGATCGTGCTGTGGCGCGATCACGAAGGCAAAGTCCATGCGCTCGAAGACCGTTGCCCGCACCGCGGCGCGCGCCTGTCGCTCGGCTGGAACCTCGGCGGCAGCATCGCGTGCTGGTATCACGGCATCGAAGTCGACGGCGGCGGCACGGTCAACCGCGTGCCGGCCGTATCGAACTGTCCGCTCGAAGGCACGAAGTGCGTGAAGTCGTATCCGGTCGAAGAGAAGGCCGGCGCGATCTTCCTGTGGTTCGGCGACGAAGCGCACGGCGAGCCGGCGCCGCTGAACCTGCCGGAAGAACTGGTCGCCGACGAATACGCGCACTTCCTGTGCGTGTCGAACTGGAAGTGCAATTACCAGTACGCGATCGACAACGTGATGGACCCGATGCACGGCGCGTACCTGCACGCGACGTCGCACTCGATGGCCGAAGGCGACAAGCAGGCCGACATGCGCGTGCGGAAGACGGAAACGGGCCTGATGTTCGAGAAGATCGGCCAGCGCGACGTGAACTTCGACTGGGTCGAGCTCGGCGAAACCGGCTGCCTGTGGATGCGCCTCGCGATTCCGTACAAGCAGAAGTTCGGCCCGGGCGGCAACTTCGGGATCATCGGCTTCGCGACGCCGGTCGACGGCGACAACTGCCAGGTCTACTTCTGGCGTACGCGCAAGGTCAGCGGCTGGCAGCGTGACGTGTGGCGCTTCATGTACCGCAACCGCCTCGAAGGCCTGCACTGGGACGTGCTCGAGCAGGATCGCTACGTCCTCGAGAGCCTCGCGCCGAACGCGCGCGATCACGAATACCTGTACCAGCACGACGTCGGCATGACGCGCGTGCGCCGGATGCTGCGCACGCGTGCGCAGGAGCATCTTTCCGCGCTCGACGCGCATCGCGCGGCGCAGGCCGCGGCGGAGCCGTCGAATGGCTGAGTTCGCTCCGGTCGTGTCTCTGCCGGGGCGCCGCGTGCTCGTCACGGGCGGCGCGCGCGGTCTCGGCGCGGCGTTCGTGAAGGCGCTCGTCGAAGCGGGCGCGCAGGTCGCATTCGGCGACGTGCTCGCCGAAGAGGGCCGCGCGCTGGCCGCGCAGCTCACGCAAGCCGGCCACACCGCGCAATTCTTCACGCTCGACCTGGCCGATCCGGCGAGCGTCACGGCTTTCGTCGCGCAGGGCGCGGCGGCGCTCGGCGGCATCGACGCACTGATCAACAACGCGGCGATCACGAACTCGGGCGGCAAGCTGTCGACGGAGCTCGACGTGTCGACCTGGGATGCCGTGATGAACGTGAACGTGCGCGGCGTCTGGCTCGTCAGCAATGCGGCGCTGCCGTACCTCGCGCAATCGGGCCGCGGCGCGATCGTGAACCTCGCATCGGACACCGCGCTGTGGGGCGCGCCGAAGCTGCTCGCGTACGTCGCCAGCAAGGGCGCGGTGATCGCGATGACGCATGCGCAGGCGCGCGAGTTCGGCGCGCACGGCGTGACGGTCAACGCGATCGCGCCGGGGCTCACCGAAGTCGAGGCGACGGCCTACGTGCCGGCGGAACGCCACGCGTTCTACATGCAGGGCCGCGCGCTGACGCGCGCGCAGGTGCCCGAGGACGTGACGGGCCCCGTGCTGTTCCTGCTGTCGGACGGCGCGCGCTTCGTGACGGGTCAACTGCTGCCGGTGAACGGCGGCTTCGTAATGAATTGAATTGAAGTTTTCACTCTGATGAAGGAGAGGACGATGGCGGACGCCGATCTCGAACGCAAGTCGTGGGACCAGCCCGAAGGCGCAAGCTTCAACGACTGGATGGAAGGGCGCGTCGCGCGCTACGCGACGCGGCGCTACGACTGGGACGCACTGAAGTTCCAGGCCGACTACGACCCGAAGTACCGTCGTGCGCAGATGCGCTACGTCGGCACGGGCGGCACGGGCGTCGCGAAGGACGTCAACACGGTGCCGGCCGGCAACTTCACGTTCTCGACGATGGTCATTCCGGCCGGCAACATCGGCCCGAGCCACATCCATATCGACGTGGAAGAAATCTTCTTCGTGCTGCGCGGCAAGATGAAGGTGATCTGCGAGCGCGACGGCGAGACCTGGGAAGCGATCCTCGGCGAGCGCGACCTGATCTCGGTGCCGCCGGGCGTGTACCGCACGGAAATCAACATCGGCGAGGAAGACGCGCTGATGTGCGTGATGCTCGGTTCGCCGAAGCCCATCACGCCGACGTATCCGCCGGATTCGCCGCTCGCGAAGATCAAGCGCTGAGACGGGGCGGAGCAAGCAATGCGTGTCATCGACAAACGTGAACGCGACCGCACCGCGGCGTTCGCAGCGCTGCTCGGGCAGTTTCCCGAACAGCGCTGCGCGGCCGGCGCGGCGGGCACGATCGGCTACCGTGAGGCTGGCGCAGGCGAGGCCGGCGCGCAGCATGCGGGCCGCGCGCTGCCCGTCGTGCTGCTGCACGGGATCGGCTCGGGCGCCGCATCGTGGGTGTGCCAGCTCGACTCGCTCGGCGCGTCGCGCCGCGTGCTCGCGTGGGATGCGCCCGGCTACGGCGTGTCGACGCCCGTGCACGGCGCGTCGCCGGTCGCCGCCGATTACGCGGCGTCGCTGAACGCGTGGCTCGAGGCACTCGGCATCGAACGCTGCGTGCTGGTCGGGCATTCGCTCGGCGCGATCGTCGCGGGCGGGTTGACCCGCGTGATGCCCGCGCGGATCGCCGGCCTGCTGCTGATCTCGCCCGCGGGCGGTTACGGCAGCGCGCCCGCGGAAACGCGCGACACGCGCCGCGATGCACGCCTCGCGATGCTCGACGAACTCGGCCCGGCCGGCCTCGCCGAACAGCGCAGCGGCAACATGCTGTCGGGTTTCGCGAGCGAGGATGCGCGTGCATGGGTACGCTGGAACATGGCGCGCATCGTGCCGGCCGGTTATGCGCAGGCCACGCATCTGCTCGCGAACGCCGATCTCGCGTCCGATCTCGCCGGCTTTCGCGGCCGCACGGCGGTGGCGGTCGGCGCGAACGACGCGATCACGCCGCCGGCTGCCTGCGAGCGGATCGCCGCTGCCGCGCACGTCGGGCTGCAGGTGATTCCGCAGGCCGGTCATGCGGGCTACGTGGAAGCGCCGGCGGTCTACTCGTCGCTGATCGATGCGTTCTGCCGTCAATGCGACCGTCAACGGGGGCTGGAATGAACTACCCCCACGCTCACATTCGTTCGCTTGGGGGCGCGCAGCCCGCCCAATCCCGACATGCATTTCAACGTGCCCCTGGGGCGGCCAGACCGGAGGCATCATGAGCGAACCGTTGCAACAACAGGATGCGGACACCGCGAAGTCCGAGGCCAACTACGTGGTGCCGGGCCTCGAACGCGGTTTGCGGATCCTCGCCGAATTCTCGCCGCGCGAGCCGGTGCTCGGCGCGCCGGAACTGTCCAAGCGCCTCGGCATTCCGCGCACGACGGTGTTCCGTCTGCTGCAGACGCTCGAATCGCTCGGCTTTCTCGAGCGCGCGGACAAGGATCGCAACTACAAGCTCGGCATCGCCGTGCTGCGGCTCGGCTTCGAATACCTGAGCTCGCTCGAGCTGACCGATCTCGGCCTGCCGGTGATCGAGAGCCTGCGCGATGCGACCGGCTTCACGACGCACATCGTGATCCGCGACGGCCGCGACGTGGTGTTCGTCGCGAAGGCGCAGAGCCAGTCGCCGGTGTTCAGCTCGATTCGCGTGAACGTCGGCACGCGGCTGCCCGCGCATGCGACGACCCACGGCCACGTTCTGATGGGCGACCTGTCGCTGAAGGAGTTGCGGGCGCTGTATCCGGAAGGCGCGCTGAACCGGATGACGAGTGCGACGCCGGAATCCGTCGACGCGCTCTACGAAGTGATCCGGGAAGATGCGCTGCGCGGCTACGGCGTCAGCAATTCGTCGTTCGAGCGCGGCATCTCGGTGGTCACGGCGCCGGTGCGCAACGACACGCAGAGGATCGTCGCGTGCATCACGGTGACGGTGCCGCGGCCGGAGATCGACGCGGCGCTGATCGCCGACGGCCTGATCGACAAGGTGCAGCGCGCGGCGGCGGAATTGTCGCGGCGGCTCAATTACCGCTCGGATGACGAGCACACGTTTCTCAAGGCTTTAGGACTGCGATGATTCAGATCGATCTGACCGGGCAGGTGGCGGTGGTGACGGGCGGTTCGTCCGGCATCGGCCTCGCGACTGCCGAACGGTTCCTGCAGGCCGGCGCGTCGGTCGCGATTTGCGGCCGCGACGGCGAGCGTCTCGCGCGCGCCGAGGCGATGCTCGGCGAGAAATATCCGGGCGCGCCGCTGCTCGCGGTGCGCTGCAACGTGCTCGACGAAGCCGACGTGGCCGCGTTCGCGCAGGCCGTGTCCGACCGCTTCGGCCGCGCCGACATGCTCGTCAACAACGCAGGCCAGGGCCGCGTGTCGACTTTCGCCGACACGACCGACGACGCGTGGCGCGAAGAGCTCGAACTGAAGTACTTCAGCATCATCCGCCCGACGCGCGCATTCCTGCCGCTATTGCGCGATGCGGCCGCGCCGACGATCACCTGCGTGAATTCGCTGCTCGCGCTGCAGCCGGAGCCGCACATGGTCGCGACGTCGTCGGCGCGCGCGGGCGTGCTGAGCCTCGTGAAGTCGCTCGCGACCGAACTCGCGCCGCAGCGCATCCGCGTGAACTCGATCCTGATCGGCATCGTCGAGTCGGGGCAGTGGCGCCGCCGCTACGAAGCGCAGGCGCCGGCCGGCGAAAGCTGGGAGGACTGGACGGGCGCGCTCGCCCGCAAGAAGAACATTCCGCTGAACCGCTTCGGCAAGCCCGACGAGGCAGCCTGGGCACTTTTTTATCTCGCAACGCATCTGTCGTCCTACACGACGGGCAGCCATATCGACGTTTCTGGAGGCTTTGCACGCCATGTCTAAAAAAACCACGGTTGGCGAGCTGATTGCCGCCTTTCTCGAGCAGTGCGACGTCAAAACCGCATTCGGTGTCATCTCGATCCACAACATGCCGATCCTTGACGCGATCAACTCGCGCGGCAACATCCGGTATGTCGGCGCGCGCGGCGAAGCGGGCGCGGTGAACATGGCCGACGGGCTGGCCCGCGTGTCGGGCGGTCTCGGTGTCGCGTTCACGAGCACCGGCACGGCGGCGGGCAACGCGGCCGGCGCGATGGTCGAGGCGCTGACGGCCGGCACGGCACTGCTGCACATCACGGGGCAGATCGAGACGCCGTACCTCGACCAGGATCTGGCGTACATCCACGAAGCGCCGGACCAGCTCACGATGCTCGATGCGATCTCGAAGGCCGCGTTCCGCGTGCGCACGGTCGAGACCGTGCTGCCGACGATCCGCGAAGCCGTGCGCATCGCGCAGACGGCGCCGACGGGCCCCGTGTCGGTCGAGATCCCGATCGACATCCAGGCCGCCGAAATCGAATGGCCGGAAGATCTCGCGCCGGCGCACGTCGCGGTGCGCGAGCACGATGACGCACGCGTCGCGAAGCTCGCCGACGCGCTGGCGGCCAAGCGCCGTCCACTGCTGTGGCTCGGCGGCGGCGCGCGTCATGCGCGTGCGGAAGTCGAACGCCTGGTGAAGCTCGGCTTCGGCGTCGTGACGAGCGTGCAGGGCCGCGGCGTGCTGCCCGAGGATCACCCGGCGACGCTCGGCGCGTTCAACGTGCATTCGGCGGTCGAAGCGTTCTACAAGACCTGCGACGCGCTCGTCGTGGTCGGCTCGCGCCTGCGCGGCAACGAGACGCTGAAGTACAAGCTCGCGCTGCCGCAGCCGCTGTTCCGCGTCGACGCCGATGCGCTCGCCGACAACCGCGGCTATCGCAACGAGCTGTTCGTGCACGGCGATTCGAAACGCGTGCTGGCCGAGCTGGCCGATCGCCTCGAAGGCCGCCTGTCGGTCGATCCGCAGTTCGCGGGCGATCTCGCGGCGGCGCGCGAAGCGGCCGTCGCGAGCGTGGCGGAAGGCCTCGGGCCGTACAAGAAGCTGGTCGATACGCTGCAGGGCGCAGTGGGCCGCGACTACAACTGGGTGCGCGACGTGACGATCTCGAACAGCACGTGGGGCAACCGCCTGCTGAAGATCTTCGAACCGCGCGCGGGCGTGCATGCGCTCGGCGGCGGCATCGGCCAGGGCATCCAGATGGGCATCGGCGCGGCGCTGGCCGGCTCGGCGGCGAAGACGGTCTGCCTGGTCGGCGACGGCGGCCTGATGGTCAACGTCGGCGAGCTCGTGACGGCCGTGCAGGAAAACGCGAACGTGATGATCGTGCTGATGAACGACCAGTGCTACGGCGTGATCCGCAACATCCAGGACGCGCACTACGGCGGCCGCCGCTGCTTCGTGCAGCTGCACCAGCCCGATTTCGCGCAGTTCTGCGCGAGCTTCGGCCTCACGCACTACCGGATCACGTCGCTCGACCAGGCGGAAGCGATCGTGCGCGAAGGGATCGCGAAGGAAGGGCCGGTGATGGTCGAAGTCGACATGCTGTCGGTCGGCTCGTTCGCATCGCAGTTCGCGGGCCCGCCGGTGAAGAAGGAAGAGACGCCGTCGGAGCGCCAGTATGCATAACGGCCAGCGACACGGGCATGCGCCCGTCGACGTCGCGATGATCGGCTTCGGCGCGATCGGTGCCGCCGTGTATCACGCGGTCGAGCACGATGCGTCGTTGCGCGTCGCGCACGTGATCGTGCCCGAGCATCAGCGCGACGCGGTGCAGCGCGAGCTCGGCGGCGCGGTGGAGGTCGTGTCGTCGGTCGACGCGCTGGCTCGCCGCCCCGAGTTCGCGCTCGAATGCGCGGGTCACAGCGCGCTCGTCGATCACGTCGTGCCGTTGCTGAAGGCCGGCACCGACTGCGCGGTCGCATCGATCGGCGCGCTGTCCGACCTCGCGCTGCTCGACGTGCTGTCGCAGGCGGCCGACGAGGGCGGCACGACGGTGACGCTGCTGTCCGGCGCGATCGGCGGCATCGACGCGCTGGCGTCCGCGAAGCAGGGCGGCCTCGACGAAGTGCTGTACGTCGGCCGCAAGCCGCCGCTCGGCTGGCTCGGCACGCCCGCCGAGGAGCTGTGCGACTTGCGTGCGATGACCGGGGAAAAGGTGATCTTCGAAGGCAGTGCGCGCGACGCCGCGCGCCTGTATCCGAAGAACGCGAACGTCGCGGCGACGGTCGCGCTCGCGGGCCTCGGCCTCGACGCGACGCACGTGCGCCTGATCGCCGATCCGGCGGTCGAACGCAACGTGCACCGCATCACCGCGCGCGGCGCGTTCGGCGAGATGTCGCTCGAAATGAGCGGCAAGCCGTTGCCCGACAACCCGAAGACGTCCGCGTTGACCGCGTACAGCGCGATCCGCGCGCTGCGCAACCGCGCGGCCCGCTGCGTGATCTGAGCAGGCAGACAACCCGGACAACCAGGCCGACGCGGCCATTCGGGCCATTGAACGGCCGCCGGCGCCACGGCGCGGGCGGCTGCGCAGAGACAGATTTGTGGGACTTGTGACATGACTCCATTCGATACGAGCCTCGTACCCAACGGCGACATCCTGATCGGCGGCGAGTGGCGGCGCGGCCGCGGCGCGCCTTACGCGAGCATCTATCCGGCCGACCAGTCGCTGAACATGGAAGTCTCGACGGCGAACGCGGAAGACGCGGCCGACGCCGTCGTGGCCGCCGACGCCGCGTGGCGGCGCGCCGACTGGGCCGGCCTCAAGCCGCACCAGCGCGCGCTGGTGCTGTACCGGATCGCCGACCTGATCATGCAGCGTCACGAGGCGCTCGCGAACCTGCAACGCCGCGACAACGGCAAGCCGATCGGCGAGACGCGCGTGCTGGTGGCGAGTGCGGCCAACACGTTCCGCTATTTCGCGGCGTGCCTGGAAACGCTCGACGAAGAACTGACGCCGTCGCGCGGCGACTACCTGACGATGAGCGTGCACGAGCCGATCGGCGTGATCGCGGCGATCACGCCGTGGAATTCGCCGATCGCGTCCGACGCGCAGAAGCTCGCGCCCGCGCTCGCCGGCGGCAACGCGGTGGTGCTCAAGCCGGCCGAGGTGACGCCGCTCGTGTCGCTCGCGCTGGCCCGCATCTGCGAGGAAGCCGGCGTGCCGAAGGGCGTGCTGAGCGTGCTGCCGGGCAAGGGCTCGGTGATCGGCGACGTGCTGGTGCGCCATCCGCTCGTGAAGAAAGTGTCGTTTACCGGCGGCACCGAAGTGGGCCGCGGCATCGCGCGCATCGCGGCGGAAAAGCTGATGCCCGTGTCGCTCGAACTCGGCGGCAAGTCGCCGACGATCGTATGCGACGACGCGGATCTCGATCACGCGGTGAACGGCGTGCTGTACGGCATCTTCAGCTCGTCGGGCGAAGCGTGCATCGCGGGTTCGCGGCTGTTCGTGCAGCGCTCGGTATACGACGAGTTCATGAAGCGCCTAGTCGCGGGCGCACGCAAGCTGCGCGTGGGCGACCCGACGCGGCCCGACACGCAGATGGGCCCGCTGATCACCGCGAAGCATCGTGAATCGGTGGAACGCTACGTCGCGCTCGGGCTGGAGGAAGGCGGCCGCCTGCTGTGCGGCGGCGAACGGCCGTCGGGCGACGGGCGCGAGGACGGCTTCTTCTACCAGCCGACGATTCTCGAAGGCTTGCCGAACAGCGCGCGCATCTGCCAGGAGGAAATCTTCGGGCCGGTGCTGGTCGCGATGCCGTTCGACGACGAAGCGTCGCTGATCGCGCAGGCGAACGACAGCGTGTTCGGCCTCGCCGCCGGCATCTGGACGCGCGACTACAAGCGCGCATGGCGCATCGCGCGGGCACTGGAGACGGGCACCGTCTGGATCAACACGTACAAGCTGTTTTCGATCTCCACGCCGTTCTCGGGCTGGAAGGAGAGCGGGATGGGCCGCGAGAAGGGCCGTCTCGGCATCCGCGAGTACATGCAGCAGAAGAGCCTCTACTGGGGCTTGAACGACGCGCCGCTGCCGTGGGCGAACTGAGCGAAGGGGAATGACGCAATGAGCATCTTGGGTATCGAGCAGATCACGTACGGTGTCGACGACCTCGCGACGTGCCGGCGCTTTTTCGCCGACTGGGGCCTGAAGGAAGTCGCGCACGACGACACGCGCGCACGTTTCGAAACGCTGAACGGCTGCACCGTGCTGGTCGTGAAGGCCGACGATCCGTCGCTGCCGCCCGCGTTCGAAGCGGGCCCGACGCTGCGCGAAGTCACGTGGGGCGTCGCGACGCAGCAGGAAGTCGACGCACTGCGCACGAAGCTGGCCGGCCAGCCCGGCTATTACGCGCAGGACGATGCGGTCGGCTGCATCGATCCGAACGGGATGGCGATCCGCATCGAGGTGACGCGCAAGCGCGCGCTCGACATCACCGGCTCGCCGTCGAACGTGTGGGGCCGGACGGCGCGGGTCGACCAGCCGAGCCCGATCTATGCGCGCGCCGAGCCGGTCGAGGTCGGGCACGTCGTGTTCTTCACGAACTGCCTCGACGCGCAGGAGAAGTTCTATCACGAGCTGCTCGGCTTCGAGACGTCGGACCGCTATCCGGGCCGCGGCGCGTTCATGCGCTGCGCGCCGCACGGCGGCCACCACGACCTGTTCCTGCTCGCGTTGCCCAATGGAAAGCGCGGCCTGAACCACGTCGCGTTCACCGTGCGCGACATCCACGAAGTGTTCGGCGGCGGCATGCACATCGACCGCTGCGGCTGGGAAACGCAGCTCGGCCCGGGGCGTCATCCGGTGTCGTCCGCGTATTTCTGGTACTTCCAGAACCCGGCCGGCGCGCTGATCGAGTACTACGCGGACGAAGACGTGCTGACGCCCGAATGGCAGCCGCGCGAATTCGAACCGGGCCCGACCGTGTTCGCCGAATGGGCCGTCGACGGCGGCCTCGACGGCAACACGCGCCGGCAGAAGAATGCGAAGGCGCCGGAAGGCAAGTTCATGACGGAGCGCA
The DNA here is from genome assembly GCF_905339895.1 of Burkholderia sp. BCC1988. NCBI lineage: Bacteria > Pseudomonadati > Pseudomonadota > Betaproteobacteria > Burkholderiales > Burkholderiaceae > Burkholderia > Burkholderia sp. BCC1988. The sequence goes on from NZ_CAJPHA010000011.1 coordinate 114,592, forward strand.
AATCATGAGCGCAACGAACTCGCAGGAACCGGCCGCGCCTCGCACGGTCGTCGTGATCGGCGGCGGCCAGGCCGCCGGCTGGGTGCTGAAGACGCTGCGCGCGGAGGGCTTCGCGGGCCGTCTCGTGATGATCGCCGACGAGCCGCACCTGCCGTACGAGCGTCCGCCGCTGTCGAAGGCCGTGCTGGCCGGTGACGCGGACATCGAGACCGTGCGTGTCGTGCGCCCGGACGAATTCGCCGCGCTGAACGTCGAGGCATGGCAGCCGGAACGCGCGGTGTCGATCGACCGTGCGCGCCGCGTGGTGAAAATTGAAAGCGGCCTCGAAGTCGAATACGACCGCCTCGTGATCGCGACCGGCGGCACGTCGCGTCGCTTGCCTGACTCGATCGTCAGGACCCCGAACCTGCATTACCTGCGTACGCTCGACGAAGCGGCCGCACTCGGCGAGAAACTGCGCGCGAGCCGGCGTGTACTCGTGATCGGCGGCGGCTGGATCGGCCTGGAGGTTGCGGCGACCGCGCGCAAGCTCGGCGTCGAAGCGGTGGTCGTCGAAGGCGCGCCGCGGCTGTGCGGCCGATCGGTGCCGCAGGTCGTGTCGGACTTCCTGCTCGACCTGCATCGCGCGAACGGTGTCGACGTGCGCCTCGGCGCGGCGCTCGCATCGCTCGACGCGCAGCCGGACGACGCATCGAAGGTGCGCGCGACGCTTGCGGACGGCACGACGATCGACGCCGATTTCGCGGTGGCCGGCATCGGCCTCGCGCTGAACGCGACACTCGCGAGCGACGCGGGCCTCGCAGTCGACGACGGCATCGTGGTCGACGAATTCGGCGCGACCAGCGATCCGGCGATCTTCGCGTGCGGCGACGTCGCGAACCATCACAACGGCTGGCTGAAGCGGCGCGTGCGGCTCGAATCGTGGGCGAACGCGCAGAACCAGGCGATCGCGGCCGCGAAGGCCGTGCTCGGCGTGCGCGCGCCGTACGCCGAGATTCCGTGGTTCTGGTCCGATCAGTACGACGTGAACCTGCAGATCCTCGGCGATCTGCCGGCCGATGCGCAGCTCGTCGTGCGCGGCGATCTCGCCGCGCGACGTGCGACGCTGTTTTTCGTGGGCGACGGACATGTGAGAGGTGTCATCGCCATCAACAACGCACGCGAGCTCAAGCTCGCACGCAAGTGGATGAACCAGGGCCGGGCAGTGAACACGGAAGCCCTGGCGGACACGACCCAAGCGCTTGCCTGACCGGCGAAACCGGTACAAAGACCCAGGAGACACCCCGCATGAGCACTTTCGACAACGTCGTGGCCGGCAGGGCCACGATGGAAGCTGCCGCCTCCACGCCCGGCGCGATCATCGCGCGGCTCGAGCGGCTTCCGGCCAACGCGATGCAGATCCGCGCGCGCGTGCTGATCGGCACCGCGACGTTCTTCGACGGCTTCGACGTGATCACGATCGCGGCGACGCTGCCGCTGCTGATTCACAAGTGGGGGCTGTCGCCGACGCAGATCGGCATGCTGATCGCGTCCGGCGCGATCGGCCAGCTGATCGGCGCATTCCTGTTTCCCGCGCTCGCGGAGAAGCATGGCCGCGTGAAGGCGATCGCGTGGAGTTCCGCGGTGATCGGCATCACCAGCATCGCGTGCGGCTTCGCGCCGACGTTCGAGGTGTTCGTGCTGCTGCGGATCCTGCAGGGGCTCGGCCTCGGTGGCGAGCTGCCGGTCGCGGCCACGTACATCAACGAAATCACGCGCGCGCACGGCCGCGGCCGCTTCGTGCTGCTGTACGAAATCGTGTTCCCGATCGGCCTGCTGGTATCGATGGCGCTCGGCGCGTGGCTCGTGCCGCGGTTCGGCTGGGAGATCATGTATTTCGTCGGCGGGCTGCCGCTGATCCTCGCGCTGGTGCTCACGCGTCTGGTGCCGGAATCGCCGCGCTGGCTCGCGTCGCGCGGGCGGCTCCCGGAAGCCGGGCGCGCGGTCGGCGTGTTCGAAGCGTCGGTGCGTGGCGAACTGCCGCCGGTCACGCAGGTGGCCGCGTACGACGAGATGGTGCGCCAGCACCCGAAGCGCCGGATGAGCGACCTGTTCAGCGCCGCGTATCGCAAGCGCACGCTCGCGGTGGCGACGCTGTGGGCGACCTGCGGGTTCATCCAGTACGGGCTGTCCACGTGGCTGCCGACGATCTACAAGAACTTCTATCACGCGCCGCTGCAGCTCGCGCTGAATCTCGCGGTGATCGGCTCGGTGATGGGCGTGCTCGGTTCGCTCGCGTCCGCGCTGCTGGTCGACAAGCTCGGCCGCAAGCCGGTGATCGTGTGGTCGTTCGTGCTGTGCGCGCTGTCGCTGGCGTTCGCGGGCATCTACCACGCGTCGTCGGTGTACGTCGTCGCGACCTTTTGCTCGCTGTCGCTGGGGCTGATGGCATCGGGCTTCATCACCGCGTACGTCTATACGCCGGAACAGTATCCGACGAGCATCCGCGCGTCGGGCTGCGGGCTCGGCAGCGCGTGGCTGAAGATCGCGTCGTTCGCGGCGCCGATGATCGTGCCGCACGCGATCATCGGCGGCAATCTCGCGCCGGCGTTCTACCTGATCGGCATCGTGCCGCTGATCGCCGCCGTGACCGTTCATTTCGTCGGGATCGAGACGAAGGGGAAGGTGCTCGAAGCGCTCGAGGCATAAGCGCGGCGCGCGGCAAAGGCGATGTGGAAGGCCCGGACGATGTGTCCGGGCTTTTTCGTTTCGGGCAGCGGATCGTGCGTGCCGGACAGCGCGAACGCACGCGATGGCCGGCCTCCGGATAGCGTGTTCTAATTCATGCTTGCGTTTTTTCCCCGGCCGCCGCGATGCCCTTGTTCGAACCCGTCACGCTGCATACGTCCCGACTCGTCCTGCGTCCGCTTCGCGACACGGACGCTCATGCGTTCTTCGACCTCTGGTCCGATGCGCAGGCGATGCGCTATGCGTCGTTCGCGCCGCTCACGGATTGGCGGCAGGCCGCCGAGCGCGTCGCGCTCAACCTCGCGACGACCGCCAGCGGCCAGGATCTCGTCTGCGTGCTCGAAGCCCGGGACACGGGCGACGTGCTCGGCGAATGCGTGCTGTTTCATGCGCACGAGCAATGCCGGCGTGCGGAAATCGGCTTCAGCCTGCGGCGCCGCTACTGGCGCGGCGGCTATATGCGCGAGGCCGCGTCGGCGGTCATCGACCACGCGTTCGGCACGCTGCGCCTGAACCGCATCGAGGCCGACATCGATCCGCGCAACGTCGCTTCGGCCGCGTTGCTCGAACGGATCGGGTTCGTCAGGGAAGGCGTGCTGCGCGAACGCTGGATCGTCGGCGACGAGGTGTCGGACAGCGCGCTGTACGGTTTGCTCGCGCGCGATCGGCGCGGGTGATGCGGCGCGTCCGGTGCGAACGAATGACGCATCGGCATCGTTCCCGTAGTCGCGACGCAGGAGCGGCGTTCGATCCGGCTGGCGGCTTGCCGGATTGCCGTGTCGAACGTACGCTTTGCCTACCCGCGACCCCATCAGCAGGTTACCGCCCATGCAAGCCCATCCTCTGCGTCTTTCCCCCGGCGACGATCTGCGCGCGTCGATCGAGCAGGCGTTGCGTCGACTCGACGCGCATGCAGCATTCGTGATCCAGGGCATCGGCAGCCTGAACGTCGCGCAGCTGCGCTATGCCGGCGTCGCTGCGCCGACCGAGCTGCGCGGCGATCTCGAGATCCTGACGCTGGCCGGTTCGGTCTCGCCGGACGGCGCGCACCTGCACATGGCGGTGTCCGACGCGCACGGCCGCGTCTCGGGCGGCCACGTCGCGAGCGGCTGCGTGGTGCGCACGACCGCCGAGATCCTGCTCGTATCGTTGCCCGCGCATCGTTTTTCCCGCGAGCACGATGCGCTCACCGGGTTCAACGAGCTGGTGGTCCGTCCGGCGAAAGACTGAGATCGCGCGGGCCGGGCCGTTCACGATCGTGCGTCCATCGCAACGACGCACGACCGGCGGCGACGATTCAACGGGCCGTCTTGCCGACCACATGGCGCCGGCAATGTTCGAGATACGCCTCTTCGTGCGCGACCATCAGTTCGATGATGCTTCGCCACAGCCATGACGGCGCGTCGGCCGTCTTCGGGTGCTGGCGCCGCAACTCGCTGCGCCACGCGCGTTGCGTCGTGTGGTCCATCTGCGCGGCATGCGCGCTGCCGATCACCAGCGCCAGATAGCGCGCGACTTTGACCGCATCGGCCTCCGACATCCGTTCCGCGTCCAGTTTCAGATCCTGCGGCATCAATTCGCGTATGACGACGGGGCATCCGTCGAGGCGTGCCGCGCACATCCGGCTGCCCAGCATCGGCGATACGTGCCGCGCGCCTTCGAGCACCCGTTGCGCGGGATCGCGCGGCATGCGCACGCCGGGATCCTTCGGAGCCTTCGCCGCCGCGGCCTCCTTGATGTCGATCAGATACGGCGGATGGCCGTCGGAACACGCGTCGTCGATATCGAGCATGACCGCGAAGCGGCGCCGTCCGAGCGAGCTGCATCCCTTTACCCAGAAGGCGGCGTCGAGCACCTTCATCCTCGCGTCGCGGTGTGGCGCGCGGCTGAGCGCCGCGCCGATCGGCGAATCCGGGGTGGATTCGAACAGCGCGTGGATGGCGCTCCGCTCGCGCTCGGACAACGGCCAGAAGCGTTTGCCGAGCGGAATGCGCGGCGTGACGTTCTGGATCGTCTGCCGGTCGAGCTTGCGCCACGATCGGTGCAGCGCCGCCTTCATCGCGATCTTGATCGCGGTTGGGCGTTGCAGGTGACTGGTCTCGGCGCGGTGCCGGCTGTCGAACGCCTGCTCGTATCCGGCGATGAGCGCTTCGACCATCCGCCACGTGATGATGCCGGGCAGATCGGAGCTGCGCGCCGCGGTCGCGAGCGAGAAGCCGAGACGCAGCAGGTCGTGTACGGGATTGCCGATCACGCTCTGGTCGAGATCGCGGATCTGCACGGCAACCTCGCCCGTCTTCGCCGCGACGGGCCCCAGATTGCCGAGATGGCAGTCGCCGCCGATCCATACCGCGGGGCCGTCGGGCAGGGTGCCGGAGCGATGGTCCGCGAGCCACGCGTAGAAGCGCTCGGCGCTGCCGCGCGTATACGTGTGTATCGAGCGCGCCATCTTGCCGCTGCGCAGGCGCGCGAGAATCTGCGCGCGCTGGTCGCTGGACGGCAGCCGTGCCGATCCCGATGCTTTCTTCGCCACGATGCGTTCTCCTTCTGTTCCGCGGCATGCGTCGCCGGTGCGTGTGCCGGCTCGCGTGACGTCGGTGTATCCGGCGCCGCGCCGGCCGGCGCGGCTCCACCTGCTCAACCCGGCACGAACACGCCCAACGCCGCGACCGCCATCGCGAACGTCGCGAGCCAGCCGCCCCAGGCCAGCAGGCCGGTGATCGCGAATTTGCCCATGATGCGCGTGCTGTGGGCCATCAGCATCATCACGACCATGATCGGCACGGCGGTCACGCCATTGATGACCGCGCTCCAGTAGAGCGCGCGGATCGGGTCGAAATGCATGAACGTGATCGCGACGCCGCCGATGATCGCCAGTGCGATGACCGCATAGAACTCGCGCGCGACGCCGAATTGCAGCGCGAGGCTGCTGCGCCAGCGGAAAGTGCCCGCGGCCGCATAGGCGGCCGACCCCGCGAGGACCGGCAGCGCCAGCAGGCCGGTGCCGATGATTCCGAGCGCGAACAGCACGTACGCGAAGTGCCCGCCGATCGGCTCGAGCGCCCGCGCGGCATCCGCCGACGTCTTCACGTCGATGTGGTGCAGGTTCAGCGTGGCCGCGGCCGTCAGCGTGATGAAGAACGCGATGACGTTCGACACGCCCATCCCGACCCACGTATCGAAGTTGATCCGGCGCAGCTGCGCGGGGGCCTGGTGAGGCGCGTGCCGCAACGACTGCTGGTTCGGCACCGCGCGCAGCTCCTCGACTTCCTGCGATGCCTGCCAGAAGAACAGGTACGGGCTGATCGTGGTGCCGAGCACAGCGATGACCGTGGTCAGGTAGGCGGCGGACAGCTGGACGCGCGGCAACACGAGCGCACGGCCGACCTCGCCCCACGGGACGGGCACGATGAGCGCCACGGCGACGTAGGCGAGCAGGACCAGCGCGGTCCATTTGAGCAGGCGCGCGTAGCGGTCGTACGGCACGAGGATCTGCAGCAGGGCCGATGCGCCGCCGAGGCACACGACGTAGAGTTCTTGCGGGCCGTTCAGCAGGAGCTTGACCGCCGCGCCCATTGCCGACAGGTCGGCCGCGATGTTGATCACGTTCGCGACGATCAGCAGCACGACGGTGACGTAGAGCAGCCACGGCGGATAGTGCGTGCGCATGTTCGACGCGAGGCCCTTGCCCGTCACGCGGCCGATGCGCGCGCTGACCAGCTGGATCGCCGTCATCAGCGGATACGTCAGCAAGAGCGCCCACAGCAATTCGAAGCCGAACTGCGCGCCCGCCTGCGAGTACGTGCCGATGCCGGACGGATCGTCGTCCGCGGCACCGGTGACGAGGCCCGGCCCGAGGCGGCGGAGCCACGTTGCGGCACGCGGACGCTGCTCCGCGGAATCGAGGGACTCGTTGTCGTTCATGATCGCGACTCGTGGGGAGGGGGCAATCGAGTCGCAATTGGCATGCCCAGGAGGAAGGGGCGGCTGGGGCGGGCGGGTTACGGGATGCGACCGCCAGACGCGGTGCAACCGAACGCAACTCGACGCGATGGAAAACCGGCTCGGCTAACGGGCGGGGAGCGGCGGTACGGCAGGGAGCGCACGACGTGCTCGCGTGCTCGTGACGGGGGGGAACCCGAACCCAGTTGGAGAAGCGACGGACGGTGCCGAGCGATTCGCGCAAGTCGCTATCGCTGCGACGTGCTTGACGTGTCGCGGCGAACGCTGATCTTTCGCCGCGATCGTCGGATGGTTGGCGTATTCGTACTGCCGCTACCGGCGAGCCAATGCCGCCGGTGGCATGCAAAAGAACCTCGGAAGGCGCCGCGGATCACAGTTGGCGCCCAGGCGCCGCGACACGCATGCAACCGGCGCGGCGCCCGGTCGGCCTCAACGGGCCGCCACCGCGACGTCCCGATTACCGCGCCCGGACACGAGGCAGCTCGACATGAACGCTTCGCTCTGGCTGTCGGCCGCCGCGCTGCCGAAGCCCTTGCCGAGCGCGGCGTATTTCACCTGCTCGGCGCCCTGCGAGCAGGCGGTCGGGCTGGCATCGCGGCCTTGCGCGTGCAGCAGCGCGCGATCGCCGATCAGATAGACCAGCAGCGCGAAAAAAGCGATGTGTACGACTCGTCTCATGGTTCGTCTCCTCGTCGCTCAAGCGTAACGCGGAGACGTTTCTCGAAGCACTTGGGGCTTCCCCCGGTAAACGTCTGCAGAAATGACAGCGAGCCCGGCTGATCGTGTCCCGTTTTTACCGTGCGGACGACGAAAAGGCACGTTGGCCGCCCGCATCGCCGCACGATTGACGCGAGTTTGACGAATGTCAGACGGCGGGCAGGGCGAGACGGTCGTGCCGACGGTCAGGGCGATAGCATGAATACATGTTTCAACGGAACGCGATGCGCGGCAGGCGATGGGCGCCGCGGCTCCGAATGCAGCGGGTACGTATTGAACATCGCTATCGAATTAGTGAGGAATCCAAATGCTTAACGTATCGTCCGTCCTGATCAGTCTCGCGCCGATGTGGGCGATTCTGCTGGTTGCATCGTCAGCCGCGACCTATCTCGTGTTCTGGCGCAAGGTCATCAAGTAAGAAGCGGCGAGTGCCGCATCGCGTGCCGCTCATCTGACCGCCGTCACCGGCACGTTCGAAATCCGCACGAGGCGGCCCATCATGCTGCGACCGAACATCGACAGCATCTGATGAAACGGATCGTGCCGCGGCGCGACGACGACGATTTCGTCGCAGCCCGTCTCGGCCGCAACGGCCGCGATCGTGTCGGCTACCGGCCCGACCTTCTTCACGACGCTGTATCGGACGCCGGCTTCCCGCAGCACCCGCTCGGCCGTCGCCAGATCGTCGCACGCGAACTGGTCCTCGATCGAGCGCAGTCGCGACAGCGAGTGAAATGCCTCGAGCCGCGTCGCTTCGAGCGGCGGCTGGACGTTGATCAGCACGATTTCCGACGCGCAGCGTTCGCGATACAGGAAGGTCGCATGGCGGACCGCCTGCAGCGAACGCGGCGAATGACCGACCGGAACCAGCAGCTTGAGCATGGAAGATGCTCCGGAATCGAGATGTTTGCAGCGTAGCGCGGCGCCGGATCGCCCGACCTAAAGAGATCGGGCGGCCGCGTAAAAATGTCGTCAACGTCCGCCGCGCCTATTAGAAATATAAGAAATTTAAGTTTATGCGCATAAACGTTTTCACCGACCGGCCGGGCGGCGGCCCCAGGCGGGCCGTCGAGTGGCGCACCACGCCGATTTAGTCGGATCCTCAATGAATCGCGGCGGAAAATATCGGAGGTCGGCGATCCGGCGTCGCGTAGAGTAGTGCATCGGCCGCGGCGCGGCCTTCTCCCGGGCTGTCCAGGCCGTTCGGGACGGACCGCCGCCACGCTGCGGCCCGCCATTCCATTCCGATTCCAGGAGACCTCGCATGCCGCATGGCGCCCCGCAGCTTCTCGCACCCGCTTCCATCACCGTCGACCCGATCGTGCGCCTGTCGGCCGGCGAACTCGCGTCGGCGATCCGCGGCAAGGCGGTCTCGTGCGTCGAGACGATGCGTGCGTATCTCGATCACATCGAGCGCGTGAACGGCGCGGTGAACGCGTTGATTTCGCTGCGCGATCGCGCCACGCTGCTCGCCGAAGCGGCGGAAAAGGACGCGGCACTCGCCCGCGGCGAGTACCACGGCTGGCTGCACGGAATGCCGCAGGCGCCGAAGGATCTCGCGATGACGAAAGGGCTGCGCACGACCTACGGCTCGCCGATCTTCCGCGATCACGTGCCGCAGGCCGATTCGGTCGGCGTCGGCCGGATGCGCGCGGCGGGCGCGATCTTCATCGGCAAGACCAACACGCCGGAGTTCGGCCTCGGCTCGCATACGTTCAACGAAATCCACGGCGCGACGCGCAATCCGTACGACCTGACGAAGAGCGCGGGCGGCAGCAGCGGCGGCACGGCGGCGGCGCTGGCCGCGCGCATGCTGCCGGTCGCGGACGGCAGCGACTTCGGCGGCTCGCTGCGCAATCCGGCCGCGTTCTGCAACATCTACGGGTTCCGTCCGTCGCAGGGCCGCGTACCGCGCTGGCCGGGCGTCGACGTGTTCATGCAGCAACTCGGCATAGAAGGGCCGATGGGCCGCACGGTCGGCGATGTCGCGCAGCTGCTCGCGATCCAGGCCGGCTACGACCCGAACGATCCGCTGTCGCTCGCGGAAGATCCGGCCGTGTTCGCGAAGCCGCTCGATACGGACCTGCGCGGCAAGCGCATCGCGTGGGTCGGCGACTGGAACGGCTATCTCGCGACCGAGCCGGGCGTGCTCGCGCAGTGCGAACAGGGCCTCGCGACGCTGCGCGAGATCGGCTGCGACGTCGATGCCGCGCTGCCGGCGTTCGCACCGGAGCGCATCTGGCGGCTGTGGCTCGCGCATCGGCACCTGCTGTCCGGCGGCGGGCTGCTCGCGCACTATCGCGACCCGGCACGGCGTGCGCTGCTGAAGCCCGAGGCGATCTACGAGGTCGAAGGGCTGCTCGCGATGCAGGGGGCCGAGGTATTCGACGCGAGCGTCGAGCGCACCGCGTGGCACCAGGCCGTGCTGGGCTTCTTCGATCGCTACGACTTCATCGCCGCGCCGACCGCGCAGGTGTTCCCGTTCGACGTCGAGCAACGCTGGCCGCAGGAAATCGCGGGCCGCGCGATGGATACCTACCACCGCTGGATGGAAACGGTCGTGCCGTGGACGCTGGCCGGCTGCCCGGTGATCAGCGTGCCGGTGGGCTTCAACGACGCGGGGCTGCCGATGGGGATGCAGCTGATCGGCCGGCCGCGCGCGGATCTCGCCGTGCTGCAGCTCGCGCGCGGCTACGAGCAGGCGGCCGACTGGGTCGGCCGGCGGCTGCCGGGCTGGATGGCTGCGTAATGCGACGGCCGGCGGGCCGGTGACACACGCCGAACGCAAGCGACGAAACGGGCGGCCGCGTGCCGCCCGGTTCGTTTCCACACCTCGAAACGCGCCGGCTAATCCTGCCATTCGTGCGCCGGGCATCACGCTGTCGCACAACGGCGCCGGCCGACGCCGGCGCAGCGCCGGCGCATACCGGGCGTCGCCGGGATTGCCGCGGTGCAGGAACGAATCGCGGCGCCAGCCCGATATCGCGCGGCAAATCCGGATGAATCCGCGCGCCGGGCGACGCTCGTGCCGGGCGATTTCGTATCGATGTGTTTCAGTCGTTGCGGCGGCGCGCGGCGCGCTTCGACAATATCGGCCTCAAACATATTCGGGCACGAGGGAAACACATGAAGCACATTCGCGCGACGGGCAAGCACCTGGCATCGGCGGGCATCGCCTTCGGCATCATGCTCGGCGTGAACGGCACCGCCCATGCACAACTCGACCTCCAGTCGATCGGCTCGGCGCTGCTCGGCGGCGGGCAACAGCAGGCCGCACCCGCGCAGGGCGGCGTCGCGCAGTTGATGCAGGCGTACGTCGGCGCGAACCAGCAGGTGCTGGTCGGCCAGTCGTCGCTCGCGTCGGCGATGGGGCTCACCGGCGCGGCCGGTCAGGCGCAGCAGGCCGCCGGCCTGCTCGGCGGCGGCAATGCGCTGACGCCGGCCGCGCTGTCGCAGATGGGCGGCGCGCAGCAGTCGGTGTCGCAGGCGCTCGGCCAGGCGTTCGCGAGCGGCGGGGCGTCGCACGGCCCGATCGACAAGCAGGCGTTCAGCAACGGCCTGGCGTCGCTCGGCCAGGGCCTGACGCAGTACTCGCAACTGCAGTCGGGGCTCGGTAATCTCGGTTCGACCAGCGCGGCATCGCTGCTGCAGTCGGGCCTGAATCCGCAGAACATGCAGGCCGCGTCGTATATCGCGCAAAGCGCGCCGGGCCAGTTGCAGTCGCTCGCGTCGACGCTCAGCCAGGCCGTGCAGTTCGCGACGAGCCAGGGCATTACGGTGCCGTCGGTCGCGTCGTCCGCGCTGAAGCTGCTGCCGTAACGCGGCCGCACCCGCTACGGAGCCGGCAGCGCGCGCGGCGATCCGGGATGGCCCCGCGCAACATGGGGATATCGCTCGATGCTATCGTGGCGTGTTCCCCGTTACCGGTGCCGGTTCATGACTGACTCGTTCGACCTCTCGCGCTACTTCGCCCGCATCGGCTACGACGGCCCGGCCGAGCCGACGCTCGACGTGCTGCGACGGCTGCACCTGCTGCAGCCGCAGGCCATTCCGTTCGAAAATCTCAATCCGCTGACCGGCGCGCGCGTCGCGCTCGACCTGCCCGCGATCGTCGACAAGGTGGTCGGGCGCCGCCGCGGCGGCTACTGCTTCGAACTCAACAAGCTCTTCTACACCGCGCTCACGACGATCGGCTTTCGCGTGACGCCGCTGATCGCGCGCGTGCGCTGGATGCGGCCGCCCGAGCTCGTCACCGCGCAGACCCACATGCTGCTGCGCATCGATCTCGACGGCGCGGCGTGGCTCGCCGACATCGGCTTCGGCAGCGCGACGCTCACCGCGCCGCTGCGCTTCGTGCCGGGCGAGCGGCAGCTGACGCCGCATGGGGCGTTTCGCGTCGTCGACGCGCCGGTCGACGGCGAATTCGACATGCAGTTCCAGATCCCCGACGGCTGGCAGACGACCTACCGCTTTTCGCTGAAGCCGGCCGAGTGGATCGATTACGACGCCGCGAACTGGTTCACGTCGACCTATCCCGAGTCGATCTTCGTCAACGACCTGATCGCCTGCCGCGTGCTGCCGGACGGCCGCGCGGCGCTGTTCAACACCGTGCTGACGCTGCGCGACGCGGCGGGCGCGGGGCGCACGGTCACGTTCGACGACGCGGCCGCGTGGGGCGCGTGCCTGCGCGACACGATCGGCATCGATACGACCGGCTTCGACCTCGACGCGTTGTTCGCGCGGGTGGCGGCGCGGGCGAACCCGATGTAATGCGTCGCGGGCCGCGACATGACCGTACGCAATCCCGCCGGCCGTGCGTGGCGCCTGCAGGCGCCGCACCAGCCGCGCGCATGAGGACGAGACGATGACCGACCTTCATCCGGACGCCCCTGACAGCACCGCCGCGCGCGTCGCGCTGTGGCGCGCGCTGCACGTCGAGCTCGATGCGCCGCCGCACGTGCTCGTGGACGAAATCGGACTGCGCCTGCTCGCGCCGGCGCCCGGCTGGCAGCAGCGCGGCGACATGGATCCGCAATTCACGCGGCCGTTTCGCGCGTCGATCGTCGCGCGGGCGCGCTTCATCGAGGATCTCGTCGTCGAGCAGGCCGCGCGGGGCGTGAGCCAGTACGTGATCCTCGGCGCGGGCCTCGACAGCTTCGCGCAGCGCCGGCCCGAGATGGCGTCGCGCCTGACCGTCTTCGAGGTCGATCCGCCCGCGCCGCAGGCGTGGAAGCGCCGCCGGCTGACCGAGCTCGGCTTCGGCGTGCCGGACTGGCTGCGGTTCGTGCCGGTCGATTTCGAAGCGAAGCAGTCGTGGCGCGACGCGCTCGTGCGCGCGGGCTTCGATGCAGGCAAGCCGGCGGTCGTCGTGTCCACCGGCGTCAGCATGTACCTGACGCGCGACGCGAACGCGGCGGCGCTGCGCGAAGTCGCGTCGCTCGCGCCGGGCTCGACGTTCGCGATGACGTTCCTGCTGCCGCTCGAGCATGCCGATCCGGACGTGCGCCCGGCGCTCGAAATGGCCGCGAAGGGCGCGCGCGCGAGCGGCACGCCGTTCATCAGCTTCTTCATGCCGGCGGAGATCCGCGCGCTCGCGATCGGGGCCGGCTTCGCGCGAGCCGAGCATGTGTCGGCCGCGGAGCTCACGCGCCGCTACTTCGCCGATCGGACCGACGGCCTGCGCCCGCCGGACAACGCGGAAGAGCTGCTGGTCGCGACGGTGTGACGTCGCGACCTTCCATCACGCGCGTTCGAGCACGGCCATCTCGCGCACGATCACGAGCAGCACCGCGAGGCTCGCGCCGCCCGAGGCGCGCAGGTCGGCGAGCAGGTGCTCGTAGCGTTGCAGCGCGGCTTCGCGGCGTTCGCGCCACGCGTGGACGATCGTCTCGGGCGCCGTCGAGTCGGCCGATTCCGCGAGCGCGCTGGTGGCGAGCGTGCGCTTGAGCCGCGCGACTTCCGCGAGCGCGGCCGCGCGCGCCAGCATGTCCCAGTGCGTCGGGGTCGGCAGCGAGGCCGCGCGTTCGCCGATCCACCCGTAGTTCAACAGCGTGCCGAGCGAGAAGTAGACACCCGCGACCAGCTCGAGGCTGCGATCGCAGGTCGCGGCCACTTCGGCGATGTCGAGCAGCGCGGCCGAGATGTCGCCGCTCGCGACGCGTACCGCGAGCGCGCTCTCGACGCCGGCTTCGACCAGCGCGCGCTGCCGCTCGGACAGCGCCTCCAGATCGGCGGTTGGCAGCAACGACGGCAATTGCGGCGCGATGCGCTGCACCGCGTCGCGGCACCGCGCGATCAGGCCGGCGACGCCGCCGTCGGCCACCGTGCCCGACTGCAACTGCCGCAGGAACCACAGCGCCGCGCGCTCCAGCAGCCGCGCGACGTCGACGAACATGCGCGCCTGCACGTCGTCGGCGACGCGGTTGTCGAGCGCGTCGATGTCGCGCCACACCGCATCGAGATCGAACACGTCGCGCGCCATGATGCAGGCGCGCACGATGTCGCCCGGCTTCGCGTCGGTTTCCTCCATCAGCCGGTGCACGAACGCGCAGCCGACCCGGTTGACGAGCGCGTTGGTCAGGTGCGTCGCGAGAATCTCGCGGCGCAGCGGGTGGCGCTGCATCGGTTCGCTGAAGCGCTGTTGCAGCGGCTTCGGGAAATAGTCGACGAGCATCGCGGCGACGAGCGGATCCTCGGGCACGTCGGATTCGAGCAGCGCGTCGTACAGCCACATCTTGCTGTACGCGAGCAGCACCGCGCGCTCCGGCGACGTGAGGCCCTGTTTCGCGGCCTGCCGTTCGGCGATCTCGTCGTCGGTCGGCAGGAATTCGATCACGCGGTTCAGGCGGCCCGCGCGTTCGAGCCAGCGCATCAGGCGCGCCTCGGCGTCGAGCAGCTCGACGCCGTAGCGGCCCGCGATCGACAGCGCCTGCGTCTGGTAGTAGTTGTCGCGCAGCACGAGCAGCCCGACTTCGTCGGTCATTTCCGCGAGCAGGGCATTGCGCTGCTTCTCGGTCATCTCGCCGTCGCCGACGACGAGCCCGAGCAGGATCTTGATGTTGACTTCGTGATCCGAACAATCGACGCCGGCCGAGTTGTCGATCGCGTCGGTGTTGATGCGCCCGCCGCGCTGCGCGAACTCGATGCGGCCGAACTGCGTGCAGCCGAGGTTGCCGCCTTCGCCGACGACCTTGCAGCGCAGGTCCGCGCCGTTCACGCGTACCGCGTCGTTCGCGCGATCGCCGACCTGCTGGTGGGTTTCGCGCGCGGCCTTCACGTAGGTGCCGATGCCGCCGTTGTACAGCAGGTCGACCGGTGCCTGCAGGATCGCGCGGATCAGCTCGGTTGGCGGCAGCGCCTGCGCGTCGATGCCGAGCGCGGCCTGCACGGCCGGCGACAGCGGGATCGTCTTCGCGGTGCGCGGGTAGACGCCGCCGCCCGCCGAGATCACCGACGTGTCGTAGTCGGCCCAGCTCGAGCGTTCGAGCGCGAACATCCGCTGGCGCTCCGCGAAGCTCGTCGCCGGGTCGGGGTTCGGGTCGAGGAACACGTGGCGATGATCGAACGCCGCGACGAGCCGGATATGCGGCGACAGCAGCATCCCGTTGCCGAACACGTCGCCCGACATGTCGCCGACGCCGACCACCGTGAAGTCGGTCGTCTGCGTATCGATGCCCATCTCGCGGAAGTGCCGCTTCACCGATTCCCACGCGCCGCGCGCGGTGATCGCCATCTTCTTGTGGTCGTAGCCGACCGAGCCGCCGGACGCGAACGCGTCGTCGAGCCAGAAACCGTATTCGTGCGAGATCGCGTTCGCGTAGTCGGAGAAGGTGGCCGTGCCCTTGTCGGCCGCGACGACGAGATACGGATCGTCGGCGTCGTGGCGCACCACGTCGGGCGGCGGCACGATCGCGTTGCCGGCGAGATTGTCGGTCAGGTCGAGCAGGCCGCGCAGGAAGGTCTGGTAGCACGCTATGCCTTCGCGCATCCATGCTTCGCGATCGCTCGGCGGCGGCGGGTTCTTCACGACGAAGCCGCCTTTCGAGCCGACCGGCACGATCACGACGTTCTTCACCATCTGCGCCTTCATCAGCCCGAGCACCTCGGTGCGGAAATCCTCGCGACGGTCGGACCAGCGCAGCCCGCCGCGCGCGACGCGCCCGCCGCGCAGGTGCACGCCCTCGACGCGCGGCGAGTACACCCAGATCTCGAACATCGGCTTCGGCTCGGGCAGGCCGGGCACCTTCGCCGGATTGAACTTGAACGACAGGTACGGCTTCGATTCGCCGTTCGCGTCGTGCAGGAAATAGTTGGTGCGCTCGGTCGCGTTGATCACGCCAAGAAACTGGCGCAGGATCCGGTCCTCGTCGAGGTTCGGCACCTGGTCGAGCGCCGTCTCGATCGCCTTCAGCAGGCGTTCGGCCTGCACGTCGCGCGTGCCGCCCGTGGCCGGGTCGAAGCGCACCAGGAACAGCTCGACGAGCTGCCGTGCGATCGCCGGGTTGCCGGTCAGCGCGCGCTCGATATAGGCGTCGCTGAACGTCGAGCCGACCTGCCGCAGGTATTTCGCATATGCGCGCAGGATCGTGACTTCGCGCGCGCTCAGGTGCGCGCGCAGCACGAGGCGGTTGAAGTCGTCGTTCTCGATCCGGCCGCTCCAGATCCGGTCGAACGCATCCTCGAACAGGCCCTTCACGCGTTCGATGTCGAACTCGGTATCGTCGGCGAGTTCGAGGCCGAAGTCGTGCACCCAGGCGGGCGCGGCATCCTGCGTCTGGATCCGGTACGGCCGCTCCTCGTCGACGCGCACGCCGAGATGCTCGAGCATCGGCAGGCTGCGCGACAGCGCGATCGGGTCGCCCGCGCGATACACCTTGAAGCGGAACGCGCGCGCGTCGGCCTCGATCGGGCGGTACAGGTTCATCGCCAGCTGGCCCGACGCCTTCACGCGCTCGATCAGCTCGATGTCGCGCACGGCCGTGCGCGCCGGATAGTCGTCGCGATAGCCGGCCGGGAACGAGTCCGCATAGTGCTGCAGCAGGCGGTTGCCTTGTTCTTCGCCGAACGCGTCGAGCAGCGCGTCGGCGAGATCGTCCTGCCAGCGGCGCGCCACCTGCACGAGCCGCGTTTCGAGTTCGCGCGTGTCGACGTCGGGCATCGTGCCCGGTTCCGCATGGACGACGAAATGAATCCGCGCGATCGCCGATTCCGACAGCAGCGGCGTGAACTCGACGTTCACGCCGTTGTACGCATCGACGAGCAGCTTCGCGATGCGGCGGCGCAGGTCGGTGTTGTACTTGTCGCGCGGCACGAACGCGAGGCACGACACGAAGCGGTCGAAGCGGTCGCGCCGTACGAACAGGCGCGTGCGCTGGTGTTCCTGCAGGCGCAGGATGCCGAGCGCGATGTCGTAGAGCTGGTCTTCGTCGGCCTGGAACAGTTCGTCGCGCGGATAGGTTTCGAGCACCGTCACCAGCGACTTGCCGAGATGCCCCTTCGGCAGGAAGCCCGCGCGCCGCACGATGTTCGCGCATTTGCGGCGCACGATCGGTATCTCGGTGTACGAACCGAAATAGGACGTCGACGTGTAGAGTCCGATGAAGCGCCGTTCGCCGGTCACCTTGCCGTCGGCGCCGACCAGTTTCACGCCGACGTAGTCGAGATAGCCGGGCCGGTGCACGGTCGCGCGCGAGTTCGCTTTCGTCAGGAAGATCGGCCAGGGGCCGGTGATGATCTCGGCGGCGGCCGGCGGCAGCGGCGTCACGTCCGGCGCGCCGGGCGCGCGCAGCGATTCGCGCAGCAGGCCGCAGCCGGAGCCTTCGACGCCGCGCAGGCCGAAACCCGTGCCGTCCGACACGAGCGCGTAGTCGCGCTGGCCGAGGAAGGTGAAGTGGTCGGCGACCATCCATTCGAGGAACGCGCGCGCCTCGATGTCTTCCGCGGTGGATTCGCGGGCCTTCATGTCCTTGATCGTCGCGCGCGCGATGTCGACGATCTTCGGCCAGTCCTCGACCGATGCGCGCACGTCGCCGAGCACGCGCGCGATGTCGTTGCGCAGCGTGTTGAGCAGCGCGGCGTCGCCGCAGCGGTCGACTTCGAAGTGGATGAACGACGCGAGCTGCGACTGGCCGTCGCCGGCCGTCGCGCCGCCGGCGTCGACGCGCTCGATCGCGCCGTCGCCGCCGCGCCAGATGCGGAACACCGGGTGCAGCGCCGAGTGCAGCGCGAGCCCGAGGCGGTTGACGGCCATCGTCACCGAGTCGACGAGGAACGGCATGTCGTCGTTGACGATCTCGATCACCGTGTGGTCGGAGTGCCAGCCGTGCTGTTCGAGGATCGGGTTGTACACGCGCAGCCGCTCGCTGCCGGGCACGAACTTCTGGGCGGTCTGCCAGTGCGCCATCGCGGCGCCGTAGAGGTCGGCGATGCCGCGATTCTGCAGATCATCGGCGTCGACGAAATCGTAGTAATGACGCAGGAACGGTTCGACGATCCGGAACGTGGCTTCGGGCAGGCGTCCGCGCGCGAATTCGACGACATCGGAGAGCAGGTGTGCGACGACTTCTTCGTTCTTCGCTTCCATGGCGGTCTCCTGGTCGGGTGGCCATTGGCTGCTGCGTCTGTGCCGCATTATATGCGCCGATTGCGTGACAACGCGATGTGCGGGCGCACAACGCGGCGCAGGGAACGAAGGGCGCGTGCGACGCCGGTAGCTGGCGTCGCACGGGCGGGTCAGGCGAGGTCCGGCGGCTTCGAGTCGAGCCGCATCGTGCGGCGCATTCGTCCGGATGTCACCGCAATTCGAACGCCTGTCGCCAGGCAGGTTCCGCCGCCGCCGAACGCAGCGGCGTCAGCGTTCGTCGCTCCACAGCTTGCCGCCCGTCGCCCAGTTCTCCTTCTTCACGTCGGCGAGGATGATGTCGACCGAGCCCGGGTCGCAGCCGAGCGTCTCGCACGTGACGCGCGTGATCGCTTCGACGAATGCGCGTTTCTGCTCGACCGTGCGGCCTTCGAACAACTGGATATTGAAAGTCGGCATGACTGGATGCTCCGATGGTTGGGGGTAGGGAAGTCGGGACGCGAGCGGCGTCAGTCGCGATACGACGGATCGATCCGGTCGAGGCGGCGCAGCAGCGCCGGCCATTCCAGTTCGCCCTCGATCGCGCCGCCGTCGCGCAACTGCGCGGCGGTGCGCTCGGCGACGGCCGGCTCGGGCAGCACGAGCGTCCCGCCGCCTGCCTGCGCGCGCACCTGGATGTCGCAGGCCTTGATCAGCGTATCCATCAGCACATATGCCTCGGCGACGGTCCGGCCGACCGTCAGCGTGCCATGGTTGCGCAGCAGCATCGCGGATTTCGCGCCGAGGCTGGCGGTCAGCCGCGTGCCTTCGGCCGGCGAGAACGCGAGCGCCTCGTAGTCGTGGTACGCGAGGTCGCCGTGAAACCGCAGCGCGTGCTGCGACGCGGGCAGCAGCCCGTCGCGCTGGATCGACACGGCGATGCCGGCCGTATTGTGCAGGTGCATCACGCAGACGGCGTCCGGCCGCGCGGCGTGCACGGCCGCGTGCAGTGCAAAACCGGTCACGTTGACTGCGTGTTCGCTGTCGCCGATCCGGTTGCCGGCCAGGTCGATCTTCACGAGATTCGATGCGCGAACCTCGTCGAACGCGAGGCCGAACGGGTTGATCAGGAAGTGTCCGGGTTCGCCGGGCACGGTCGCGGAAAGATGCGTGTAGATCAGGTCGTCCCAGCCGTTCAGCGCGACGAGGCGATAGGCGGCGGCGAGATCGACGCGCAACCGGCGCTCGGCGTCCGAGATCGGGCCGCCGGGCTTCACGGTGTCAGGACGGTGTGCGAATGACGACATCGGGTTCTCCGAGGGTGAAGCGGCGCGCGACGATCACCGTGATCCACGCAGCGATCGCGAACGGGGCGGTGAATGCTGGGAGGCCCGCGCGCGTCGCGAGCCACTGGATCAGCGCGGCGAGCGCGGCGGCCGCGAACGCCGCGCGCGGCCCGCGCGGCATCAGCGCGAGTGCGGCGAGCGCGCCGTTGAAGCCGAGCAGGCCGTCGGCGAACGACGCGCCGTTCGCGCCGGCCGCGATCAGCAGCACGGTCGACACGATCGTGCCGCCGAGTGCGAACGCGGCCGCGCGGCGCGACGCGACGGCGAGGCCGGCGACGATCAGCGCGCCGGCCCACGGGCCTTGCGCAAAGGTGGTTTGCGCGACGCCCGACAGCAGCGCGTCGGCGATGGAAGGAAGCGTCAGCGGCGCACCGGCTGTCGCGTCGCCCGCATGCTGCGGCGCGACAAACGGCAGCCACAGCGCGGTGACGGCGAGGCACGGGCTCGAATACGGGCACTGGCGCCAGCGGGCGAGCGGCACACGCATCGCGCGTTGCACGAGCGCCGCGCCGATCGCGACCAGCGGTACCAGCGCGATGGCGGCGGGCGAAGCAGGCGCGAACAGCACGGCGATCAGCGCGGCGAGCGCGCCGTTGAAGCCGTGCAGCCCCTGTTCGACGTCGCGGCGCTCGGCACCCGTCAGCACCGCCGTCATGCTGGCGGCGGCCGAGCCGACCAGCGCCGCGGACGCGAGCCGCAAGTCGGTCAGCGCCAGCGCGGCAAGCAGCAGCGCGCCGGTGACGGCATGCGCCTGCAGCACGATCTGCCCGATGCCGCGCAGCAGGATGCGCAGGTCGATCGACGGCGAGACGGGGCGGGCGGTAGGCATGGCGGCGGTGGAGCAGGACGAGCCGCGAGCATAGGACACAATGCCGTGCACCGGAATAGGGAATTCTGGATAGTCAGGATTTGTGGCGCATGCCCTGAGTTGGGGCGGGGCGCGTGTTTCGGCGTCTTGTTTGCCCGGGACAATGGCGCTGTCGCGGGATTGCCGGGCCGGGAAACGAAATTTTGGCCGCAGCCGGATTTTTCGTGCGTATGCTGACGCGTCGGCGTTTTCGAGGAGGAACGATGCGTGAACTGCGCTGGGCGTCGCTCGAGGGCGACGGAATCGAACACCTGACGTTCGACCGGGGGGACGCGGGCATCGTCGTCGAAAGTGCCGTGGTCGGCCAGCGGTACGGCCGCGCGTACGGGCTTGCATACCGGGTCGAGTGCGATCCGCAATGGCGGGTCAGGTATGCGGTGCTCAAAGTGATGGGCGGCGGCACGCTGGAACTGCACGGCGACGGCGCCGGGCACTGGCGCGACGGTTCAGGCAGCGCGCTGCCGGAGCTGGATGGCTGCGTCGACATCGACATCGCGGCGACGCCGTTCACGAACGCGCTGCCGATCGGCCGCCTCGGCCTCGCTCGCGGCGAGCGGCGACCGATCGACGTCGCATACATCTCGACGCCGGACCTGAAGGTGACGCCGGTCAAGCAGGCTTACGCGTGCATCGAGCCGGGCCGGCGCTACCGCTACGAAGGCATCTTCCGGAATTTCACGGCCGAGATGGACGTCGACGCCGACGGGCTCGTGATCGACTACGAAACGCTGTTCAAGCGCCTGCCGCCGTTGCGCTGAACCGCCGCCCGCGGTGCCGCGGCTGCTGCCGCGACCGCCGGTCGTTCATGCGCCGAGGCAAACCGGTCGATCCGCGCCGCGATCAGGTCGGGATTGCGTACCACGACCCAGTGCCCGCCGTCGATTTCCTCGCGCACGTGCTCGCCGAGCCAGCGCTCGAGATCGACCGACATTTCGGGCGTCACGTAGCGGTCGCGCACCGGCACGAGGATCTGCACCGGCGCCTGCGCATACCGCTCGCGCGGCTTGCTCGCCCGCGCGAGGAAATTCGCGCGGTAGAGCTGCAACCCGTTCAGCGCGTTCTTCAATTGCGCGGGATCGCGCTCGGGCCGCACGCGTTCGGTCAACTGCAGCCAGCGCGGCCACAGTGCGGCGCCGCCGAGGCGCCACACCAGCGACGGCACGACCGGCAGGTGGAAGAACGCGATGTACCACGATTTCAGGCTCTGCCTGAGCCGCATCTTCGCGCGGAACACGTGGTCGAGGCACGGGCCGGAGATCGACGTGTATGACGCGATCCGGCCGCGCAACGCAGGGTCGGTCACGGCCTCCCAGCACTGGATCGACCCCCAGTCGTGACCGACCAGATGGAACGGCCGCGCGCCGCAGGTCGCGTCGGCGACGGCCTTCAGGTCGTCGGCGAGCCGCGCCAGCGTGTAGTCCGCGCGGCGGCGCGGCGCATCGGATGCGCCAGCGCCGCGCACGTCGTACGCGATCACGCGGTAGCGCTTCGCGAGCCGCGCACGGACCGGCGCCCACACGGCCGACGAATCGGGATAGCCGTGCACGAGGATCAGCGGCGGCGCGCGGCGCGGGCCGCTGACATGGACGGCGAGTTTCACGTCGCCGGAGCGGACGGTCAGCATCTCGTGCGTGCGTGCCATGACGTCATGCCTGCGGAACCGGATGCAGCGGCACGCGGCGCGGGGCGGCCTGCGCCGCGTGGCGCGCATTGGTCGCGTCGATGTTCGCGAGCAGCGTGTCGAGCCCCTGCAGGTACTGATGGTTGTCGTGGTCCCACGGATGGAAGCCCGGACGGAAGTAGTCGAGCCATTCGCGCGCGATGCTCGGGAACACGCCGGTCCGCGGGCTGTACAGATACTTCACGAGCCGCCACATACCGCCGAACCTGCCGTGTTCGCGACGGTGCGCGCGCATCAGGCGCACGTGGAAGTCGAACACGATCGTCCAGAACAATACCGTCGTCGTCAGCATCGTGCCCGTGCGCAGCAGGTAGCTGCCGAGGCCGGGCTTCATCACGGCGTTCCATACGTCGTACGACACCGCCTTGTGCTCGGTTTCCTCCATCGCGTGCCACATCCACATCTGCTGATAGCCTTCGACCGACCCGTCGATCCGGTGCTCGTGGCCCGCCAGCAGCTGGTTCGCGAGGATCGCCGTGTAGTGCTCGAGCGCGATCGTGATCGCGAGCTGCATCGAATGCGGCAGCGTCTTCTTGAAGAAGCCGAGGATCGTCCACAGCCGCTTGTCGAGCTTGTGCGCGGGCAGGCCGGACGCCTGGAGCAGGTCGTTGTACTCGATGTGCTCGCGCGTGTGCATCGCTTCCTGGCCGATGAAGCCGAGCACCTGCTTCTTCAGCTCCGGATCCTCGATGCGGTCGCGGTAGTGGCGCACCGAATCCATGAAGAAGCGCTCGCCGGCCGGGAACAGCAGCGACAGCGCGTTCATGAAGTGCGTGACCGGCACGCCCTGGACGTGCCAGTCCTTCGCGCGTTCGGGCGGCAGCGCGAAACGGATGTCGCGCCGCACCGGCATCATGTTCGGGGTCGTCATGATTGTTCTCCTCCCTGATTGCCTGCGTTGTTGTAGGTGGCGTGAAGCGGCGCGGCGGCCGGCGTGCCGTAGCGGGCGGCCGCGCGGCGGGCCTTCGCGGCCTCGCGGCGCGTCGTGAGCACGACGAGCGCCTGGTACGCGGCCGGCAGGATGCGCGCCATCCAGTCCGCGGCCTTCGCGTCGCGGCCGATCAGCACACGCCGCTTGTTGCGGCGCACGCCGGCGAGGATCGTGCGCGCGGCGTCGTCGGCGGTCGTGATGAAGAACTTCTCGAAGCTGTCCTTGCCTTGCTGCTCGCTCTCGACGATGAAGCCGACCATGTTCTTCGCGACGCGGCTCGACTGCGCGATGTTGGTGCGGATGCCGCCCGGATGCACGCAGGTGGCCGACACGCCGCACTTCATCATGTCGAGTTCCTGGCGCAGCGATTCGGTGAAGCCGCGCACCGCGAACTTGGTCGCGTTGTAGCCGCTCATGCCCGGCTGCGCGAAGATCCCGAAGATGCTCGACGTGTTGATCACGTGACCGTCGCCGCTCGCCTTCAGGTGCGGCAGGAACGCCTTCGTGCCATGCACGACGCCCCAGAAGTTGATGTTCACGATCCACTCGAGATCGCCGTATTCCATCCCTTCGATCGTGCTCGACAGCGCGACGCCCGCGTTGTTGAAGATCAGGTTGACCTTGCCGTGTTCCTGCGCGGTGTCGTCGGCCCACGCGAACATCGCGTCGCGGTCGCCGACGTCGAGCACGCGCGTCGACACGCGCACGTTCGGCGCGATCGCGCGGACGATCCGCTCGGTTTCCGCGAGGCCGACGCCGTTCTTGTCGGCGAGCGACACATGGCAGCCGGCCTGCGCGAGCTGGACCGCGAGCGAGCGGCCCATGCCCGAGCCTGCGCCCGTGATCGCGGCGACCTTGTTGGCGAAATCTCTCATGTCGTTGGCTCCTTGTCTGGCTCAGGCCGCTTCGGCGGACGTGGAAGCGGAAGCGGCGGAAGCGGCGGGCGCGGCGACGGGCCGCCCGCTCGTGTCGTGGTGCGGCGCGCGATACGCGTGGTAATCGGCGATCGAGAAGTGCGCGGTCGCCTGGCGGAAGCGCCAGGTGAAGCCCGGCCACAGCGTCGTGTTCTTGCCGGTGCGCGGGTCGAGGTACCAGCTCTTGCAGCCGCCCGTCGACCAGATCGCCTTTTTGAGGCGGCCCTGCAGGTCGCTGTTGAACTGCGCCTCGACGAGCGGGCGCACCTCGATCGCATCCGCGCGTTCGCGCTGCATCGCGTTCAGCGCGCCGAGGATGTATTCGATCTGCGACTCGATCATGAACACCATCGAGTTGTGGCCGAGGCCGGTGTTCGGGCCGACGATCATGAAGAAGTTCGGGTAGCCCGGCAGCGTCGTGCCGAGATACGCGTGCGCGCCGTCGCGCCACGCATCGACGATGTCGAGGCCGCCGCGGCCGATGATCGCGCCGCGCGGATACGGATCGGCGACCTGGAAGCCCGTGCCGTAGATCAGGCAGTCGACTTCATGACGCTTGCCGTCGGTCGTCACGACCGCGTCGGCTTCGATGCGCTCGATGCCGGTCGTGATCACGTCGACGTTCTTGCGCGACAGCGCCGGGTAGTAGTCGTTCGAGATCAGCACGCGCTTGCAGCCGAGCGTGTAGTCCGGCGTGACCGCACGGCGCAGCTCCGGGTCGGGAACCTGCTTGCGGATATGGCGCAGCGCGAGCTTCTGCACGTTCTTCATCAGCGACGGATGGATCGCAAAGCCGAGCACGCGCGATTCGAGCATCCAGTAGATGCCGCTGCGCACCGCTTTCTGCGTGAACGGCAGCGTGCGGAACAGCCACTTCTCGAAGCCGCTCAGGTTGCGGTCGGGCTTCGGCATGATCCACGGCGGCGTGCGCTGGAACAGCGCGAGTGTCTTCACGCGCGGCGCGATCTGCGGCACGAACTGGATCGCGCTCGCGCCGGTGCCGATTACCGCGACGCGCTTGCCTTCGAGTGGGTAGTCGTGATCCCACTGCTGCGAATGGAACGCGCGGCCCTTGAAGGTCTCGACGCCGGGAATCGCCGGCAGCGCGGCGCGCGACAGCCCGCCCATCCCCGACACCAGCACGCGCGCCGACAGCCGCTTGCCGTTCGCGAACGTGAGGCGCCAGCGTCGCGCGGCCTCGTCGTATTCGGCGCGCTGCAGCTCATGGTTCAGGCGCAGGTGCGGGCCGACGCCGAAGCGCTGCACGCAGTCTTCCAGGTACGCGCGGATCTCCGGCTGCGGCGCGAACATGCGCGTCCAGCGCGGGTTCGGCGCGAACGAGAACGAATAGACGTGCGATTGCACGTCGCACGCACACCCGGGGTAATGATTGTCGCGCCACGTGCCGCCGACCGACGCGGCCTTCTCGAGCACGACGAAGTCGGTCACGCCGGTCTGCCGCAGGCGAATGGCCATCCCGAGACCGGCGAAGCCGGTGCCGATGATGGCGATGTCGGTGGTTTCGTCCAGGCCGTCGTGGCCGGGCGGGCCGAAAGGCAACGTGCGAGCATTCATCCGGGTGTCTCCGATTTGGCTCATTTTTGAATGTTACATTGGTTGATGTAACGATAGTGGGTGAACCCGGAAACCGCAAGAGGCTAGAAGCGGCGCTCTAAGGGCCGGAAGCCGCGCGGGAAAAGGCTGAGCGGGGTTTGGAACGGTCTGGTTTCCGCATTGCGGAATGCACGGAAACGGCCGTCGGCAGGGCAGGAGCGGCGGGCGACGAAGGCCGCCGACACGCGGCGGCCTGTTTGAAACACTATCAGGGACGGATCGGGCGGGCGGCCGTCTCATGGAAAACCCCGGCGACGATCGTGATCTGCGCGAGCGCGTAGAGGCCCCAGATCAGGTAGTCGATGCCGGGAAAGCCGCCGAGGAAGCGTCCAACGCCGATCAGCGTGTCCGAGCCGACGAAGATCAGGCTGCCGACGGCGACCAGCGGGCCGCGTGTGCGGGCCGCGAGCGCGAAGCTCGCCATCGCGCACAGCACGAGCATGTAGACGGCGACGGGTATTGGCCCATACCACTTCCGGCTAACGGTTGACGACGAATGCATAGATGCCGTCAGGCAAGCCGTCTACGACTGCGCGCCGATTAGCTACAGAGTGGATGTGGTTGGAAGGAGCGAAACCACCGCACCAGTCGACGAACCCAAGCCCAACCATGTGCACGATGCCGTGCTGGCGAATCAATAGGGACAGTGCGCCTGCCGGGCTACAAAATCAGCGCACATAGCACTGAATGTGGCCCGCAGGCATCAAAGGAGAGGGGTGCAACAGCCACAAGCGATGGCCTGTAGCTGCCGGATACAACCGATGGAGTGTAGCGACCTTAGCCTGTTTATGCTGCGGGGATAAGCTTCGATTCCATTGCTGCCAAGGCGCTGATGTATCGCGCAAGCGCGTGGTCTTTGAGATTGACGAAGGGAAGCGCGGCCTTGCCGATCTGGATCAGCGATCCGCTTTGAGGCCATAGCGGCGGCACTGCGGGCACTGCATCGTTCCCGTTGCGATAAAGCGCCATCGGCGTCTTGGCGAGAATGGTTGAGATGTTTGGCTCGGGGCTTATTCGATCGATTGTGAGACTGCATGACAAGGGGGTGTTGAAGTGAAAAACTCATTCGTCCAACGCTTCGAGCGCAACGCGGTTGGCCGTGACTTCGCAGTGGGCGACATCCATGGCTGTTTCGCGAAACTCGAAACCGCCCTCGCCGCTCTTGGCTTTGATGAATCGCGGGATCGCCTGTTCTCTGTCGGCGATCTGGTTGATCGTGGGCCGGAATCTGAGCGTGTGCTCGAATGGCTCGACAAACCGTGGTTCCATCCCGTGCAGGGAAATCACGAGGACATGGTTGTTCGCTTCACGCATGGCACGCGCGAGACCGAACATTATCTGATGAACGGTGGGTCATGGCTGGTCTGCAAGACCCCGCCCGAACAACAGCCGTTCGCCGACGCGCTTGTCATGCTGCCCTACGCTATCGAAGTCGAGACGGCCGGCGGCACCATCGGCATCGTGCATGCGGATGTGTCCGGCCCGACGTGGAGCGGCATGATCGAGGCGTTTTCGTCGGTGACGAGCAACAACAAGCTGAAGGCGATCACGAACGATTGCCTCTGGTGCCGTGACCGCATCCAAGATGGGGATCTATCAGGCGTGTCCGACGTGCGCGCTGTCATCGTTGGTCACACTCCGCTCAAGCGCCCCGCCATTCTCGGCAACGTCTATCACATCGATACGGGCGGCTGGACCCGCGACGGTTATTTCACGTTCATCGAACTCGATACGCTCGAGACAATTCCGCCGAAGGCTGAGCGGCTTTATTGGGAGGAAGCATGACCAACACCATCGAATTCCGCCGCTGGAACAGCAGGCGCAAATGGCGCGCAGCATGTTCTTCAATGGTCCGGCGAACTTCACGAGCTTGTAACCGTGCTCACGGATGAGAATATCGGCTACGGTCGATTTCCCCGCGCCTGCATTACCGACGAGTGCAATAACTTGCGGGTGGTTCATGACTGCTCCGTGTCGAGCCCGAGATACGTGCGCCAGTAGACCTTGCCTTCTGGCGTCTTAAATCCCCAACTGTTGGATTTTTTCCCCATCACGAAGAGCGATCTTGCAATCGTCCCCTCCGGCAGAATCAGCCGATGGAAATCTGTTGCCCTGCGGAACACGATGGCACCAGGGCCGCGCCAAAAGATGCCGTACAGAGCAAGCGATTTATGAAGCGACGTCCCCAAGCTCGGCAGCGCTGAGTTGTGCTGGCACTCGTCAAGCAATTGCTTGTACCGAGTCGGATATCGGGCTGAAGTCTCAGCTGAATGCAATCCGCGGCGCCCCGTTTGCCGGTCAGGAGATCGCTAAGGTAGCGGCTCGAGAGGTGTCCGACTTCATCCGAGACGCAGCTTCGACTAGAGGACCAGCAAGCGCCACGAAAATTCGATCTCGCCTGCACGACGTTTTCCGGGAAGCTATTGAACGCGGCCTTGTGGAACTCGGAAAGAATCCGGTGGAAGTTGTGAAAGCCGCAAAATCGTCGGTCACACGGTCACGACTGACATTGAACGACTTCAAGGCAATTCTCGCCGAGGCTCAGAAGGATGCTTCTCTGCGATGGCTATCAAACGCCATGATGGTGGCGCTCGTATCGGGCCAGCGTCGAGAGGACGTTGCCACCATGCGCTTCGATCAAATCAGGAATGGTTTCCTGTGGGTCGAGCAAACGAAGGGGAGAGTTGGCCATACCGCGAAGCTAAAGATCCCACTGTCATTGAAACTGGCCGCGCTTGATGCCACGCTAGGAGATGTACTGAAGCGCTGCCAAGATAGTGTTGAGTCGAAGTATGTCATCCATTTCGTGAAGCGCTCCGGACGATCCAAGGAAGGTGATGCGCCAAAATTAGGGACGATAACCGACAAGTTTGCCGACCTGCGAGACGCAGCCAAGATTCCGACGCTTCCAGACAAGACCCCCGCCTCATTCCATGAGATCCGGTCGCTGGCCTCCAGACTCTATACTGAAGAATATGGGAAAGAGTTTGCCCAAGCGTTGTTAGGTCACAAGTCGTCACAGATGACCGACATGTATCGCGATGTCCGAGGCCGGGAGTGGGTCGAAATCAAGCCGGATGAAGAGTGACGTTTTGGACGATTTTCGGTAAACGAGTGGACGCTCTATGCTGGGCGTGCGTTTGAGGTGGGTTCGTTATCCGTACATGGAACGACGATTTCCTCGGGATCGAGCGGCTCGATGCGGCGTGGGTGCATGAGCATGGTCCGCGCGCGGCGGTGGAGCGGATCGTCGACGTCATCGGCGCGCGGCCCGCGTACCTGACGTTCGATATCGACTGTCTCGATCCGGCGTTCGCGCCCGGCACGGGGACGCCGGTCGCGGGCGGGTTGTCGTCCGCGCAGGCGCTCGCGATCGTGCGTGCGCTCGGGGCGGTGAATCTGGTCGGCGCGGATGTGGTCGAGGTTGCGCCTGCTTACGATCACGCGGACATTACCGCGATCGCCGCTGCGCATGTTGCGTGCGATTTGCTGTGTCTGTGGCGGCAGAAGAAGGTGGCGGGGCGTTGAAGTGGGGTGGGGCTGGCGGGCACGGCCATAGCTTCCCGGCCCATTGCCGACCTTCAACGCCCCAACGTCAAGCCGAAAAGAGGATGTTCAACCCGACGCATAAAGCCCCATGCAGCCCGGCAACACCGCTTGCCGCTCAGGGATCGTTGACCGTTTCGGGCTCTGCCGGGATCAGGATTTCGAGCAGTTCGCAATCATCCGACCAGCCTATTACGGTATGGCGGATGCCCGGTGGCTGAATCCAGCACGAACCGGCCACCAGCCGCTGCGGTCCAATGCCTTCAAAGTCGGTCTGAAACCGGCCCTTCAGGCAGTAAACCAGCTGAAACTGCACGTTGTGGTGATGCCGCACGCTCAATTCCGGGCGGAACGGCGCAATCATGCGGACTACGTGCGCTCTGACAAGGCCGCTGGTTGCCGCCGCAACGCCCAAGTCCCGGTAAGTGGAGTAGCCGCGCAGGCCGCCGGTCTTGAAGTCGTCCTCCGCGTAATGGCTGATGACGAAACGCTGCGGCGCGTCGGGAAGAAAATGTTCCATGCACCCCTCCGAAGGAATGGGTCAGTGGAAAATGAAATACCGAACTGATCCGGAAAGCAATCGGTAGCGGCACGCACCCGGGGACGTCGACGTAATTGTCCGAGCAGAAACGATGGTTGAATGGCGGTGCGAAAGTGCGGGCAGATGGCCGAACGCCGCCAGCGCGCCCGACGTTCCCCCCGAAAATTCCCAAAAAAAAAGCCGACGGGCAGGGTACCCGTCGGCCTGTTCGAAATGAGTGCGAACCGTGCGTTACTTCGCCGCGAGCGCGCTTGCCACGCCCTTGTCGGTCCACGCGTTATCGGCCACGTTCAGCTTCTGCGGAATCAGCTTCGCCGCATAGAACGCATCGGCCACCCCCTGCTGAACCGCGACGATCTTCTCATCGACCGGCACCGCGCCGAACGGCACACGCTTGATCCACGTTTCCACGAGCGGCTGCGGCAGGCCGACCTTCGGCGCGATCAGCGCGGCCGTCTCGGCCGGATGCCCGTTGACCCACAGGCCCGTCTCGCGCAATTGCTTCAGGATCGTGCCGACCACGTCGGCATGTTGCTCCGCGAAGCCACGCGTTGCCTCGTAGAAGTTGTTCGCGGGCGTGAGGCCCGTGTAGTCGGACAGCGTGCGGATCTTCAGCGAATTCTGCGCGGCCGCGTAGTACGGATCCCACACGGCCCACGCGTCGACGTTGCCGCTCTCGAACGCGGCACGCGCGTCGGCGGGCGGCAGGTACACCGGGCGAATTTCGTCGTAGCGTACGCCGGCCTTTTTCAGCGCTTCGAGCAACAGGTAGTTCGCGCTCGAACCCTTCTGCAGCGCGACCTTCTTGCCGCGCAGGTCGGCGAGCGAGCGTACCGGCGAATCGGCCTTCACGAACACGGCCTCGTTGTGCGGCGACGGCGGTTCCGCGGCGACGTACACGAAGCGCACGCCGGCCGCCTGCGCGAACACCGGCGGCGGCGCGCCCGTGTAGCCGAAGTCGATGCTGTTCGCGTTCAGCGCCTCGAGCAGTTGCGGGCCGGCCGGGAATTCGAACCACTGGACGGTGTAGCCGAGCGGTTTGAGCCGCGTCTCGAGCGAGCCCTGCGTCTTGACGACCGACAGCAGGCCGGCCTTCTGGTAGCCGATGCGCACGACCTTGTCGGCGCTGCCTTGCGCGAGGGCCGACGTGGCGGCGACGGCGACGAGCGCCGTCACGGCGGTGCGGGTGATCCAGCGGGTGAAACGAATCATCGAACGGACTCCATGCGAAACGTCTTCGGGGAGCGGCGCGCGCCGCTCGGTTGGAAGAATCGTCGCACGGGCGATCGGGCCCGCAAACCAAGCAATGCCGATATGAATATGACGGCGGCGGTCCTATGCTTTGTCGCCGTCGCCTTGCGGGCCGGACGCATCGGACGTATTCGACGTGCCGGCCTGGCGTGCTGCTTCGTCGCTGAGTTTCCGGTCGAGGATCGTCGCGACACGGCCGCCCAGATACGCACTGGCGGCGTTCTCGAGCGCGCGGTTCGTCTCGCCCTCGACGAACACGGCCGCGAGCGGGCGCAGGCGCCAGATCGCATCGACGAGCGCGGGCACGTCGGTGACGGGCGGCAGCGTGCCTTCGTCATAGCGGTCGAGCCGCTTCACGACGAGATCGACGAGCAGCCGCGCGATCGCATCGAAGTGCGGCCGCGCGAGGCTGATCACGTCGAGCAGCTCGCGCGGCGGGATGCCTTCCTTCGTCATCGCGGCTGCCGCCTCGAGCAGCGCGGGGCTTTTCGCGACGAACGACAGGCCGCGCCGTTCGAGCAGGCCGAGTTCGGTCACGCGCGACAGTTGCGACGCCGTCTGCGGGCCGAACATCTGCGCGAGTTGCGCGAGCGAATAGGTTTTCGGCAGTTCGTGCGACCAGCGGCCGCCGATCGCGTTTTCCAGGCCGAGGATCGAGCGCAGGTCGTGACCCTCGTCGATCGCCATGATCAGGTCCTGGATGTTCGACAGCGTGTAGCCGCGCGCGAGCAGGTGGTTGATCAGCTTCAGGCGCGCGACGTGCGTGTCGTCGTAGATGCCCACGCGCCCGCGCTTCTCGGGCGGCGCGAGCAGCCCGCGATCCTGGTACGCGCGCACGTTGCGCACGGTCGTGTCGGACACGCGTGCGAGTTCGTCGACCGTGTACTCGTTGCGGGAATCCGGCGCGGCCTCGTCTGGCATGGTTGGAGTCTGTTTTGACATGCGGCCATTCTAGCGCGGCGCGACAGGCTCGGGCGCGGCGGGGAGCGTGCGTGCGCCGTCGCCGAGCGCGCGCTGCATCAGCGCGGTGTCGATCCAGCGGCCGTGCTTGAAACCGACCGCCTTCAGCACGCCGGCCGGCTCGAAACCGAACGCGCGGTGCAGCGACGTCGACCCGCCGGTGCCGCCGTCGGCGATTACCGCGATCATCTGCCGCCACGGGCCGGCTTCGCAACGCGCGATCAGTGCCGCGAGCAGCGCGCGGCCGATGCCGCGGCCGCGCTGCGCGTCGTCGATGTAGATCGAATCCTCGATCGTGTGGCGGTACGCGCTGCGCGTGCGATAGGGCGTCGCGTACGCGTAGCCGGCGATGCGGCCGTCGCATTCCGCGACGAGATAGGGCAGCCCGTGGCGCAGCACCGCGTCGCGGCGCGCGCGCAGTTCGTCGACGTCGGGCGGCGTCTCCTCGAACGACGCGACGCTGTGGCGCACGTGGTGCGCGTAGATCGCGTGAATGGCGTCGAGATCGGCATCGGTCGCGTCGCGGACGACGCAGGCGGGAGCGGCGGGCATGGTGGCGGAGCAGGCGGATGAAACCGCTACTATGCCGGCCGTCGGGCGGTGCGGTAAAGGCATTGGCCGCGTCGCCTGCGTGCAGGGCCTGCCCGACCGGCCTACAGATGGCCGTCCGCGTCGCGAACGGCGTCGGCGATCGCCTCCGCGACGCGCTGCACGCGCGGCGAGCGGCGCACGTCCGGGTGGACGACGAGCCAGATCTCGCGCTCGACGTCGCAACGAGGCGCGGACGTCAGTTCGACGAGCGCTGCGGGGGCCGACAACGACGGATCGGCCGCGGCCGGGCCCGAGCTCGTGGCCGGCACGTCGACGAGAAAGCGCGGCAGCAACGCGATTCCCGCACCGGCCACGCACGCACGATGCAGCGCGGCCAGGTCGTTGGCGACGAACGCGAAGCGGCGCCCGGCCGCGAAGCGCTCGAGCCATTGCTGCTGCGGCATTTGCGCGAGCGCGTCGTCGTAACCGAGGAATGCCCAGGTGTCGGGCGGCGCGGTGGCCCAGTCGCGCGATGCGCACAGCGCGAAGCGCATCGTGCCGAGCCGGCGCGCGGCCAGCCCCGGCTCGTTCGGTCGTGACAAGCGCACGGCGAGGTCGGCTTCGCGCGCGTACAGGTTCGCCGCGTGCATTTCGCCCATCAGGTCGATCCGCAGCGCGGGCCACGCGCGCTGCGCGCGGGCGAGCCGCGGCGCGAGGAAGTGGCTCGCGAATACCGGCGACGCGGACACGCGCACCACTCCGTCGAGCGCCGCCGCCCCCTGCGCGGCGCGCGCGAACGCATGCACGTCGGTTTCGACGCGCGCCGCATGTTCGGCGAGATGCAGCCCTTCGTCGGTCGGCGGCCAGCCGCGCGGCAGCCGGTCGAACAGCCGGATGCCGAGCGCGGACTCCAGCGCGTCGATGCGCCGGGCAACCGTCGAATGCTGGACCTGCAGCGTCCGCGCCGCGGCCGACAGGCTGCCGCCGCGCATCACCGCGAGGAAATAGCGGAGGTCGTCCCAGCTCATCGGCGGCGCGGACACTGCCGTTGGTTCGGTCGAATTTTGCACAGTAGATGGGCGCGTAACGGGAATTCCGTTCGATTATGCACGATGGGATGATCGTGTCACTTCATTCGATTGCGAGGAACGTCATGACCCAAACTGCCACCGCCACCCGGATCGGGATCGACCGCTACGGCGACGCCGGCGTGCTGCGCCGCGTCGATGCGCCCGTCGCGCCGCCCGGCGCCGGCGAGGTGCGGATTCGCCAGACCGCCGTCGGCGTGAATTTCGTCGACATTTATTTCAGGACCGGCGCGCACCCGTTGCCGGCATTGCCGGACGCGCTCGGCGTGGAGGCGGCCGGCGTGGTCGATGCGATCGGGCCCGGCGTGACGGCGCTCGTCCCGGGCCAGCGCGTTGCCTATGCGGGACTGCCGACCGGCAGCTATGCGAGCCTGCGCACGCTGCCTGCCGAGCGCGTGGTGCCCGTGCCCGACGGCGTGAGCGACGACGCGGCCGCGGCCGGGCTGCTGAAAGGCATTACCGTCTACATGCTGCTGCACCGCGTGCGGCAGGTCGGCGCCGGCGAGACCGTGCTCGTGCATGCGGCGGCCGGCGGCGTCGGCTTGCTGGCGACGCAGTGGGCGCGCGCGCTCGGCGCACGGGTGATCGGCACGGTCGGCTCGGCCGCGAAGGCGGCGCTGGTGCGCACGCACGGGGCGGAAGCGGTGGTCGATTATCGCGAGGCGGATTTCGTCGCGGCGGCCCGCGCGTTCGGCGGCGGCGCGGGCGTCGACTACGCGATCGACGGAATCGGCGGCGACGTGCTGACGCGTACGCTCGGCGCGGTCCGGCCGTTCGGGATGGTCGCGAGCATCGGGCAGGTCGCCGCGATCGGCGCGCGGCAGACGATCGATCTCGACGAACTCGGGCCGGCCCGCTCGATCGCGCTGGCGCGGCCGAGCGTGCTGGGTTTCATCGCGCGTGACGTGGCGGGGTATCGGGAAGCGGCGCGCGCGACGCTCGAGCGGCTCGCGGGCGGGATGCACGTGGAGATCGGCGCGCGGCTGCCGCTCGAACAGGCGGCCGACGCGCATCGCTTGCTGGAGTCGCGGCAGACGACGGGCGGGGTGGTGCTGGTGCCGTGACGGCGGGCGGGGCGGCGCGGCGATCGCAAATCGGGAGAACGGTCGCCTCGTGGCTTCGATCGGCCGGCGATCGCTGCCGCCGGCCTGCGAATCAGTGGTGCGTGCGCAGCGGCGCGCTCTCGACGAACCAGGCGAGCACGAACGCGATCGCGATCACGCCGGCCGCCGCGAGATACACCACATGCAGCGACCCGGCGAACGCATGCAGGTACGCATCGCGCACCGCATCCGGCAACTGGTGCACGGCCGCCGGGCCGAGCGCGGGCGGCAGCTCGGTGCCGGCCGGCAGCGCCTGCACGATCCGCGACTCCAGCCCGTGCGAGAACAGTGCGCCGAACGCGGCGACGCCGAGCGAACCGCCGATCGAGCGGAACAGCGTCGCGCCCGACGTCGCGACCCCCATGTGCCGGAATTCGACCGTGTTCTGCACCGCGAGCGTCAGCACCGGCATCACCATGCCGAGCCCGATCCCGAGCAGCGCCATGTACGCGTACATCGTGTGCAGCGGCGTGTCGAGCGACAGCGTCGACAGCAGCGCCATCGCGACACCGCCGATCAGCGTGCCCGCGATCGGAAACGGCCGATACGTGCCGAGCCGCGAGATCAGCCGGCCGCTGACCACCGACATCGCGAGCATCCCGCCCATCATCGGCAGCAGCTGCATCCCGGCCTGCGACGGCGTCGAGCCTTTCACGACCTGCAGATAGAGCGGAATGAACGTGACCGACCCGAACAGCGCGATGCCGACGACGAAGCCGATCAGGCTCATCAGCACGAAGGTGCGCTGGCGGAACAGTTCGAGCGGCATGATCGGCTCGGCCGCGAGCCGCTCCTCGTAGATGAAGCCGCCGACCGCGACCACGCCGAGCACCAGCGTCATCCACAGCTGCGGCGACGACCACGGCAGCAGCGAACCGCCTTCGCTCGTGAACAGGATCACGCAGGTGAGGGCCGTCGCGAGGAACGCCGCGCCCATGTAGTCGATCCGGTGCTTCACGTGCGCGGTATGCGGCCGGAACGCGATGCCGATCACCGCGAGCGCGAGCAGGCCGAGCGGCAGGTTGATCGTGAAGATCCAGCGCCACGACAGGTGTTCGACCAGGAAGCCGCCGAGCAGCGGCCCGACGATCGTCGCAAGGCCGTACACGCCGCCGAACATCCCCTGATAGCGCGCGCGGCGGTCGGGCGGCACGAGGTCGCCGATCGCGGCCATCGTGACGACCATCAGCCCGCCGCCGCCGAGCCCCTGCAGCGCGCGCAGCACGATCAGTTGCGTCATGTCCTGCGCGATGCCGCACAGCGCGGAGCCGGCGAGAAACAGCACGATCGCGGCCTGCAACACGATCTTGCGGCCGTACAGGTCGCCGAGCTTGCCGTACAGCGGCAGCACGACCGTCGACGACAGCAGGTACGCGGTGACGACCCATGACAACTGGTCGAGGCCGCCGAGCTCGCCGACGATGGTCGGCAGCGCGGTCGACACGATCGTCTGGTCGAGCGCGGACAGCAGCATGACGAGCAGCAGCGCGGCGACGATCAGCCCGGTCGGCGCGTCGCGGCGGGCCGCGTCGGCGGCTGGCGGGGCAAGGAGGGTATCGGTTCTCATCGAGATATCTGCCATGGCAGGGAATTGAGCGAAATATAGAGATAATTTATTGCCTGGTCAATTTCTGCCGGGCCTCGATTTGTTGCATCGGTAACAGGAGATTGCCGGCCGGGAAAATTGATCGCGATCAGCCAGACGGTGGGTCGGGCTCAAGTTTTTTGCAGGCAAACCGTAATCCAGAGTGCCGCGGACCGATTGCCGCGGCACCCTTTATCGCTCCCGTCCCGTCATGAACCTGAACGCCCTGTTTTCCCGTTTCTCGATCCGTACGCGGATTTTTTCCACGCTCGGGCTCGTCGCCGTGCTGCTCGTCGTGTCGGGCCTGATCGGCCTGACCGGCATGCAGCGCTCGAACCGCGCGCTCGACGAAGCCTATACGCGCGAGCTGGCCGCGAAGACCGCGCTGTCCGCCGCGAGCCTGAACCTGACGATCGTGCGAACCACGCTCGACCGCGCGATGCTGCATCCGGAGGCGCCGGAAGTGCCCGAGATCGTCAACAAGGCCGAGGGCTATCTCGCGAAGGCCGACGCCGCGTGGCGCACCTACGCGACGATGCCGCACGACGGCGACGAAGGCCCGCTCGCGACCCGGCTCGACGCCGCGCGCCAGGCGCTGATCGGACAGGCGTTGAAGCCGATGATCGACGCGATCCGCGCGGGACGCCGCGACGACGCCGACCGCCTGCTGATGACGGTCGCGCCGCCGCTGTCGGTCGCGCTCACGCAGGCGACCGACGCGCTCGACGCGTACCAGGCCGCGCGCGGCAAGGACGTCTACGACACCGCGCAGACCTATTACGGCTGGATGCGCGCGGGCGCGATCGCCGGCATCGCGTTCGGTCTCGCCGCGTGTCTCGGCTGCGCGGTCGGCCTGCATTTCGCGATCACGCAACCGGTGAACCGGCTGCTGTCGCATTTCCGCCGCCTGTCGGACGGCGACCTGACGTCGGAAGTGCGCTGGTCGTCGCGCGACGAGATGGCCGAGCTGGTCAAGGGCGTGACGGGCATGCAGCGCAGCCTTGCCGATACGGTGCGCCAGGTCAGCCAGGGTTCCGAAGCGATCTCGACCGCGACGCACCAGATCGCGGCCGGCAACACCGACCTGTCGCAGCGTACCGAGGAGCAGGCGTCCGCGCTGCAGGAGACGGCCGCGAGCATGGAAGAGCTGACGGCGACCGTGAAGCAGAACGCCGATCACGCGGTCGAGGCGCAGGCGTGCGCGGACAACGCGAGCGAGATCGCGACGCGCGGCGCGACGGTCGTCGGCGAGGTGATCGGCACGATGAACGAGATCGACCAGAGTTCGCAGAAGGTGGCCGACATCATCGGCACGATCGAGGGCATCGCGTTCCAGACCAACATCCTCGCGCTGAATGCGGCGGTCGAAGCCGCGCGCGCGGGCGAGCAGGGCCGCGGCTTCGCGGTGGTCGCGGGCGAGGTGCGCACGCTCGCGCAGCGCTCGGCGTCGGCCGCGAAGGAGATCCGCACGCTGATCGGCGAGTCGGTCGAGCGTGTCGCGACGGGGTCGCGGCTGGTCGGCGTGGCCGGCGCGACGATGCAGGACATCCAGCAGGCGATCGGCCGCGTGACGGGCATCATGACCGAGATCGCGGCCGCGTCGAACGAGCAGCGCGACGGGATCGAGCAGGTGAACCGCGCGGTGTCGCAGATGGATCAGGTGTCGCAGCAGAACGCGGCGCTGGTCGAGCAGGCGGCGGCGGCAGCGGCGTCGCTCGAGGAGCAGGCCGATGGGCTGCGGCGGGCGGTGGGGGCGTTTCGGGTGGCGTGACGCACGGTGCGGCGCGCGCAGCGGGAGCAGTGGGCGGGGTGGTCATCCGGCGCGCGCCCGCCACCCGCGTTCCGCCGCGTCATCCACCCGCAAGCTGCGCCGCCGAGCGCGCCGACGCGACGAGCAGCAGCTTCATCGTCGCGCGCGTCGCGCCGACGAACAGCTTGCGGGCCGCACGCGGATCGAGCGTGTCGAAGTCGATCTCGGTGAGGATCACGCACGGCGCGGACTGCCCCTTGAAGCGGTAGATCGAATCGAGCAGCACGTCGCCTTCGCGGTATTCAGGGTTGCCGAACAGGTCGTACTTGCCGGTAAAGCGCTTGACCCGGTGCGGGCCGAGCTGGTCGAGCCGCGCGAGCACCGAGCTTTCGCGGCCGCGATACGACAGCACCGCGATGTCCTGCTTGCGGAAGCCGAGCGACAGCGCGTGCGTGATCGCGCGCTTGGTCGCGTCGATGCACGCTTCGGCGAGTGCGTCGCCCGACGCGCCGTCTTCCCCGTATGACGACACCGACGGATCGGAACCGTCGAACGGGCTGCCCGAGCGCAGTTCGGCCGCGAGCGGCTCGACGCGGCCGACGACGTCGCGCACGAATTCGAGCAGGTCGCGCGGGCTGCGGTAATTCGTCAGCGCCTTCAACGTGACCCAGCCGGGCAGCGCGACGGGCTCGCGCAGATAGAGGTTCTGCAGCGGGTCTTCCAGCCACCACCACGCGGCGTCCGGCGCCAGCAGGCGCTCGAGCGCCGCCGCCCACGGCGCGTGGAAGTCCTGTCCTTCGTCGACGATCAGCACATCGAAGCGCCAGCGTTCCGGAATCGGCGCTTGCGCGAAGCGCGCCTCGAGCCGCTCGAACGCGCCGGGCGTGTCGAAGTCGGGCGTATAGCCGCCGTCGCGGGCGACCCAGTCGCACAGCTGATGGTAGTTCGCGATCTTCGCGCCGGGCGGCGCGATGCGCGCGATGTAGTCGGCGAGCGGCCGGTTGAAACACACGTAGAGCACGCGCTTGCCGGCCGCGACCGCGTCGCGCATCGCCTGCACCGCGAGCTGCGTCTTGCCCGAACCCGCGGTGCCCGTCACGCGCAAGCGGAACGGCGTGAATTCGAGCTGGCGCGCCCACTCGGCAAGCCCGCCCGACAGCCGCGTGACGAGCGTGCCGGCCTGCCCGACGAGCGCGCTCGTGTCGGGCGTGAGCGCCAGTTCGTCCGCGAGGAAGTGATGCAGCTTCGCTGCGTTCGGCAGCGGCTCGTCGTGCTCGGGCAGGATCTGCAGGATCACCTGCGCGAGCTGCGCCTTGCGCGACGCATCGACGATGCGGTCGGCCGCGACGCCGGCGATCGCCGTCTCGCGGATCGCGTAGTCGGGGCAGTACAGCAGCGCCTCGACGCCATAGACGCCCGCGCCGAGCGCGGCGGTCAGCCGCCGGTGCAGCGTCTCCTGCGTGCGCGCGAGCTGGATCGGGACGTTGCGCTCCTTCTGCAGGTAGACCTTCACGAGCCCCTTCGGCGTTTCGCGCAGGAAGCCGGCCTTCTGCTCGATCAGCAGCACGCGGCCGGCCGGGCTCACGACGACGAACGCGGCTTCGCCGAACACCGAGAAACCCTGGTCGGCACGCGTCCAGTGCACGCCGTGATAGACGGTGTAGTTGTCCGGCAGCGCATGTTCGAGGGCGGCAAGCGTCTCGCGCTCGCGTTCGGCCGCGCCGGTGGCGGCGAGGCTTTTCCAGTCGTCGGGAATGAGGCGGGCCATGAAGTCGGGCGGCGGATGCCGGTCGTGAACGGGGTCCGGCTATTGTACTGAGGAACCCGTTCACGACCGCCGCGCCGCAGGGGCGCCGGCCATGCGAAAGAGGTAGACGGCGTGCGGGAATTACCCGCGTGCGAGCCGCTTCGCGAGGTCGGCGCTGAGGATCGCCATGCGCGCGGGTTTTTCGTAGCAGACGACGTCGAATGCGCGGATCACTTCGCTGATGTCCGCTTCGCTCGCGCGGCCGGTGAGCAGGTCGCCCGTCAGCACGAAGATCGGCGCGCCCGGATTGTCGGACGTGCGCACCGCCTTGATCGCGGTGGCGG
Organism: Burkholderia sp. BCC1988; assembly: GCF_905339895.1. Taxonomy (NCBI): domain Bacteria; kingdom Pseudomonadati; phylum Pseudomonadota; class Betaproteobacteria; order Burkholderiales; family Burkholderiaceae; genus Burkholderia; species Burkholderia sp. BCC1988. The sequence continues at coordinate 154,357 of NZ_CAJPHA010000011.1, forward strand.
CCGTGCTGCCGTCGAACAGCCATTCGGTGACGACCGCGTCGAACGCCTGGCCCTGCAGCGCGTCGACGAACGGCGCGAGGCCGTCGAACGCGGCCGTCGAGAATCCCTGCCGCTCGAGATAGCGGCACAACTCGGTCGCGCTGACGCGATCGGGATCGATCACCGCGACGACGAGCTTGTCGCTCTCCGCGCGGCGCGGATAGATCTCGATCTTGTGCACGTCGTACGCGTTCTGATACAGCACGCCCGTATGGCGCAGCACGCGCCAGCGGCCGTTCTGTTCGTACGCGACGAACTCGGGGCGCGCGCCGGCTTCGAGCGGCGCGCCGATCCAGGCGGTGCACGGAATTTCGGCGACGCCGGCGTACAGGACGGCCTCCTGCGAATAGGCGCCGACCATGCCGGGGTCGAGCGTCTGCGCGCCGAACAGTTGAGCGGCGGGCTCGCCGTAGGCTTCGGCGACTTTCTTGATCTGCGCGAGCGTCCAGGGGCTGCTGCCGCGCAGCTTGCGGTGACCCTGCGAAAAGCTCAGGTCGAGGATGCGGCACAGCTCGGTGGTTTGCTGGCGCTTGCCGATGCCGTTGCGGGTCATCAGCTCGCGCACGCGCTCGGCAACCGCGAGGGAATCCGTGGTGATTGCTTCAGTGGTCATGCTACGGGAACGGATCGTGACGTTCAGAACGACGCCTTGCGGCAGTCTCGGCGGACAGTCTTTATGACGTCCAGGGGCGAGCCGACCGGCCACGCGCGGAAAAGATAACTTTACCGCAAAACGAGTGTCATTCCATGTCGCAATCGGTGCCTTTCTGTGAAAGGTGTGTCATGACGTTACGCTAGATCCGCAGGTGTGCGTCACGCGTCGCTGGCCCGTTCGCAACCTTCGGACGCGGATCGCGAGGCGCCGGGACACGATTCCTCGCCGAGCGGCACGTAATCGCACCGCACTGCCGACGAAATGCACCAGAGCAGGGCGTGTCGGCGAGCCGAACCGCGGCATTCGTGCCGCTGCGTCGGCGACAAATTTTTACATGGCGTCGCGCGTCGGGCCGGATGGCCCGACATCTTGTACGCGAATGATTCGACGGCTTACTCTAATGGAACCGATGGGGATGCTCTGGTCGGGCACGCGCATGAACGCGGCGGAACCCCATGCTACGATTCGCCCGTCTCAAAATAGTGTTGAAGCGATGCAGAAGAAATTTGTGATGCGCGGGTACGAGATGAACTGCGAACCGCGCGTGACGGAGGACGGCAAATATGCCGCCCAGGTCGAGGTCACGAAGCTGGGTTTCAGCCGCGAGGCCGCTTTCCGCAAGCTGGGCGAATTCGATACCGAAGCAGACGCCGTCGCCTACGCGAAAGCATTCTCCGAAGCCTGGTTGAGCCGCTACGCGTAGCGCGTCGTTTGCCCGTGCAAGACGGGCGCCGGCTCGACCGGCCGGTGCATGCACCGTGAGCCATTAGGGCGCCGAACGGGCGCCCCCCATTCAAAGCGAAAATCACGAGTGACGCCCGGATGCGCGGCGGGGTCGCGCGCACCTTCCCGCCGTTGCCGCATGGCGACGCGCCCGGATCGTCGCGTCCGGCAGAAGGGTTCGCGGAAAGGTTCGCGGAAGGCGATGGACAGCCGGCCCGCGATTGATTCCTGATGGTTTCGAATATCCGGGGAAGCGAGTAGATTCATCGCCCGGGTTGTGAGGTATCGTTCGATGCTCGATTGAAGGCAACGCAATTGGAGGCAGCGAATGGCCACTTTGTGCATGCAGATCGTCGTTCTCGGTAAAACTGTCCAGCTCGTGTTGTCGTCGGAGCACCGTACCGCCAGGATTTACATCGTCGACGCCGACGCGGGCAGCCATCCGCCCCGAACGATGAGCATCGAACAGTACGTCGACGCCGGCATGACGGACGACGAGATCGCACGGCATGTGCTCGAAGTCGTCACGATGTCGATCGAACAGCTCGCGCGGCTTCAGCCGTACAACCGCACGGCGCGCGCGCAAACGCGTCGGTTGAGCTATCCACACTGATCACCCCGATACCGGTTGCACCGGGATCGTCCCGGCGCAAACCGCGCCTTTCGATCTTCGATAACGTCCTTGTGTTGCGATGACCTCGCGGTCATCGCGCCTTCGGCATTGATCAATGAAGCATGGCCTGCCCGACGCATTGCACGGGAAAGTATCGTCATGTCGTCATGATCAGGAAAACGAACGACATCGAAGAACCCTCGAAAAACGACCGCCGAATTCGAATCGCCTTACGCCGGCATATACGTGAACGGCTCGCCGTCTTCCCGCTCGACGGACAGCAGCCGCTTGAGTTGATCGAGCGCGAACAACTGCTTGCCTTCCGCCGCCGCTTCGGCGATCGCGGCATCGACGAGTTTTCGCGCGCGCGCGAGGATCACGGATCGCTGACGCGCGATCTCGAGCACCATGCGTTGCTCGATGTTCTGCCGGCTCGATTGCCTGTCGCTCAGATGACGCCAGCGATCGCGAAGCTCGGCCCAGGTGACGCGCCGGAATTCCGGAATCGTGCAGGGGAGCGTGCCGGCTTCCGCGGATTCGGGCTGCGCGCGCAATGCGCATCGCAGCGCTTCACGGGCGCGCCATTCGTCGGAAAACGGTGCATATACGTCGCGCGAGCGGCCGATCGGATTCGCGCGCTCGATTTCCTTTTCGAGCAGGTAGGTCAGCCGTCTCAGTGCGGAGCCGTGCGCGAGCATGGCCGGATCGAGCACGCGGATCCCGCGCGATGCATCCGCGACGTGCGCTTTCAGTTCCCACAGCGTCAGACGAAGGTGCTGCACCTCGAGGATCAGTCGCTGGACGTCGGCGTAGGTGCACTTCGTCCACCATTCGGTGAGGTCGTTCAGCTTCGGGGGATCGAATGGGGGGAGGATCATGTTACTGCTGAAGAGGCACTGTATGGATATACAGTTTATCGCGCGGTAACATAGCGCCGTCAAGGCGAAAAAACAGGGACGGTCGACGGGCAACCGTCACCGGCGGCGGGGCCGCGGCCACGCACCGGATCGTTCATCGACTTTCCCCCACGTTCGCCATCCCGATCCTCAATCCAGGCGCCGGTCCGGCGCATGCCATCGCGAACGCCGATGCGTGTGCCGGCGTATCGACGCCAACAGAGAACAATGACGACCACCTATCCGCTGCACGACGCATTGACGCACGCCGACACGGCGTTTCCGGCCGAAGCCGACATCGTGATCGCCGGCGCCGGCATCATGGGCTGCGCGGCCGCCTACTACCTCGGCCTGCGCGGCCTGAAGGCCGTCGTGCTCGACAAGTCGCGCATCGCCGGCCAGCAATCGACGCGCGCATGGGGCTTCGTGCGGCAGCAGGGCCGCGAGTCCGCCGAAGTGCCGCTGATGATGGCCGGCATGCGGATCTGGGAAGGGCTCGAGCAGGCGCTCGGCTTCGACCTCGAATGGCGGCAGGGCGGTTGCCTCTATATCGCCGACAACGACGACGACTGGGCGTCGTTCCAGGCGTGGCTCGCCGTTGCGCGCGAACACGGGCTCGACACGCGCACGCTGACGCGCGCGGAAATCGACGAACGCGTGACCGGGCTGTCGACGCAGGCGCGCACGCTCGGCGGGCTGTATACGGCGACCGATGGGCAGGCCGAACCGCGCCGCGTGGCCGCCGCGTTCGCGGCGCGCGCGACGGAAGCCGGCGCGCGTTTCTTCGAAGGCTGCGGCGTGACGGCGATCGAGACGGCCGGCGGCGCGGTCGTCGGCGTCGTGACCGAGCGCGGCACGATCCGCACGCGGCGCGTGATCTGCGCGGCCGGCGCGACCAGCTTCCGGCTGCTCGACGGCGTCGGCATCCGGCTGCCGCAGCAGGCCGTGCGCGGCACCTGCATGCGCACCAACGTGTTGCCCGACGTGTCCGCGTCGACGATCTGGGGGCACGGCCTCGGCATCCGGCAACGCAGCAACGGCGCGATCAATCTCGCCGACGACATGCAGGTCGACGTCGACCTGACGCTCGGCCATCTGCGCGGCCTGAGCCTGTTCTGGCCGGAATTCTGGTCGCAGCGCGAGAAGTTCCGGCTGCATCTGAATGGCGCCGCGTGGCGCGATGCCTGCGCGCGCATCGGCGGCGGAGGCGGGCCGATCGAGCCGCGCGATCCGCAGCCGCAGCCGAATCGCGCGCATGCGCCGCGCGCGCTCGCGAAGCTGAAGGCGATCTTCCCCGCGCTGAAGGACGCGCAGATCGTCGAGGCCTGGGCCGGCCTGATCGACGTGCTGCCCGACGGGATTCCGGTGATCGACGCGCCCGGCACGCCGTCCGGGCTCGCGATCGCGACCGGTTTCTGCGGGCACGGCTTCGCGATGGGGCCGATCGTCGGGCGGCTGCTGGCCGAATGGGTCGATACGGGCGCGCCGTCGCTCGACCTGGCGGCGTTCCGCGCCGGGCGTTTCGCCGACGGTACGATGGTGCGGCCGCGCAGCATGCTGTAGCGGACGGGCCCGCGTGTTCCCGTCGTAGAATCGAGCCCGCAATCTTCAGGAGATTCCCCGTTGGCAACGCCCTCCGACAAGCGCCGCTCGTTGCGCTCACGCCTGCGTCGTGCCCGCGATCCGTGGCAGGCGCCGCGTGCGCGCACGCTGTTCACGCGTCCCGCGACGTCGCCGCGGCGCACGCTGCTGTTCCGTCTCGGCGCGGTCGTGGTGCTGTGCATGCTCGCGTTTCTCGTGCTGTATCTCGATCGCGACGGCCTGCGCGATTCGACCAAGAGCACGCCGATGAACGTCGCCGATCTCGTGTACTTCACGATGGTCACGGTCGCGACGGTCGGCTACGGCGACATCGTGCCGGTCACCGCGCGCGCGCGTCTGATCGATGCGTTCTTCATCGTGCCGATCCGCATCGGCATCTGGTTCATCTTCCTGGGCACGGCGTATCAGTTCGTGATCCAGCGCGTCATCGAGGAATTCCGCATGAAACGCCTGCAGAAGCAACTGTCCGATCACATCGTCGTGTGCGGCTACGGCCTGTCGGGGTCGATCGCCGTGCGCGAGCTGCTCGAAAGCGGTGTCGATCCGTCGACGGTCATCGTGATCGACGCGCAGCAGCAGGCGCTCGAGGCCGCGACGTCGCTCGGCGTGACGGGGCTGCTCGGCGATCCCGCGCACGAGGATCTGCTGCAGCAGGCGCAAGTGCGCTCGGCGAAAGCCGTGATCATCTCGGTGACCGACGACCCGACCGCGATCCTGCTGACGCTGTCGGTGCGCAGCATCGCGCCCGAGACGAAGATCGTCGTGCGAATCCAGGAGAACCTGTATCAGCGGCAGCTGCGGCAGGCGGGCGCGGACGTGATCGTGTCGTCGACGAAGATCGGCGCGCTGCTGCTCGCGGATGCGGTGCATAGCCGCTACATCGTGCCGTTCGTGAACGACATGCTGTCGACGCGCGGGCGCGCGACGCTGCTGGAGCGCGAGGCATTGCCGCACGAGATCGGCTGCATGACGAACGTCGTGCCGGGCGCGATCGTCGTCGGGCTCGATCGCTGCGGGAAGATCCATTCGTTCTACGAGGATCCACCGTGTCGGATCGAGGCGGGGGATACGCTGGTCGTGATTCAGTCGGCGCGGATTCCGGATCCGGATGTGTGAGGGCCGGTTGTGCAGCATCCCGGCATCGTGCGCCATGCCGCGCGGTGACCGGGGCAACCCCGCTTGATATGTCCCCGCACGTTATTTAGTATGAGGTAATCGCGTCGTGCGCCGCGCACGAGCGTGATCATCGAGGAGACACATGCAATTCAGGTCGACGGCGCCCTATACCATCGTCGTGATCGGTATCGTGATTGCGTGCGCGCTCATGGGTCTGTGCGTGTTGCAGCTGTTCCAGAGCCGTAACGACGCGCTCGCGCGGGCGAGCGAGACCTCCCGCAATCTCGGCCTGATCGCCGAGCGCGACATCGAACGCAATTTCGAACTCTACGACCTGTCGCTGCAGGCTGTCATCGCGGGGCTTCAACGTCACGACGTGATGACCGCGCCCGCGAGCTTGCGGCGCGCCGTGCTGTTCGATCACGCCATGACGGCAGAGTTTCTCGGCTCGATGCTGGTGCTCGACGCCGGCGGCAACATCGTCCTCGATTCCGCCGGCGACGAGCCGCGTCACGGCAATTTCGCCGATCGCAAGTATTTCACCATCCACCGCGACAATCCGGACGCAGGGCTCTACGTCAGCGATCCGTTCATATCGCGCCTGCGAAGAGGCTCGCCCAGCATCGGGCTCTCGCGGCGGATCTCGAACCCGGACGGCTCGTTTGCCGGCGTCGTGCTTATCGCGGTCAACCTCGAGTATTTCCACCAACTGTTCGCCGGCCTGTCGCTCGGACAGCACGGCTCGATCTCGCTGATCGGCAACGACGGCGTGATGGTGATGCGCCAGCCGTACGACGTGCATACCATCGGGCGCAACATCAGCAAAGCCGCGACCTTCCGGCGATTCCAGACCGCGCCGGAGGGCTCGTTCTCTGAAACGTCGTCGATCGACGGCGTGCGCCGTCTCTATTACTTCAAACATCTACCCAAGCTCCCGCTGATCATCATGGTCGCGGAAGCGGAGCAGGATATCTATGCGGCCTGGCGGCACCGCGCCGTGACGATCGGCGCGCTGGTGGCGACGTTCGGCGCCGCGTTCATCGGGGTGTCCTTCATGCTCGGCACGCAACTCCGGCGCCGGATGCGCGCCGAGTCGGAACTCGTGCTGCTCGCCCGCACCGACGGTCTCACCGGCCTGAACAATCGCCGCAGCTTCGCGGAAGTGCTGGACCGCGAATGGCGCCGCGCGCGGCGCGCGCGATCGGTGTTCTCGTTGCTGTTTGTCGATGTCGACCGCTTCAAGGCCTACAACGATACCTACGGCCACCAGGCGGGAGACGATGCGCTGGCTGCGGTTGCGCGCTGCATCGGCGACAACATTCGCCGGCCGGCCGACACCGCAGCCCGCTATGGCGGAGAGGAATTCGTCGTGCTGCTCCCCGATACCGCCGAGACGGGTGCCGCCCAGATTGCCGAGCGGATTCGCGCGGCGATCGACGAGCTGCCGCTCGAACACGCCGGCAGCGAACACGGGCACGTCACGGCCAGTATCGGCCTGGCGAGCTGGACGCCCGAGCACGATGCCGAGGCCGAGGCCGTGATCAAGGCTGCCGACGAAGCGTTGTACTACGCGAAGGCGACCGGCCGGAACAAGGTCGTCGCGTTTCAGCCGCCGGCATGACGCGTGGCGCGACACGCAGGCGCGTGGCCGCGCTCGAATTGCCTCGAGCCCGCCGCGGTCGAGATTGCACCTGCGCGTGCCTGCCAGGGGTACGCGGCCGCGAAACTTTATGACGTGCACCGAATAATTTATCGGTTTATATCGGTTGGGAATGCCGGATCGCGGGAACAGAATCGTCGCTTCCGGAACCCGAAGGCCTGTGTGTCGACGCTCCAGCATCCACTTCTCATGTGATGGCGAGCGTGCATGCACGTGTCGGGTTCCTGTCTCCATGTGGACATCGCCGGCCATGCGGCGAACAAGGGAATGCGATGAGTTCGATCGATCTGAACGCAGTCACGCCGGTTTCCGCGCCCATCCGCTCCGCGAGCGATGTGGCGCGCCTGATCAATACGACGGACAGTTCCGTCAGCCACGCGCGGATGATCGTGCTGCTCGCGCTCGGCGGTGTGTTTCTCGACGCGTACGACCTGACGACACTGTCGTACGGCATCGACGACGTCGCGCGCGAATTCGGCCTGACGCCCGCGCTGACGGGGCTGGTCGGCTCGGCGATCATGATCGGCACGATCTTCGGCAGCCTGATCGGCGGATGGCTGACCGACAGGATCGGCCGTTATCAGGTGTTCATGGCCGACATGCTGTTCTTCGTCGTCGCGGCGATCGCGGCCGGGCTCGCGCCGAACGTCTGGGTGCTGATCGCCGCGCGCTTCGTGATGGGGCTCGGGGTCGGCATCGACCTGCCCGTCGCGATGGCGTTTCTCGCGGAGTTCTCGAAGTTCAACGGCCGCGGCAACAAGGCGTCGCGGCTCGCTGCATGGTGCCCGATGTGGTACGTGGCGTCGTCGGTGTGCTTCCTGCTGATCTTCGGCATGTATTTCCTGCTGCCGGCCGAGCATGCGGGCTGGCTGTGGCGCGCGTCGCTGATCTTCGGCGCGGTGCCGGCGCTCGTCATCATCCTGGTCCGGAATCGCTTCATGAACGAATCGCCGTTGTGGGCCGCGAACCAGGGCGACCTGGCCAATGCCGCGCGCATCCTGCGCGAGTCGTACGGCATTCACGCGCATGAAGCGGACGACGCGCCGCGCGAGCCGAGCCCGCCGCCCGTGCGGATTCGCGTGCTGTTCCAGCGTCCGTATCTCGGCCGAACGATCGTCGCCAGCGTGATGAACCTGTGCATTCCGTTCGAATACACGGCGATCGCGTTCTTCCTGCCGTCGATCCTGTCGCAGTTTCTCGGCGCGGGCGTGTTCGAGACGATCGCGGCGTCGCTTGCGCTGAACGTGCTGTTCGCGTTGACGGGCGGTTTGCTGGGCATGCGTCTCGCGTATCGATATCCGTCGCGTCACGTCGCGATCGCGGGGTTCGCGCTGCAGTTCGTCGCACTCGTCGCGCTCGCGCTGGCGGGGCATCCGCACGGCGCATTCGCAATCGGCCTCGTGTTGCTGATGCTCGGCACCTGGCTGTTCGCCGAAGGTTTCGGGCCGGGTGCGCAGATGATGATCTATCCGACGCTGTCGTATCCGGCGGCGATCCGCGGCACCGGTGTCGGCTTCGGGCGCTCGCTGTGCGGGATCGGCCAGGCGCTCGCGCTGTTCGTGCTGCCGATCCTGCAGGCCCGTCTCGGCACGGACATGTTCTGGGTCGTCGCGGTCAGCGCGGCCACGCCGATCGTGTTCCTGCTGATCGTGCGTCATGAACCGACGGCGCGCGATATCGACGCCGAGGCGGCCGCGTGAATGCAGCGCTTGCCGGAACCCGCAAACAAGTTCGCCGCGATGCCGGCCTTCGCGCTACATTGGCGTCATTCGCCTTCAGCCGAAGGCCGACCCGGAGTCGAACCATGCAACGCCAGACCGGCAACCTGTTCAGCCTCGAAGGCGCGCGCGGCGACGACGAGCGCGTCGACGTGCTCATCGCGGGATCGCGCCTGAACGTCGAGCGGATCGTGTCGATGGGGCACACGAGTCCCGATGGATTCTGGTACGACGATTCGCGCGCCGAATGGGTCGTGCTGCTGTCAGGCGCCGCGGTGCTCGAGTTCGAAGCGGACGCGACGCTGCACGACATGCGCCCCGGCGACTACGTGCTGATCGAACCGCATTGCCGGCATCGCGTCGCATGGACGCATCCTGAAGAACGGTCGGTCTGGCTCGCGATCTATCACGATCGATGAAACGTGCGGCGACTTATCGACCTGGCCGCCGCCGGCTGAAGCGCTGCTCGACGACGTTGGTTCCCCATTGCGCGCCCTCCGATTCGCTGGTCAGCGTAAAACCGAACGATTCATACAGGTGGCGTGCCGAATCCAGCCCCTTGAACGTCCACAGGTAGGTCTCGTCGAACTGCTGCTCATCGACGAAATGCATGGCGCGCGTCATCAGTTCCCGTCCGATCCCGAAGCCACGTAATCCATCGTCGACGATGAACCACCGCAAATGTGCGATTCCCGTGGCTTTATTCCCGTCTATCGCGACCGAGGCGAGCGCGCGGCCGTGTTCGGCATGGAGCCACAGAGCCTTGCCTTCGGCCGGCAGGGTGCCGGCAAATTCCGCGAGTTCGGTCGCCACCTTTTTCTCGAAGAAAGCGCCGAACCCCCAGTGTTCCGAATAGAACCGCGCGTGAAGGCTTGCTATGTCGCCGATACAGCCGGGCTGGTAGCCGTCGACGATCTGCGTGGTGTCCGCTTTAGGCGTGCGCGCGTCGGTGGCATTGTCTTGCGCGAGCGCATCGCTATAAAGCGCGAGGGAGCGGACGAGGGTTTGCTGGTCCGCCGGAACCATCCGGCGTAACGCATTCGACACCTGACGTGTCGCAAACTGGTCGATCTTCTTGCGCAGTTTTTGCCCGTCGGCAGTCAGGTACAGCTGCGTCGCACGTGCATCGTCGGGCGAGATGCGGCGCGTCACGAAGCCGGCCGTTTCGAGCCGGGCAAGCTGCCTGCTCGTGTTCGATTTATCCAGACGCAGAATGCTGCCCAGATCCTTTGCGCTGATGCCGGGCGCCATGCCTATCTCGAGAACGGCGTGAACGGCAGACGGCGCCAGATCGCTGTCGGCCAATGTCGCCCGCATGAAACCCAGTTCGCGAACCAGTTTGCGCGAGAAGTCCCGAAGCTCGAGGATCGTCGCTTCGCGCGTCTTCGACGGAATATCGATGAGGTCCATGCCGAGCCCGGGAAAGTTGCGTGTCGCAAGTAATATTAGTTGCGACACGCAACTTGTCAAGGACGAGCGGCGCCGGGCAGCCGGGCGACGTGCCCGGCATCGCGGCCCGGCGCGGCAGAAACGGCGCGGCGCCGGGCTTTATCCCCGTCCGACGAACGGCATCGTCGTCGCCATGATCGTCATGTTCAGGATGTTCGTATCCAGCGGAAGATTCGCCATCTGAACGACCGCATTCGCGACATGCGTGACGTCCATCCGCGCCTCGGGCGCCATGCGGCCGTCGGCCTGCAGCACGCCTTCCGTCATGCGATCCGTCAGCGACGTCGCCGCGTTGCCGATGTCGATCTGGCTGCACGCGATGTTGTATGCACGGCCGTCGAGCGCGAGCGACTTGGTGATGCCGGCCACCGCATGCTTGGTGGCCGTGTACGCGATCGTGTTCGGGCGCGGCGTATAGGCGGAGATCGAGCCGTTGTTGATGATCCGGCCACCCTGCGGCGTTTGCGCCTTCATCACGCGCCACGCGGCCCGCGCGCACAGAAAGACGCCCGTGAGGTTCGTCGCGACGACGTCGTTCCATACGTCGAACTCGTGTTCGTCGAGCGGCACGGCCGGCGCATTGCGCCCGGCATTGTTGAAGAGGACGTCCAGCCGCCCGAACCGCTGCGCGATCTGCGCGAACGCGTGGTCGACCGACGCTTCGTCGGTGACGTCGGCCGGAAACGCGTGTGCGTCGCCATGGGCGGCGACGATCGCCTCTTTCGTTTCACGCAGCGAGGCTTCCTTGCGTCCGATCAGCGCGACGGCAAATCCGGCGTTCGCGAGCGCGATTGCCGCGGCACGACCGATGCCGGATCCGGCGCCCGTGACGGCGGCGAACTTCTTCGAGACAGACATGGCTTGATTTCCTGCGGGTTGGGTGAGGAAAGCGGCGGCGGGCGCGCGATGGACCCGCCGCGCCGGTCGAAGCGACATCCTACCGCGCACGCCGGATTTCGCGACGCGAGCGGCTATGCCTTGCGCGTCGGCGCGGCCTTGCGTTCGCGCGTTCCGGCTTGCGCGAACAGGCTGACCACGACGTCCCGGAGCCACCGGTTGCCTTCATCCTGATTCACGCGCGCATGCCACAGCATGTGGATCGGCGCTCCCGGCAGCGTGACCGGCAACGCGCGCCAGCCGAGCGAAAACGGCGCGGCGAGCTGCAGCGCCAGGTGTTCCGGCACGGTCGCGATCAGGTCGGTGCGCTGCAGGATATAGCCGACGCTCATGAAATGCGGCACCGTCAGCCGCACGCGGCGCTTCACGCGGCGGCGCTTGAGCCATTCGTCCACCTGGCCGTGACCGGTGCCGGCCGACACCACGACGAGATGCTCGGCCGCTCGCCATGCGTCGACGGTCAGCGGCGCGTCCTCGAGAGGATGCCCGCGCCGGAACAGGCACACGTATCGCTGATCGAACAGCCGGCGCTGATAGAACCCGCCCTGCAACTGCGGCAGCAGGCCGATCGCGAGATCGACGCGGCCGCCGGCCATCTCGTCGGCGAGGTTGACGCTCGTGTTGCGCACCGTATTGAGTGCGATGCCCGGTGCCGTGCGCGACAGGTGTTCGAGCAGCGCGGGCAGGAACACGACTTCGCCGATATCGGTCATCCCGATCGTCATCGTGCGCGATGCGCGCAGCGGATCGAAACCGGTCTCGGGGTTGAGCGCGGCATGCAGCGTCGACAGCGCGTGCGCAACCGGTTCGGCCAGGCGCAGCGCGAACGGTGTCGGCACCACGCCGCCCGGCCCGCGCACGAACAGCGGATCGCCGAGCCGGCGGCGCAGCTTCGCGAGCGCGTTGCTGACGCCCGGCTGGCTCATGTTCATCTGCTCGGCGACGGTCGACACGCGCCGCTCCTGCATCAGTCGCTGAAACAGCAGCAACAGATTGAGGTCGATCTCGCTCAGTTCCATGGTTCCGGGTTGTCTCCGATCATTCCGGTCAGTGATGAAGCAGATTCCCTGCATTTTATTGTGGGATAAGGGGGCGCTGCTGAAAATACCGATACGGCGTTCGCGTTCGACAGGCGCGCCGGGCGGGGCACGCGCGCCGCGGCCTCGACCACTCACCATCTGAATATCGGAGACACGTTCATCATGCAGACGAATCTGAGGATCGCGATCGTCGGGGCCGGCATCGGCGGCCTGACGCTGGCGCTTGCATTGCGCGAGCTGGGCATCGACGCGCAACTGTACGAGCAGACCGACGTGCTGCGCGAGGTGGGGGCAGCCGTCGCGCTGTCGGCCAACGCGACGCGCTTCTACGAACGGATGGGATTACGGCCGGCTTTCGACGCGGTGTGCGCGGAGATTCCCGGCCTCGTCTATCGCGACGGGCGCAGCGGCACGGTGATCGGCCATCATCGCGGCGAACCCGACTATCGCCGGCAGTTCGGCGGCGCGTACTGGGGCGTGCATCGCGCGGACCTGCAGGCGATCCTGTCGAAGGCGGTCGGTGTCGAGCAGATTCATCTCGGCCATCGGCTCGTCGATCTCGCGCAGCATCCGGATCGCGTCACGCTGAGCTTTGCCAACGGCGTACGCGTCGATGCCGATCTCGTGATCGGCGCGGACGGCGCGCGTTCGATCACGCGGCGCTGGATGCTCGGCTACGACGACGTGCTGTATTCGGGGTGCTCGGGCTTTCGCGGCGTGGTGCCGGCCGAGCGGATGGACCTGTTGCCCGATCCCGAGACCATTCAGTTCTGGGTCGGGCCGCACGGCCATCTGCTGCACTATCCGATCGGCGACAACGGCGACCAGAACTTCCTGCTGGTCGAGCGTCATCCGTCGCCGTGGCCGTCCCGCGACTGGGTCATGCCGGCGCAAGAGGGCGAGCAGTTGCGCCTGTTCAAGGACTGGCATCCGGCGGTGGTGCAGATGATCACCGCGGTGCCGATCAGCCAGCGCTGGGGGCTGTTCCACCGGCCGCCGCTCGGCCGCTGGAGCCGCGGGCGCGTGACGCTGATCGGCGACGCCGCGCATGCGCTGGTGCCGCATCACGGGCAGGGCGCGAACCAGTCGATCGAGGACGCGATGGTGCTGGCCGCGCAGCTGGCGAAGGCCGGGCGCGGCAACTGGCGCGAGGCGCAGGAAGCGTACGAGCGGCTGCGGCGCGGCCGCACGCGCAAGGTGCAGTACGCGTCGATCTCCGCGGCCGACGTGCTGCATCTGCCCGACGGGCCGGCCGCGCAGGCGCGCAATGCGCGTCTCGGTGAGCGCGACAGCGTGCTGCATCACCTGGACTGGATTCACGATTTCGACGCGCTCGCCGATGAACCGAACGAGCGGCAGGGCGGGACGTGGCTTTGACCTGACAGGCGCGATCAGTGGCAGTGCATCAGGCAACCGGTGCGGCAGTTGCGTGGGGGGCGTTCGTCGGGAAGGCCGGCCTTTCTCGTGCGGGCCGGCCAGCCCGGCTGGCCGTCACGCGTAGTCGGCCACCTGTTGCGCGTCGCGCTTGACCTGTTCGATGTCGCGAAACCGCGCGGCCGGATGGGCGTCCGGCAGCCGCGCCGACGCACCGAACAGCTTCTCGCGCAGCGTGCCCGGCGCATATTCGGTCGGATAGACGCCGCGCCGCTGCAACTCCGGCACGAGGTAGCGCACGATGTCCTCGAAGGTTTCGTGCGCAACGGCATACGCGAGATTGAAGCCGTCGACGTCGGTCGCAGCGACCCATTCCTGCAGGATGTCCGCGACGGTCTGCGCGGAGCCGACGAACACGGGCCCCATCCCGCCGATGCCGCCCCACGCGGCCAGTTCCTCGATCGTCCACGCGGTATCGCCGCCGGCCAGATGCTCGACGGCCGACACGATCGCGTTCGTCTCGACGCGCCGGACGGGATCGGTCGGCGCGTACTGGCCGAAATCGATGCCGGTCCAGCCGGACATGAACACGAGCGAGCCGTCGTACGACACATAACGACGGTACTCGTCGAACTTGGCCCGCGCCTTCTCGTCGGTCTCGTCGACGATCACCGTGACGAGGTTGTAGATCAGCACGTCGTGCGGGTCGCGGCCCGCGGCGGCGGCCTGCGCGCGCACGTCGGCGACATAGCGCGCGAGTTGCGGGCGGGTCGGCGCGGCGACGAACACGCATTCGGCGTGCTGCGCGGCGAACGCCTTGCCGGGGCCGGACGCGCCGGCCTGGAACAGCACCGGCGTGCGCTGCGGCGACGGTTCGCACAGGTGATAGCCGGGCACGTCGAAGAAGCGCCCCTTGTGGCCGATCTCGTGCACCTTCTCCGGATGCGTGAACACGCGGCCGTCGCGATCGCGCACGACCGCGCCGTCTTCCCAGCTGCCTTCGAACAGCTTGTACAGCACCTCGACGTATTCGGCCGCGACCGCATAGCGGTCGTCATGGGTGCGCAGTCCGTTGTCGCCGACGTTTTTCGCGCCGCTTTCCAGGTACGACGTGACGATATTCCACGCGAGTCGGCCCTTCGTGTGATGGTCGGCGGTCGACAGCCGGCGTGCGAACGTGTACGGATGCTCGAACGTCGTCGACGCGGTGATGCCGATACCGAGATGCTCGGTCGCCATCGCGATCGGCGCGGCGAGCTGCAGCGGATCGTTGACGGGAATCTGCGCGGCCTGGTGCAGCGCGTGGTAGTTGCTGCCCTGGTAGACGTCGTAATAGCCGATCACGTCCGCGATGAAGATCGCGTCGAAGATCCCGCGTTCGAGCACGCGGGCGAGATCGGTCCAGTAGTCGAGATCCTTGTACTGCCACGAACGATCGCGCGGATGCGCCCACAGGCCGGGCGACTGATGGCCGACGCAATTCATCTCGAACGCGTTGAAGCGGATGGTCTTGCTCATCGCGCGGCTCCCGTTTCCGTGCCGGCTTGCGCACCCGCACCGTTGCCGACGCGCCAGACGAACGGCGGCGTGCGTCCGTTGATGACCCAGTCGCCGACGATCCGCGCCTTGTAGACGAGCGGATTGTGCGACGACACCGTGCGCGCGTTGCGCCAGTGACGGTCGAGCGCGGTCGTGCTGCGCGTCGCGGATGCGCCGAGCGCGTCGAACAGGCGCGTCGCCGCGCGCAGCACGAGTTCCGACACGACGAGCTGGCTCTGCGCGGATTCGATTTCGGCGGCGACGTTGGCGGCATGTTCGGCTTCGTCGTCGCCGCCGAAGCGTGCGACGTACGCCTGCTGCAGCGGTTGCGCAGCGCGCAGCGTGAGCGCATCGGCCGCATAGGCCCACGACGCGATTTCGCCGATCACCTGCTGGAGCTGCGCATCGTCGCCGGCGCGCGCGGCGTTGCCGTGGCTGTACACGCGCGTGCGGCCGCGCACGAGCTCGCCCGCGTCGCGCACGATCGCATGGCCGATGCCGGCCAGCGTGGCGACGTGGAACAGCTGGTAGAACGCGGTCTGGTATTTGAAGCGGCGTGCGAAATCGATCACGTGGTCGGCGTCGACCGCCGCATTCTCGAAGCGCGTCGTGCCGCTGCCGGTCGTTTTCTGGCCGAAGCCGTCCCAGTCGTCTTCGAGTATCACGCCGGGCTGCCCGGTGGCGATCGCGACGATCACGTCGCTGCCATCCTCTTCGCGCTGCGCGAACACGTCGATCCAGTCCGCGAACAGGCTGCCGGTGCTGTAGAACTTCCGGCCGTTCAACACGAGCCGGCCGTTCTGCTCCGATACCTTGGTGATCGTCTGGCCGAGCGGAACGTCGCCGGCTTCCGACCACGCATTGCCGACGAGCTGGCCGCTCGCGAAACGATCGAACCACGTCGTGCGCTGCGGCCCGGGCGGCGCGTTCAGCCAGTCCTCGACGAACGCGAAGTGGCCGCGCAACGCTTGCGGCAGATTGGAGTCGGCGGCGGCGAGTTCGGTCAGCAGCCGGAACAGCTGCGGCAGCGACGCGCCGGCGCCGCCGTCACGCACCGGCAGCCGTATCGCGCCGAAGCTGGCGGCCTTGAGCCAGCCGATCGCTTCGTACGGCAGTTCGCGGCGGCGTTCGCGCTCGGCGGTGCCGGCGGCAATCCGGTCGAAGATCGGCCGGAACCGGCTCGCGAGTGCGTCGTAGTCGGTGCCGGTGGACAATTCGGTATCTGCGTGCGACGAAGTCATGCGGGGTTCCTCGTAGGGCGGGGCCGTTTGCACCGGGAGCCCAGTATAGGAAGCACGACGCGCACGTTCCAATAACGGATTCGCAGATCGTTATCGTCGCTGCGCATTACGCGAACGGCGCCGTGAAACGTCGACGCCAGGGCATCGATTGCGACGCCGAAGCGCGGAGGCGGATGCGGTGCCGTGCGATGTCGTTTGTTATCCGAAGGAATATCGTTACGAGAATCGCTCGGTTTGCCGGCCTGCGGCGCGCTGCTAGATTGAGTGCTTTCGTGATTCGACAGGAGAGCCCGATGTCAGATACGAGCGCGACGATTCAGGACCGGCCGGCCGACGCAAGACCGCAGGTGGCCCGCGTGATCGCCGACGACGCGCAGGCGATCGCGGTTGCGCAGGCACTCGCGCAGCGGCTGGCCGAAGGGGCCGCCGAGCGGGACCGCGAGCGCCGGCTGCCGCGCGACGAGATCGAATGGTTCTCGCAGTCGGGGCTGTGGGCGATCACGGTGCCGAAGGCCTACGGCGGCGCGGGCGTCTCGAACGTGACGCTCACCGAGGTGATCAAGATCGTCGCGGCGGCCGATGCGTCGCTCGGGCAGTTGCCGCAGAACCACTTCGGGCTGGTCGACGTGATCGCGCTGGCCGGCACCGACGCGCAGAAGCGCCATTTCTTCGCGGAGATCCTGAGCGGCAAGCGCTTCGGCAACGGCTTCTCGGAGAAGGGCACGAAGCACGTGCTCGACCTGAAGACGCGCGTGCGGCGCGACGGCGACGACTATGTCGTCGACGGCACGAAGTTCTATTCGACCGGCGCACTGTTCGCGCATTACGTGCCGGTGCTCGGCCTCGACGATGCGCAGCAGGCATGGCTCGCCTACATTCCGCAGCCGACGCCGGGGCTGACCGTGATCGACGACTGGTCGGGCTTCGGGCAGCGCACGACCGCGAGCGGCACGGTGGTGCTGGACGGCGTGCGCGTGCCGGCTTCGCATGTGTTGCACGCGCAGCGTGTGTCGGACGAGCCGACGCTCAACGGCCCGCTGTCGCAGATCATCCAGGCGGCGATCGATGCCGGCATCGCGAAGGCCGCGATCGCCGATACGGAGGCGTTCGTGCGCACGCGCACGCGGCCGTGGGTCGACAGCGGCGTCGAACGGGCGGCCGACGATCCGTTGATCGTCCGCGAGATCGGCCGTCTGCATATCCAGCTGCATGCGGCGGAAGCGCTGCTCGAACGCGCGGCGCGCACGCTCGACGAGATCGGCGCGCGCGGCACGGTGACCGACGACGATGTCGCGCGTGCATCGGTCGCGGTCGGCGAGGCGAAGGTGCTGACGACCGAGATCGCGCTGCTCGCGGGCGAGAAGCTGTTCGAGCTGGCGGGAACGCAGTCGACGCTCGCCGAACACAATCTCGACCGGCACTGGCGCAATGCGCGCACGCACACGCTGCACGATCCGGTGCGGTGGAAGTATCACCTCGTCGGCAACTACTACCTGAACGGCGTGCGGCCGGCGCGTCACGCGTGGAATTGAATCGGGCGCGAGGCAGCGCGACAGCGCGGCGCGCGCCTTGCGCCGGCGACGCCGGCGCAGAGTAGGAAGCGGCGTCAGGTGATCGTCGTGCGGTTGCCTGACGCGTCGGCCGGCTCCATTACGTCACGCATTACTTCACGCATTCCAGCGCGTACTTCAACGCCGACCCGAGCACCCCGCGCCACACGTCCCACGTGTGCCCGCCATCGACGATGCGCAGTTCGGCCGGGTTCTGCGCGCGGCGCAGTTGCGTGTACAGCACGCTCGATTCGGCCTGGATCGTCAGGTCGTCGTCGCCGGCCGCGATGAACATCGGCACGCGCCAGTTGCGCGCGAAATAGCCGCGCATCAGGGCCGGGTAGTTCAGCTCGTGCCACACGCGCGGGTCGAACTGCCGGTCGCCGAACACGCCGACATAGCGCGCGGCGGAATTGAGCGGCGGCTCGTTCGCGTAGATCGCGGGGCTCAACAGCATCGCGCCGCAGAACAGGCCCGGTTCGAGCAGCGAGAAACGCAGCGCGCCGAAGCCGCCCATCGACACGCCGCCGATCGCGCGGCCCGCGCGCTGGTTCGACACCGCGAAGTGCGCTTCGACTTCCGGCAGCAGGTCGTTCAGGAACGCGCTCTGCATCTTCTCCTTGCGGTCGACGTACCAGTCGGTGCCGCCTTGCGGCATCACGATCACGACGGGCGGGATCTCGCGGCGTTCGATCAGCGTGTCGGCCGTGGCCTGCAGCCGGCCCTGCGTGATCCAGTCGTTTGCATTGCCGGCATTGCCGTGCAGCAGGTACAGCACCGGGTAGCGCGCGCCTTCCGGGTTGTAGCCGGGCGGCAGGTAGACCGTGTACGACCAGTCGCGCTTGAGCGACGCCGACCGGAACGCGCGCAGCACGATGCTGCTGCCCGGATTGACCGGCGGTTCCTGGGCGGCTGGCGCGACCGTTGCGGGCGGGACGATCGCGGGCGCGGACGTCGCCGGCGCAGCCGCGGGCCCGCCCGGCGTGGCGTGGGCGGTGGCGATGGAGCCGGCGATCAGGGCGATGGCGAACGGAAGGGCGAGTCGGCGCATGGCGAAGCGTTTCAGGAGAGGCGCCCGCTATCGTAGCAGCGGCGCGTGACGGCGCGGCACGTCATCGCCGCGTACGGAACGGGAACGACAGCCGCGACACCAGCGGCGCATAGAGCTTCGCGACGAGATACAGCAGGCCCATCGCGACGACGTCGGCAGCCAGGCCGAGCGGCACGTCGAGATAGCCTTCGGTCGCCTGGTAGAGCAGCGAGTCGACCGCGAGCGAGATGCCGGTGCCGGCGACGAAGCACAGCAGCCCCTGGCGGCCGATCGTGCCGATCCATGGCATCGCGTGCGCGACCTTCTTCATCCACCCGAGGTGCACGAGCTTGGCCGCGAGCCACGCGATCGCGAGGAAGTTCGCGAGCCGCAGCGCGCCGAGGTTCTGCTTGATCGACGGATCGGTCGGGAACGGCTCGACGCGCAGCCGGTAGTACGCGCCGGCCGCGACGATCGCGAGCGATACGGCCGTCAGCAGCCAGCCCTGCGGTTTCGGCGCGAGCGTCTGGTAGACGGGCTGGCAGCGCGCGATCACGCCGAGCACGAACAGGAACTGCCACGCGAACGGGTTGAAGTCCCACGGCGCGCCTTCGACGGTCGGCAAGAAGCGCGCGACGTGCGGCGCCGCGTACCAGAGCGAGCCGCTGAACGCGAGCATCAGCCACGGCTGGGTGCGCGCGAGCGGCAGTGCGAGCGGGACGAGCAGCGCGAAGAACGCATACATCGGCAGCACCGACGCGAGATACGGCTGGCGGCGGAACAGCAGGATGTCGCGCAGCGCGGCGAGCGGCTTGTGGAGCAGGCCGTCGAGATCGTTGGTCGGCATGTTCGGGCCGTCGATCGAGAACGCGTTCAGCACGGCGGTGATCAGCAGCATCAGGCCGGCCGTCACGAGGAATGCGCGGTAGATCTCGAACGCACGGCGGATGAAACGCTGGCGCGCGGCGGCCTCGTCGTGGCGCTCGGCGAGCGAGTTGTACGCGATGGCGGTCGCGAAACCGCCGAGGAACACGAACACCTCGGCCGCATCGCACAGCGCGTACGCATGCAGCGTCACGCGCGACAGGATGCTGCCGCCGATGTGGTCGACGACGATCACCAGCAGCACGAGGCCGCGGAAGAAATCGAGTTCGGCGTAGCGGCCGGCCCGGGCGGCGGCGGTCATCGGGCCGCCTCCCGGCGCGCGCCGCGTGCGCGGCCGGCACCTGCCGCGCATGAATCGGGGTGAAGCATGAATTCGTGAAGAAATGACGAACGGATGCGCATTGTGCCACCGATACGGTGCCGTCCGGGTTTACGCGGATAGCGGGCCGGCCGGCCGCTGCCGATAAGCGTGCTCATGGCATCGGAAGAACAGGGCAGTTGGACGAGCGCAACGCTTTGCTGGCCGCGCCCACGCCCCGATGGACGGGCGGTTTGCGACGTGACACCATTTTGTCCTCGCGGCCGCACACCGCGCAGTCCGCCCTGCGGGCCACCTCTATAAATCAGACCAAACAATCGCCGGGCGAATGGCCTGCCCGGCACCCGGCTCCGGAGATCCGTCATGAAGAAGCACGTCATTTTTGCCGCCGCGCTGGCTGCTTTCGCCGCGCCGGCCTTCGCGCAGGACAGCGTGACGCTGTACGGCCTGATCGACGAGGGCTTCAACTACACGAACAACGTGAGCGTGAACGGGGTCGGAAAAACGAATTACCAGCTCGCGAGCGGCTATGCGCAGGGCAGCCGCTGGGGCCTGAAGGGTAGCGAGGACCTCGGCGGCGGGCTGAAGGCGATCTTCACGCTGGAAAACGGCTTCGACGTGAACAACGGCCGGTTCAACCAGGGCGGCCGGATGTTCGGCCGCCAGGCGTTCGTCGGGCTGAGCGCGTCGCGCTTCGGCACGCTGACCTTCGGCCGCCAGTACGATGCGCTCGTCGACTATCTCGCGCCGCTCACCGCGAACGGCAACTGGGGCGGCACGCTGTTCTCGCACCCGTTCGACAACGACAACACGGACAACTCGTTCCGCGTCAACAACACGGTCAAGTACGCGAGCCCCGACTGGAACGGGCTGTCGTTCGGCGGCACCTACAGCTTCAGCAACAGCACGGGCTTCTCGACCAACCGCCAGTACAGCATCGGCGCGCAGTATTCGCTGGCCGGGCTGCAGGTCGCGGCCGCGTATCTGCAGGCGAACAGCCCGGGCGTCGGCAATGCGGGCGCGATCGCGGCCGACGACGCGAACTTCGTCGCCGACCGCCTGCGGATTTTCGGCGGCGGCATCAACTATACGTTCGGTCCGGCGACGGTCGGCTTCGTCTATACGAAGACCGACGTGAAGAACCCGGTGTCGACCGTCTACCTGCCGGCGTCGACGTTCGACGGCCTCGGGCTCACGGCGACCAGGTTCCAGAACTTCGAGATCAACGGCAAGTACCAGCTCACGCCCGATTTCTATCTCGGCGCGCAGTACGTGTATACCGACGGCAAGTTCGACGCCGCGGCCGGCTCGTTCAAGCCGAAATATCACACGGTCGGGCTGATGGCCGACTACAGCCTGTCCAAGCGCACCGACGTCTACCTGCAGGGCGCATGGCAGAAGGTCGCCGGCGACAAGACGGGCACCGCGGCCGACGGCGGCTACGTGGTCGGGACGGACGGTCCGTCGTCGTCGGCGAACCAGTTCGCGGTGCGCGCCGCGATCCGCCACAAGTTCTGAGTGCCCTTGACCGGCCGGCGCCCGGGGTGGGTTGCCCCGGTGCCGGCCGTCGTCATTGTGCCCGGTGCGCGTCGTCGAGCGTGTGCGCGAGCCAGTCGACGAAGATCCGCACGCGCGGCGCCAGATGCCGGCTGTTCGGAAACACGACCGACACCGGCAGCGGCGCCGCATGCCATTCGGGCAGCACCTCGACCAGCGAGCCGTCTTCCAGCAGCGGCGCGAGCCCGTCGCGCGGCGCCTGGATCAGCCCGAGGCCCGCGAGGCAGCACGCGAGATACGCGTGCGAGCTGTTCACCGCAACCACGCTGCGCATCTTCACGGTCTGCAGCGCGCCGGAATCCATGTCCGCATATTCCCAGTCCAGCTCGCGGCCCGTGCGGCTCGAGAAATAGCCGACCGCGACGTGGTCGGGCAGATCGTCCGGCGAGCGCGGCGTGCCGTATCGCGCAAGATACGCGGGCGACGCGCAGTTGATCTGCGCCATCTCGCCGACGCGCCGCGCGACCAGCGACGTGTCGGACAGCACGCCGACCCGCACCGCGCAGTCGATCCCGTCGGCGACGAGATCGACGAAGCGGTCGGTCGTGCTCAGCACGACGCGCAGGTCGGGATAGCGTGCGTGGAAATCCGGCAGCGCCGGAATCACCTTGTCCAGTGCAAAGCGCTCGGGGAGGTCGACGCGGATCAGGCCGCGCGGCGACGCACCGGCTTCGTCGAACAGCGTCTCGGCGTCGTCCAGGTCGGCCAGCAGCCGCGTGCAGCGCTCGTAGTAGGTCGCGCCTTCCGCGGTCAGCGCGACGCGCCGCGTCGTCCGCTGCAACAGGCGCACCTTCAGGTGCTTCTCCAGGTACTGGACGGCATTGCTGACGGTCGGGCGCGGCAATTGCAACTGCTCGGCGGCTTTCGTGAAGCTGCCGAGGTGAGCGACGCGCGCAAAGATGCGCATTGCATGCAGATGGTCCATGCGGGGCGGAAACGTGGCGGATCGGGACAGGCTCCATTGTTAATCAGCGTCGAATGATTTGGTTGGGCGTTTCGCGTTTATCGCGCGCCGCGTTACGCCCAGAATCCGGTTCATTCACTCACCACCGCGAGGAAACGGACATGGACAAGCGTCAACTGGGCCGCACGGGCCCGCAGGTATCGGAGATCGGGCTCGGCTGCATGGGGATGTCGGATCTCTACGGGCCGGCGGATCGCGACGAAAGCATCGCGACGCTGCACGCGGCGCTCGACAACGGGATCACGCTGCTCGATACCGGCGACTTCTACGGGATGGGCGACAACGAGATGCTGATCCGAGACGCGCTGCGCGGCCGCACGCGCGACCAGGTGCTGATCAGCGTGAAGTTCGGCGCGCTGCGCGATCCGGCCGGCGCGTTCGTCGGCTACGACGCGCGGCCGCAGGCGATCCGTAATTTCGTCGCGTATTCGCTGAAGCGGCTCGGCACCGACCACATCGACATCTACCGGCCGGCGCGCGTCGATCCGGCGGTGCCGATCGAAGAGACGGTCGGAGCGATCGCCGATCTCGTGAAGGCCGGCTACGTGCGCCACATCGGCCTGTCGGAGGTCGGGGCCGACACGATCCGCCGCGCGGCGGCCGTCGCTCCGATCGCCGACCTGCAGATCGAATACTCGCTGCTGTCGCGCGGGATCGAGACGGACATCCTGCCGGTGTGCCGCGAACTCGGGATCGGCGTGACGGCCTACGGCGTGCTGTCGCGCGGGCTGCTCGGCGGCGGCTGGAGTGCGGCGCGGCAGGGCGAGCGCGATTTCCGCGCGGCCAGCCCGCGGTTCCAGGGCGAGAACCTCGCGCACAACCTCGCGCTGGTCGACGCGCTGCGCGCGATCGCCGACGAGAAGGGCAGCAACCCGGCGCAGATCGCGATCGCGTGGGCGCTGTCGCGCGGCGACGACATCGTGCCGCTGATCGGCGCACGCAAGCGCACGCAACTCCAGGACGCGCTTCAGGCATCAAAATTGCAACTAACGGTCGATGATCTCGCCCGCATCGAAACGGCGGTGCCCGCCGGGGCGGCTGCCGGCGAGCGTTATCCGGCCGCGCAGATGGCTCACCTCGACAGCGAGCAGGGACGGGGACCGGCGCACGGTGCCTGAACGGCGCGCATGGCGGGGCGACGGGGCGACGGGGCGACGGGGCAACGGGGCAACGGGGCGATGGGTGGCGGGGTAGCGGCGTGACAGGCCCCGCCGGGCGGGCCCGAGCCAGCCTCAGGCAAAGCCAGATGGCCGACGGCGTGACGGTGGTTCACCATCGGCGCCGTATTCAACCGGACCGAACCCCCGCCATGCAAACGCATACGCTGACGATCATCGTGCTGGTCTTTCTGCTCGCCGGCGCGGTCAAGGGCATGATCGGCCTCGGCCTGCCGACGATCGCGATGGGGCTGCTGACGCTCGCGATGCCGCCGTCGGCCGCCGCGAGCCTGCTGCTCGTGCCGTCGTTCATCACCAACGTGTGGCAGTTGTGGCTCGGCCCGTCGTTCCGGCCATTGCTGCGGCGTTTGTGGCCGCTGCTCGCCGGGCTGACGCTCGGCACGCTGACGGGCGGGCTGCCCGCACTCGCGGCCGGCAGCGCGTGGACCCGTGCGGCACTCGGCATCGTGCTGGTCGCATACGGCGGCTGGGGGCTCGCCGCCGCGCGGCTGCCCGCGCCGGGCCGTCACGAAAAGTGGCTGTCGGCCGCGGTCGGCTACCTGACGGGCGTCGTGACGGCCGCGACCGGCGTGTTCGTCGTGCCGGCCGTGCCGTACCTGCAGGCGCTGCGCCTGTCGAAGGACGACCTGATCCAGGCGCTCGGGTTGTCGTTTACCGCGTCGACGATCACGCTCGGCCTGCAGTTGCGCGTGACGGGCGCGCTGCAGACGGTCGATCTCGGCGTATCGGCGCTGGCGCTCGTGCCGGCGCTCGCGGGGATGATCGGCGGGCAGTACGCGCGGCGCGTGATGAGCGAGAAGGTGTTCAAGCGCTGCTTCTTCGTCGGGATGATCGCGCTCGGCGCCTATATGGCGGTTTCGGCGTGGCGGTGAGCGGGCATTGCCGACACGCGCGATGCGCGCCCGGCGTGAATGCCCCGAAGCCGGTTTCCAAAGCCGGCTTCGAGGACGCTCACGGAACGGCGGCCATGCCGCTCAGGCCGGGTCGGCGTATTTCAGCGTCCACCCGAACGTGCGGGTAGCGCCCGCACCGAGCGCGAACGGACTGGTCTTGCATGCGAAGTTCGAATGCAGCTGGCCGACCGGCGTCGTCGACAGCGGGTTCGTCGCGCCGTTGACCGTGTCGAAGGCGGACAGCGCGCAGTTGTCGAACCCGGACGCCGCATAGCCGGTCGCAGCGCTGTTCGCGTAAGTCACCGACACGCCGTCGCCGTTGGCCTGCGTCGACGCGAAATCCGCGAACGACGTGAAGTCCGTCTCGACCGCGAGGTTGCCCGTGAGCGTGCCCGAACTCAGCGTATCGCTGCGCGAGACGGTGCCGTGCGCGAACGTCAGCACCGTATGCACCTGCAGATCGAGATCCGTCGTGTATGCCGCGTTCTTCGATGCGAGACGGAACTTCGTCGTATCGAACGACACGATCACCTGGCCGTTGCTTTGCTGCACGTTCAGGTTCTTGTAGTACGTGACGGGAATGTACGTCTTTGCGTTGTACGTCACCTGCGGCACCAGCAGCGCATAGCCGAGATCGGTCGTGCCGTAGATCAGCTTGTCCGAGAACGGCACCGGGTAGTACGGCGTGTACGAGTTGTAGTCGGGCGCCTGGCTCAGGTTCAGGTTGATCACGCGCCGGCCGTCGCGCACGGTGAGCAGCGCGGCGCTGTACGGATGGGCGGCATCGGTCGGCTGGTTGTACCAGGTCAGCGTGTAGCGCGGCAGCGCGTCGAGCCATGCGCCGTAGTCCGCATCGGCCATCGGCGCCTTCCCGCCGAAGCCGAGCTTGTTCCACCACGCGTTCACGTACAGGTACTGGTGCAGCAGGCTGAAGTTCTCGCCCATCACGCGCGGCTTGCCGCGATACGCGTCGGTGCCGCGACCCTTGACCCACATGTTCACCGACGGCGTCGGCAGCGACGGGTCGTACCAGTACGTGTCGAAACGATGCGCGGCCTGGTAGATGAACGCATACGCGACCTGCTTCTCCTGGTCGGTCAGCACGCCGGCGTTGGCGGCGGCCGTCAGCACCTCCATGAATGCGGAATCACCGTACGGACCGATCGAGCGGCCGTAGTTGAAGCCCTGGCCGTTGGCGTTCAGCTGCGGCAGGATCAGGTCGACCGACTTGCGCAGATAGCCCTTCAGTTCGGGCGTGAGATTCGCCACGTTGTCCATCTCGAACGTGCGCTCGACCACTTCACCGATCA
This sequence comes from Burkholderia sp. BCC1988, assembly GCF_905339895.1. NCBI lineage: Bacteria > Pseudomonadati > Pseudomonadota > Betaproteobacteria > Burkholderiales > Burkholderiaceae > Burkholderia > Burkholderia sp. BCC1988. The sequence goes on from NZ_CAJPHA010000011.1 coordinate 180,605, forward strand.
GCAGCGTGCTGTAGCGGTCGAAGCGCGCCTGGTCGTAGTAGGTCGTGTGCGTGTTCGACGCTTCGTCGGAGAACCCGCCCGACGAATCCTTGCGGATGTGGTTCGTCAGTGTGTACAGCAGCGCATCGCGCGCACCCATCGTCGCGACGGCCGGATCGGTCGCCGACGAGAACGACGGATTGCTCCAGCCGAGTTTCTGGCGCAGGCCGGCGATTCCGTAGGACACCGCATAATAATTCTGCGCGGTGTTGAGCGACGCGATGTCGATCGGCGTGCCGGCGGCCGGGCAGGTGCTGGTCTTGCCGCTCGCATCGGGGCCGAACATGTCGCAGAAGGTGAGCCGTTGCTGCAGCGTCGCGAGCATCGCGTCGCTGAAGACTTCGTTGAGCATGCCGTGCGCCTTCAGGTTGTTCAGCGCGACGAGGTAGTAGTACTCGCCCCGTGACGTGTTCGCATACGTGTAGTTGCTGCCCGACTGCGCCATCATCGCGGTCGTGATCGTCTGGTACGTCGCGAGGTAGCTCGCGTATTGCGGATCGCCCTTCGACTTCATGTCGATCAGGATGTACGACAGGCCGAGCGCGAGCTTGCCGGGCAGGAATTTGTCGCCGGTGTTCGTGTCGAGCACGTGAACCGGCGAACCGTCGCCGAGATCCATGACGACCTGCGTGAAGTCGGGCGACTTCCGGATCAGGTCGAACAGCGCGCGCATCTGCCCCATCATCGTGACCGGGATGGTCGTGCCGGCCGGCACGCTGGTGTCGGGTGCGCCGTAGACGAGCGCGTGCAGCGAGTTCGGTGCGAGCGCGGGTGTCGACGGCGGGGGCGACGTGGGCGGCGGGGCGGTCACGTCGTTGCCGCCGCATGCGCTGACGAACAGGACGGAAAAGGCGCTGAGCGCGGCGCCGAGCGCGAATCTGCTGCGCGTATGCATTGTGTCTCCAGGTTCGAATGGTAATGAAGGGCGGGCGGGTTCAACCGTTGCCGCGCTCGACGCCCGACCCGGCCTCCGTCTCGCAACCCTGATCCCTGTGGACGGACGGCTTGAATCACTACTCGAGCAGGCAAGCGTTCTCCCTGCGCGAGCCGTGGCCGCAGTCGCGCCAATATGGAAGGAAAACGTTTTCCAAATTTAGGCTTCGATTGATTCGATGTCAACGCGCTTTCGCGCCGGATGCGCCGGTGAAAACCCGAATGGCCAAAGCACGAGGTGCATGAAGAGGGGCATATTCACGTAGAAATTTCCGCGATTTCTGTTTTTTTTCGCTGCGGCGCGGCGTGAATATCTCGGCGGTGACAGCGGTGGCGGAAAGGTACACGGGCGGTGCGTTTTTCGGTGAGATTTGGTGGAAAACGTTACCCTTAAGAGTCAAATCGGATCAGGCCGGATATCGGCTCGTCGATCCCGTCTGGCGGCCGTCCCGCGCCGTGCTAAAGCTGCGCTTCGATCGCGGCCTTGTCGATCACCGACCACACCTGCCGGATCCTTCCGTCGTGAAATTCGTAGAACACGTTCTCGGCGAACGTGACGCGCGTGCCGTCGACGGCGAGCCCCATGAAGGTCCCTTTCGGCGCACAGGCGAAGCGCAGCCGGCATGCGATGCGCGGCGGTTCGCACACGAGCAGCCGGACCTCGAAATGGAGATCCGGAATGTCGCGGAAATCCTGCTCCAGCATCGCGCGATAGCCGGCCAGGCCGAGCGGCCGGTCGTTGTGGATCACGTTGTCGGCGACGTACCGGCCGAGCGCCGGCCAGTCCTGCCGGTTCAGGCAGTCGATGTAGGCGCGATAGTGCATCGCGAGTTCGGGTCCGGTCATGGCTGCGATGTCTCCTCGGTTATCGCCGCGCTGTTGCGGAGCGGAGCGCGCGACGTTCAGCGTGGCGGCATGTCGCCCGACAGATACGACACGAACGCCTGCGTGTATTTCGGCAGCGCATCGAACGAGCGCGCGCAGAGCGTCAGCTTGCGGTGGCTCCACGCATCGGACAGCTCGACGAGCCGCACGTCCATCGTCTGCATCGCGCGTTCGGCCGCATGGCGCGACACGATGCCGATCCCCACGCCGCTTGCGATCACGCGGCAGATCGCATCGAAACTCTTCAGCTGCACACGGTAGCGGATCCGCTTGCCGAGTGCACGCGCCTGGTCCGCCAGATGGACCTGCAGCGCGCTGCCGTCGGTCAGCCCGATGAAGTCCGCGTCGGCGATCTCGTCGAACGCGACCTTGTCGCGCGCGGCGAGCGGATGACCGGCCGGCACGACCGCGATCAGCCAGTCCTCTCTGAACGGCTTCTGTTCGAGCCCGCCGAGCCCGACCGAATCGGCGACGATGCCGACCTCGGCCGTCCTGTTGCGGATCGCATGCACGATGTCCTGGCTCGAGCGCTCCTCGACGCTGATCGACAGTTTCGGGTGAAGCGGCAGATACGCGGCGAGCGCGTCGGGCAGGTATTCGCTCAGCGACGCCGTGTTGCACAGCAGCCGGATATGCCCGCGCAGCCCCTGGCCGTATTGCTGCAGCTCGCCGCGCATGTGGTCGATCTGCTGCAGCACCGTGCGCGCGTGGTGCTCGAGCGCGCGGCCGGCGTCGGTTACCTGCGCGCCCGACTTGGTCCGGTGCAGCAGCGGCACGCCGAGCTCGTCCTCCATCCCGCGGATGCGCTCGCTGGCGGCCTGCAGCGTGATGTGGGTGCGCTCGGCGCCGCCCGTGATCGTGCCGGCCTCGCAGATGTTCAGGAAGAGCCGCAGGTCGGTCAGGTCGAAGCGCATGATCGGTGGGGGCGCGTAAGGATGGGTATGGCCGATAAGTTAGCAGGAACCGCCGCACCGGTCTCAGGCTGGGCCTGAGGCCCGGTTCGCCGGTTCCGCATTTTCGGGGCGGGATCGATGCCGGATCATGGCCGCATATCAACCGGGGGAGACTGTCATGCGGGTCGATTCGTCGTGGGGCGTGTCGTTCAAGATCGCGCTGCACGTGCTGTTCCTGTGCATCGGCATCGCGTGGGCCTGCGCGGAGCTGGTCGACTGGCTGCGTTGAGCGGGCGGGCGGTGCGGGCCGCATTGGCTCGCCGGCGCGCTCACGCGCGCAATGAAAGCTTTTCGAAATAATCAGTGCATCGCGAAATTTCTTCCGAATCGCCCGTCCAATACCGTCAAGTTTTTCCGAATCCGACCGTATTCCCGGTAACAAGTGTTTGCCGGCACCCGGTTCGTGATCGTTTGTCATCATTGTTTGCATCCGGTTACACGTCGGCCGTTCCGTTTTTGAGATGCTTGAAAGATTGTCAAACCGGAGTCGATCGTCCATGAAACAGCGCGAGATTTGCCGCAAGTCGGCGTGGCTGTCCGGCCTGGCCGCGGTGCTCGTCATGGCCGGTTGCGCCAGTACGCCGTCCGTCCCGCCGAGCGATACGCTGGCGGGCTCGACGTCGGGCCAGCCCGCCGCCGCGCCGGCGGCGCCGCCGGCGCCCATTCTCGTCGCGCAGAAGTACGTGGTGAAACGCGGCGACACGCTGTCGGGCATCGCGTCCGCCAACGACTGCAGCGTCGCCGACCTGCGGACCTGGAACAAGCTCAACGGGCGCGGCGCGCTGCGCATGGGGCAGGTGCTGCGCATCGTCCGGCAGCAGTCGCTGCAGGCGCCGGCCAGCGCGCAAGCGGCCGCACCGGCCGCCGCGAGCAATGCGGCGGGCGCCGCGCAGGCGAGCGCATCGACGGCGAGCGACCGGCAGGTCGTGAAGGAAACCCGGCGCCATGCGGGCGCGGTGGCGCTCAAATGGCCCGCGCAGGGCAAGATCGTCGATGCGTTCAAGCCGGGGCAGAACCGCGGCATCCAGATCGCCGGCCGGCCGGGCGACCCGGTTCGCGCGGCCGCCGACGGCCGCGTGATGTACGCGGGCACCGGCCTGAACGATTACGGCACCTTGATCATCGTCCAGCACAACGCCGATTTCCTCACGGCCTATGCGCACAACCGCAAGCTGCTCGTGAAGACCGGCGACATCGTGCGCCAGGGCGACGAGATCGCCGAAATGGGCGACCTCGACAACGCGCGTGTCGCGCTGCTGTTCGAAGTGCGGCGTGACGGCAAGCCCGTCAATCCGATGCCGTACCTGCCTTCGTCGCAAGGCTGACGCGAGCGGCGCGCGCTGCTACGCTAGGGTCTGTTCATGTGAGTCCCGCCGCATGCGGGGCCGACGGACGTCTTCGGGGATGCGCGGCGAATGCCGTCGCGAGCCGGCCGTCGGCGTGAACACGCGCGCATCGCCGATGCGCGCGTGCGTTGCTCCATGCCACCGTTTCCGACCGAACAGCCTTCATCCATGGAACACTCTCCGACACGCCGCTCGCTGTTGCTCGCCGCCGTCGCCGCGCCGTTCGTCGCCGCCTGCTCGTCGGCACCCGTCGCCGACCAGGGGCGCGCCCACGTCGCCCAAGCCGAGCTCGCCGCGCTCGAAAAAGCGTCGAACGGCCGGCTCGGCGTTGCCGCACTCGATACGTCGAACGGCACGCGCATCGCGCATCACGCGCGCGAGCGCTTCCCGCTGTGCGGCACCTATGCGGTCGTCGCCGCCGCCGCGATACTCGCGCGCGGTTCGCTCGACGCATCGCTGCTGGCGCGCCGCATCCTGTACCGCCGCTACGAGGTCGTGGCCGGGTCGCCGGTGACGGAAAGCCACGTGGATACGGGGATGACGATCGCGCAGCTCTGCACCGCGCTGCTGCAGTCGGGCGACAAGGGCGCGGGGAACCTGTTGATGGGCGTGCTCGGCGGTCCGCAGGCCGTCACGTCGTTCGCGCATGAAAGCGGCGACACCGCGTTCCGGCTCGACCGCTGGGAACCCGAACTGAACCAGGCCGCGCCCGGCGACGAGCGCGATACGTCGACGCCGGTCGCGATGGTCGACATGCTGCAGCGGCTGCTGCTCGGCGACACGCTGCGCGAGCCGCAGCGTGCGCAGCTCACCGAATGGATGACCGGCGGCGCGACCGGGATCGCGGCCGGCGTGCCGCCCGGCTGGCGCAGTGCCGGCAAAACCGGCACCGGCGGCTACGGCACGACGACCGACGTCGCGGTGCTGTGGCCGCCGTCGCGCGCGCCGATCGTGCTGGCCGTGTCGTTCACGCAGCCGCGTGCCGGCGCGGCGGCACGCGCGGACGTCGTCGCATCGGCGGCGCGCATCGCGGCGGGCGCGCTCGTTCCCACGGCCTAAGCGCGGCGGCACGCGCGGACGTCGTCGCGTCGGCGGCGCGCATCGCGACGGGTGCGCTTGTTCCCACCGCCTGAGCGCGGCGGCACGCGCGGACGTTGTCGTGTCGGCGGCGCGCATCGTGGCGGGTGCGCTAGTTCCTACGACCTGAGCGCCCGGCGCACCTCGCGTAAAGCCCGCGTTTGGCTTATCGTGTCGATCAGCGCGCGCCGATGTCGACGCGCGGTCCTGCCGCGCCGTCGTTCGGCGCGGTCGATCCGCGATCCGCGGTCCGTTTACCCGCCTTACCCGCTTCGTCATGCGCCGACTTCCGCCCCTGCACGCGCTGCAGATCTTTTCGACCGTGGCTCGCCACCGCAGCTTCACGCGCGCGGCCGAGCAGCTGTGCCTCACGCAGGGCGCGGTGAGCCGGCAGATCCTGACACTCGAGGCGCACTACGGCTTTCCGTTGTTCAAGCGGCACGCGAAGGGCCTCACGCTGACGGCGGAGGGCGAGCAATTGCTGCCGGTCGTCAACGAGAGCTTCGCGCGGATCGAGGACATCTCGATGAAGCTCACGCGGCAGCGCACCGATCTCGCGCTGAAGGTGCCGACCTGCGTGATGCGCTGGATGCTGCCGCGCATCATGCGCTTCCAGGGCGAGCATCCCGATCTCCACGTGCAGATCACGACCGCGTGGCAGCACGTCGTCGATTTCTCGACCGAGCCGTTCGATGCGGCGGTCGTTTATGGCACGTCGCCGGGCGCGGGCGTGTTCGCGCTGCCGCTGTTCGACGAGCGGCTGACGCCGGTGTGCGCACCCGAGCTGCGGCACGCGACGCCGCTCGATGCGGTCGGCGATCTCGCGCGCCATACGCTGCTGCATCCGACGCGCGACCATCGCGACTGGCGCGCGTGGCTCGATTACGCGGGCGAGCGTGCCGTCGACGCGGAGCGCGGCCCGACCTTCGACACGCTCGATCTCGCGACGAACGCGGCGATGCAGGGCTTCGGCGTCGCGATCGGCGACGTGACGCTCGTCGACGACGACGTCAGCGCGCGCCGGCTCGAACGGCCGTTCGACATCGTGCTCGAGACCGGCGCCCGCTATTTCTTCGTCTATCCCGAGAGCATCGGCAGCCAGCAGAAGATTCGCGCGTTCAGCGACTGGATCGCCAGCCATCGCGACTGACGCGCCACGCGACGCCGGCGGCGCATGTTGCTTACTGATAGGTGACGACGGCGATCATCGGCGCATGCGCGTTGCCCGGACGGTCCGGTAAAACGATTGCGCGCGACGCCTGCGTAAAGGTCGTGGTCTTGATCGTGCGCAGGCTGGCCGCGTCGACGAACGCGACTTGTCCGGTCACCGGGCGCGGGCAGTCGGCGCGCACGTGCGCATGTGCGGTGTCGGCGGTGTCGAGCGCGAACGAGCACGGCGGCTCGACGATCATACCGGTGAAGTGGATGATGCCGGACGTGCCGGCGGCAAATGACGAGGACGAGGCCAGAAGCGCGGCAGCCAGGGCAAACGAGGCGGCAAACAGGCGATGCTTCATGACAGGCTCCAGAGAGGAAGCGCGTCGCAGCGGGGCCGCTCGAATGGCAGTCCGTCAACGCTGCGGTGCTGTATGCGTAAACGGCAAATCCATCGGACCTCTTGAATGAAAAGACGGAAATAACGGCAATAAGCAAATGACGCCGTATTCCTTCAATCAATTTATCTCAAATTTGTGCGGCCGCAAGTCAGGGTATTGCCGGTGGCGTACGCTGGCGGAAGGGGCGTCAATGGATGCGGCGTTTGCCGGTAAATCGTTGAGGATTCAACGATTCACGGGTGGCGCGAATTGAGGTATGCAAAAAGAAAACGGCCGCTCGTGCGAACGAGCGGCCGTTGTGCATCGACGCGGGCGATGCGGCGGTCAGCCCGCGCGCTTGCGCACCGCGCCGACGATCACGAGCAGCACGATCGCGCCGATGATCGACGCGATCCAGCCCGCGCCCTGGCCCGGCGCATACCAGCCGGCAGCGCGGCCGACGTAGCCCGCGACGAGCGAGCCGACGATGCCGAGCACGACGGTCATCAGGATGCCCATCTTGTCGTCGCCGGGCTTGAGCGCACGTGCGAGGAGGCCGACGATGAGCCCGACCACCAGGGTTTCGATGAATTGCAGCATGAACGCCTCCCTATAGCTGTTGAGCTGTTGACGAAAGGACATGGACAGGTACGGCGCGCCGAGGTTCCCGGTGGCGGCGAACCGGTGCGCGGCGCGCCGAGTATCGCACGGCGCCGTGTCGCGGGGATGTCGCGGCGCGTGCCGTTCATTGATAGTCGAGCAGGACCTGTGCTCCGGCATGAACGTAGCCGCCGCCGATCTTCGCGTCCGTTTGCAGGTAGGACGCCCGAAGCGGAATCGACGGCGATCCGCCGGTGGCCGGGTTGTAGTTCGTCACCGTGTGCGATTTACGCAGCGTCAGCGGCTGGCCGGTCGTGGCATCGGCGATCTGGATGCCGACGCCGGTGGCCGTGGCGTCCGGGCGCAGCTGCATCCCGCCGGGCGTGCCGGTGACGACGTCGTCCAGCGGGGCCAGTTGGTATCCGATCCGGTTGTAGCCGGCCGGGCAGTTGTTCAGGTGAACCCGGAAATCGGTCGCGCCGGCAGTCGAACCGATGCCGCTGAACACATGATGCTGCACCGGCGGCAAGGCGACGGTCTGATCGGAAATCGAGCACGTTCCGTTGATGAAGCTGACCTTCGCGTCGAGGAAGACCGTTGCCGTTTTACCGAGGATGCCGGACTTGTAATTGATGAGGAAGTACCCGTTGAAGGAGCCTGAATTGAGCGACCCGTCCCGCGGCTGACGGCTGTCGCGAAACAACTGCACTTCGCCTGTATTGCGCAATGTTTCTCTCGTCGACGAGACTGCCACCTTGCCGTCGATCAGCAGCCGCGTCGACAGGCCTGACACGTTGGTTTCGAGGTCGGGACCGTCGGTGCCTCCCCAAATGCTACCCTTTGAGTACATCAGGATGTTGGTGATCTGGCAGGTGCTGGCACCGCAAACGTCCTGCGGCGTGAAGTAATGACGCGCGACGATCGTTCCGGGCGTCGCGTTCGACGGGCTCGAAACCGTTGCCTGTCCGAAGGCATAGATGGACTCTGCTGCCGCGTCGGTCGCAAAGGCAGCGCACACGAGCAGCAAGGTCGACGTAGCCGCGATCACGCCGGCCGCGCGTCGGGCGATGCCACCGCGTGCGTCGGGTGCGTGTGCCATGCGCGTCAGGCTCGTGACTCGTGGCGATTCGGACGATGCGTAAAGATATTTCATCTGGATTCCTTATTGAATGGCGGCAGTCGTCGAATCGGCCTGACAGATGCTCGTGACGATCTGGATGCCTGGCGATCGTCCGCGACGCTCCGCGACGGGAAGCTCGTAGGCGATGCGGCAGACCGAACGGCCGTCGTCGCCCCATTGAACCGTCAGCGAGCCGCGGTCGTTGAGTCCGCGCGCGAAGATCTTGCTCGCCTGGGCGACGACGCCGACTTCCTTGCCGGTCTCGTCGTGCACGACCGCGCCGAACGGCAGCGGCGTGCCGTTGGCCTGCGGCGCTCGGACGAGCGCGGCGCGGCCGGTGTCGGTTGTGAACCGGATGAGCGGCACTGCACCAGCGCGCGGCGCGATCTGCCGGCTGGTTTCCTTCAGTTCGACGTCCATCGAAATGCCCTTCGGATCGAGCGCGACCGTATTGAGGCTGTACGGCGTCAGGTAGGGCACGACCGCGTAGCCGTTGCCGTCGACCTTGACTCCCGCGGCATTGGTGATGCGCGCGCCAGCCGCACCCGGCGCCTCGACGATCGCGAATGTCTCGGACAACGGCTGCGAGAGCGTGATGCCGCCGCGGTGCGCGACCAGCGCGCCGCGCACGCCGAGCGAACCCTGCTGGAAGTCCGTGCTCGCGCCCGCGCTGGCATTGATTTCGGCCATGCGCGTGCGGTACGTGACGTTGGCGCTGCCGTCCGTGACCGAGTCCGGTCCGGACGCGTGGTTCGCGCTGACGCTGTACGACAGCGCGTGATCGTCGCCGAGCGATCCTGACAGCGTCGACTGCAGCCGCGTACGGCCGAGCGTGTCGCGCGATACGTTGCCGGTGACGGTCATCGGGCGCTCGCGGCCGAACGGGATCGTGACGCTCGCGTAATAGAGCGTGCTCATGTCGCCGCCGGCATTGCGCTGCCGCGTGGCCGTCAGGCTATAGGACACGTTACGGAACTGGTTCGTATAGCCGACCGAATAGTTGACGTCCGAGCCGGAGCGGTTCCAGTAGTTCACGGCCGATGCCGTGGCGTTGATGCGCCCGCCGGTCGCGCCGAGGCGCTGCGTGAGCGCCAGCGACGCGCGATGGCGCTGACGCCAGACCGAACTGGCCGTGTGGCCGTCCCGTACGGCGTCGCGTGCCTGCGTCGCATCGTTGAGGCTGAAATAGCCGTCCGTCGAATAACGATACGCGGCAAGGGCGATGTCGGTGCCGGTCGCCTCGACGGACTTCGCATAGCTGATGCGCATGCTCGACCCGCTGTAGCGCTTCGCACCGGGGATCGAGGTCATGGCATGCGTCACGTCCGTGCCGAACGCGCCGAACGATGTATTGAGGGCGCCGCCCAGCATCGCGGATGCATAACCGGCGGCAAGCGTGGCGCCCCCGTAGGCCGTCAGCAGGTTGGTCAGGCCGCGCTGGTACGTGGCCTGCGCGAACAGCGGCTGGCTCGATCCGTAGGGATTGCGCAGCGTGCCCGCGACGAAGCTGTAGCGGCCGATGCCCGGCCGCAGCGACATCGGCACGGCGGCGTAGGGCACGGAGAACGTATGCACGGAACCGTCGGCCTCGGAGACCGACACCTGCAGGTCGCCGCCATACCCGGTCGGGTACAGGTCGTCGATTTCGAAATTGCCGGGCGCGACGGTCGTCTCGTAGATCGTCACGTCGTTCTGGCGGATCGTCACCTTCGCATTGCTGTTCGCGATGCCGCGCACCACGGGCGCATAGCCGCGCAGCGAGTCGGGCAGCATCCGGTCGTCGGTCGACAGGCGCACGCCGCGGAACTGCATCGAATCGAACAGTTCCCCCGACGTGTAGCTTTCGCCGATGACGAGTTGCGACGACAGCGACGGGAGGTCACGCTGGAGATAGGTCGCGAGATTCTGGTACCGGCTCTGGCCGCGCGACGACCATGAATAGGAGCCTTCATGGCGAAAGCGCCAGCTGCCGAGGTTCACGCCGCCGTTCAGGCCGAGGTAGCCTTGCGTCTGGGTGGTATGGCCGCCGGCCTTCGACGAGTAGAGGTTGAAGTTGTAGCCGAGCAGGCCGACGGTTTCGCCCGACGTCCATTGATCGGGGTTTACGTAGCCACGCGCCTTGCGCGCGAGCGATGCCTGGGGGATCGAGAGCCGGAGTACCTGGCGCGTGAAGTCGAACGCCGCGCTTGCCTCCGGCACGACTTGCTCGATCCGCAGGCATGCGCGGTCGCCCTCAAGCGCCGCGACGACGTCCGGCGCGAGCTTGCCGAAATCGATGCCGACGCGTTCGAGCAACGCGCGGTCGAAGCACGGCCGCGCGTCGCCCGAGTCCGGTGCGGCCGTGAAGCGCACGTCGTAGCGGCCGATCCAGTCGGAACCGACATGGATGTCAGCGGTATACACGCCGGGGGCCGTCACGTTGCGCTGAGCGAAGCGCGAGACGTCGAAATGCTTGCCCAGGCGATTCTGCAGGAATGCGCCGTCGAACTCGACTTGCGCGAGCGTGCTTTCGGCGGCGGATTGTGCCGTCGCGCGGCCATCGCTCGACCACGCGCCGACGCAAGCCACCACCAGCAGATGGATCGGCTTGATGCGGGGCATGTCGGCCACGTCGTGGCGCGGCAGTCGAGTCGAGGTCATGAGTAGTACTCCAGATAATGTCGAATCGAGCGGATGCGTTTTGCCGACGCAGTCGCGCGGGCGTGCGCATGCTGTTTGGCGAATGACGAGTCCGGGGATTCGAGGCCGTCTGGTCGGGACGGCAGAAAGGGCGGTGGCCCAAAGGAGATGAGGCGGTCGGCCGCGCCAGTGGTGCGCGCTGCCGGCTTCGGCCGCGTTACGGGGCGACGCCGACCGGACGCTTGATGTCGATCGACCGGCCCCAGTCGTTGATGCTGCCGAACTCGACCGTTGCGCCCGCAGCGGGCACGCCGGTGAGATCCTTGATCGGGAATCGCTGTGTGCTGCGAGGCAGCACGTAACCCATGCCGGCGTCATGCTTGCGGCCGGCGGCATTCAGCATGACGTTGCCGAAATTGACGACGAACGGCGTTGGATTGCTCGCCTCGAGCGCGTAACCGCCATCGGCGCGAACCACGCGCCAGTCGAGCAGCATCGGCGCATCGTCGGCGCTGCCGGCCAGCCCGTCGGGGCGATACATGATCTTGATGCGGGAGCGGAACGCGAGCTGGATGCGGTTGCGGTTGTCTTCCGCGGACGCCTTCGGCGGCACTTCGAGCACGTTCAGCCAGAGCAGCGATTCGCGGTCGGCGGGAAGCGGCTCGCCGGTGTGCACGAGACGCAGCGTCTGGCCGTTGCCGGATTCCATTCGGAAGATCGATGGCGTCAGCGTGAACGGCACGTCGATGTTCTCGGGCAATGCGCCGCTGTCGCCGTTGTCGAGCCACGCCTGCACCAGCGCCGGACGCTTGCTGTCGTTCGTGAGTTGGATCGTGACCTCGCGCTCGCTGGACGGGAAGATCACGCGCGTGCCGGCGATCACGACGCTTGCGTCGGCTTGCGACGCGAATGCGGTGACGGCCAGGGTCAGCGTACGGAAGAGCTTCAACAGTTTCATAGGCGTAGAGAGTCGGATCGTGGAAAGGAAGCGGACGGAAACCGCGGTTTCTGCGCCGCGCGGCGCGATGGGGCAGAGATCGCCGGGACGGCGACCTCCACGCGCTCATCCTTACTGGTAGATCAGCGAGTACTCGACGCGCGAGTTGACGTCGCCGGCCTTCACGTCGCCGGCCGCGTAGTACTCGGCAAAGTAGTCCAGCTTCGCGTTGCCGTCGGCGTCGATATTGGCGAGTTGCGTGTTGGCACTGGTTTGGGCGCCGATCGGGATCAGGTTCTGCTGATGATCCAGCACGTTGATCTGGACGCCTTGCGCGGCCTTTTCACCCGAATCGATCGTCAGACGGCCACTCGACTGATCGACGTTCGTGCCGTTCTCGAAGATCACGCCGACCTTCACCGGATTTTCGTCGCCGACCGTGCAACCCTTGAGCGCCAGCGAGAATGCGCTGCGACCGGCAACGGAGCCGACGTCGGTGAGCGCGGTGGTGCTGACCGGCGGCAGCGGGACGGTGAGGTCCGATCCGCCTTCGACGCTGCAGGTCGACGCGATGACCTTGCCGACGAAGCTGACGGTGCCATCCACCGCGTGGGCCGTGGACGAAAAGGCTGCGCCGGCTGCGACGAGTAGGAATGGGATTGCGCTGCGCTTGATGTTTTTCATATTTAAAAATTCCAATTAAAGTTCGACGTTTGAAAGCACGCGGTGAATTTAAATCTCTGAATGGCGCGTTTTCGCGTTGAATTATGCGGATATCGTAATGATTTTGTAATGCGATAAGTACGAATCGATTGGATTTTTGTCTAGTACAAGTACTAAGTTTTTGTTGCCGGATGCGGCATTCAGGCGGGAAGGGCGTGGGAGCAGGCGGGGTGGGCGCGGGCGGACGTGGTGGTCCCGCGAGTGAAATCGGTCAAGGTACCGATTTTGTTGTCGCGCCATTCGATATTCGCGCCATCCGCTATTCGTTGGCCGTTATTCGCTATTCGAAGCGGATCGAAGCGGAAATGACCGGCCGGCGGAGCGTGGCAGCGGGCGGCATGCCGCGTGGCGGTCGCGGCACGTCATGCGACGTTCGTGCGTGTGAACGGCCGCGTTATCGTCGAGCGACGCGTATCAGGCCGCGGGCGCGTCGACGGCCGGATCGAGCCGGCGGTACCCTTCGGTCGCGCGCAGCAGCGTGCGCGTGTAGTCGCGTGCCACCTGCCCGGCGCGCACGTCCTCGATCCGCAGCTGTTCGACGATCTCGCCGTGCTGCATCACCGCGACGCGCTGGCACAGGAAGCCGATCACCGCGAGGTTGTGGCTGACGAGGATCATCGTCAGGTTGCGTTCGCGATGCAGGCGGCGCAGCAGGTTCAGGATCTCTGCCTGCACCGACACGTCGAGCGCGGAGGTCGGCTCGTCGAGCAGCAGCACGCGCGGCTCGACGATCAGCGCGCGCGCGATCGCGACACGCTGGCGCTGGCCGCCCGACAGCTGGTGCGGATAGCGGAAGCGGAACGCCGGGCCGAGCCCGACTTCGGACAGCGCGCGGGCGATGCGCGCGTCGGCGTCGTCGATCCCGTGGATCGACAGCGGCTCGCGCAGCGTCTGGTCGACCGTGAAGCGCGGATGCAGCGACGCGTACGGATCCTGGAACACCATCTGCACGTGGCGGCGGAATGCGCGGTCGGGCGTGCCGCCGACGGGCCGGCCGTCGATCGACAGGCTGCCGCCCGCGAGCGGCACGAGGCCGGTCAGCGCACGCAGCAGCGTCGACTTGCCGGAGCCCGATTCGCCGACGAGGCCGAACACTTCGCCGTCGCGCACCGCGAAGCTCGCATCGCGCACGGCGTCGACATGGCCCGTGCGGGTCGGAAAACGGATCGAGGCGTGATCGACGTCGATCATCGGGCGGACTCCTGTTGTGCCGTCGCGGCGCCGGCAGGCGAAACGGTATCGAGCCATGCCGGATCGCGCCGCAGCACCGGCAGTTCATCGGGCGGGTTCGCGAGCGGCGGGTTCGCCGCGAGCAGCCCGCGTGTGTAGGGATGCGTGGCGTTGCGCAGGTCGCGCGCGGCGCAGGTTTCGACGACGCGGCCCGCATACATCACCGCGACGCGATCGCAGAACGACATCACGAGCGGCAGGTCGTGGCTGATGAACATCAGCCCCGTGCCGTGCCGCGCGATCATCGCGTCGAGCACCGCGAGCACCTGCATCGATACCGCGACGTCGAGCGCGGAGGTTGGTTCGTCGGCGATCAACAGACGCGGGCCGGTCGACACCATCATCGCGATCATCACGCGCTGGCCCATGCCGCCCGACAGCTCGTGCGGATACGCATCGGCGACGCGCGCCGGATCGCGGATCTGCACGGCCGCGAGCGCATCGACGATCCGTTCGCGCAGCGCGCGGCCGCGCAGCCCCGGCTCATGCAGGCGGAATGCTTCGCCCATCTGCTTCGCGACGGTCATCACCGGGTTCAGCGAATACTTCGGATCCTGCAGGATCATCCCCATCTGGCTGCCGCACAGGCGCCGGCGTTCGCTCGCCGACATCGCGAGCAGATCGTGGCCCGCGAAGCGCATCGTGCGGGCCGACCAGCGCGCGGCTTCGGGCAGAAGGCCGAGCAGCGCGCGGCCCGTCAGCGATTTGCCGGAGCCCGATTCGCCGACGATGCCGAGCCGTTCGCCGGGCGCGAGCGTCAGCGACAGGTCGCGCACCGCGTCGGACACGACGCCGTCGTGTCCGCGAAACCCGATCTTCAGGCCGTCGATCTCGCAGAGCGGCGCGGCGGCGTTGGCGGAATTCAGTGACATGTCACGCTCCATGACGCGGATCGAAGACGTCGCGCAGCCCGTCGCCGAGCAGGTTGAACGCGAGGCTGACGAGCAGGATCGCCGCGCCGGGCAGCGTCGCGACCCACCACGCGTCGAGCAGCACGTTGCGGCCGGACGCGACCATGAAGCCCCATTCGGGGCTCGGCGGCTGCGCGCCGAGGCCGAGGAAGCCGAGGCCGGCGACGGTCAGGATGATGCCGGCCATGTCGAGCGTCGCGCGCACGATCACCGACGACATGCACAGCGGCACGATGTAGCGCAGCAGGATCCGCGGGCCCGATGCGCCTTGCAGGCGCGCCGCATGGATGTAGTCGGCCTGCGCGATGCGGATCGTCTCCGCGCGCGCGAGCCGCGCATAGGCGGGCCACGCGGTGATCGAGATCGCGACGACCGCGTTGATCACGCCGGGCCCGAGCGCGGCCGCGAACGCGAGCGCGAGCACGATCTTCGGGAACGCGAGGGCGATGTCGGTGATGCGCATCAGCACGCTGTCGACGAAGCCGCCGCAATAGCCGGCCGTCGTGCCGATCGCGAGGCCGATCGGCACGACGATCACGACCACGAGCAGCGCGATGCCGAGCGTGAGGCGCGAGCCGTCGATCAGCCGCGAGAGGATGTCGCGGCCGAGCTGGTCGGTGCCGAGCCAGTGCGACGGCGAGCCGGGCGGCAGCAGGCGGTCGGACAGCACCTGGCGCAGCGGATCGTGCGGCATGATCAGCGGGCCGACGATCGCGACGACGATCAGCGCGACCAGGATCGCGAGCCCGAACAGGTTGAGCGGATTGGCGGCGAAGCGGCGCCAGCGGCGATACGCAAGGCCGAACGCGGCCTGCGCGCGCGACGCGGGCGCATCGGAAAGCAGCCACGCGCGCAGCGTGAGACGCTCGGCATTCATGATCGGGACACCTTCGGCATGGACGGGAAAGGAAGCAGCGTGAAAGCAGTCATGTCGCGGCAGCCCTCAGCGCGCACGCGGATCGAACACGCGGTACAGCGCGTCGGTCAGCAGGTTGACGGTGATGAACATCGCACCGATCACGAGCGTCGCGCCGAGCACCGCGTTCATGTCGGCGTTCAGCAGCGCACCCGTCAGGTACGAGCCGAGCCCGGGCCACGCGAACACGATCTCCGTCAGCACCGAGCCTTCGAGCAGGTTGCTGTACGTGAGCGCGATCACGGTCAGGAGCGGCACCGCGATGTTCCCGAACGCGTGCCGCCAGATCACGCGGCGCTCGGACAAGCCTTTCGCGCGCGCGGTGACGATGTATTCCTGGCTCAGCTGGTCGAGCATGAACGAGCGCGTCATCCGGCTCAGGTACGCGACCGAGTAGTAGCCGAGGATCGCGGCCGGCAGCGCGATGTGCGATACCGCGTTGCGGAACACGTCCCACTCGCCCGCGAGCGCCGCGTCGATCAGCAGGCTGCCCGTGCGCGGGTCGACCATCCCGTCGTACACCGGGTCGAGCCGGCCGGGGCCGCCGACCCAGTGCAGCCGCGCATAGAACAGCAGCAGTCCCATCAGCCCGAGCCAGAACACCGGCACCGAATTGCCGATCAGGCCGACGAAGCGCGCGACGTGGTCGATCGGCCGGTTGTGCTTCACCGCGGCCGCGACGCCGAGCGGCACGCCGATCGCGATGCCGATCAGCGTCGCGATCGTCGCGAGTTCGAGCGTGGCGGGGAACACGCGCCGGATGTCGTCGAGCACCGGGTTCGACGTCAGCAGCGACATGCCGAGATCGCCGTGCAGCACGTCGCGCGCGTAGATCAGGAACTGCGTGACGAGCGGCTTGTCGAGGCCCAGCGCGATGCGTTCGGCCGCGTACGCCTCGGCCGACGCGCGATCGCCGAGGATCGCGAGCACGGGATCGATCGGCACCTTGCGGCCGATCACGAACGTCAGCGCGAGCAGACCCGCGAACGTGACGGCGAGCGTGAGCGCCCAGCGCAGCACGCGCAGCGCCCAGCGTACGGCCGGGCGGCGCGCGGGCAGCGTGCGCAGTGCTTCGAGGGAGGAGACGGGAGTCGACATGCGGCGAATCTTATTGCTTCTTCAGGTTACGGTACGACACGAGATCGTTGATCGGTCCGACTTCGAGCCCGCTCACGCCGGGCCGCGTCGCGACCTGGGCGACCTTCTCGAACATGATCACGAACGGCGAGCGCGCGAGCAGGTCCTTCTGCATCGCCTGATACCGTTGCGCACGTTGCGCGGCGGTCGGCTCGGCGAGCGCGGCGTCGGTCTCCTTCGTCAGTTGCGGAATGTCCCAGCTGTTGCGCCAGGCCAGCATTTTATAGCTCGACTTGTCGGAGTTGTCGGGGTTCCATGCGAAACCCTGCGCGTTGCTGTGCGGGTCGATGTAGTCGGCCGACCATTCGCCGATATAGATGTCGTGCTGGCGCGCACGGTATTTCGCGAGCGTCTGCTTGTTGTCGCCGGGAATCAGCTGCACCTTGACGCCCGCCTGCGCGAAGTTCGCCTGCACGGCCTGCGCGATCTCCGTATACGGATAGTCGTTGCGCACGTCCATCGTCACCGAGAAGCCGTTCGGCACGCCGGCCTTCGCAAGCAGCGCCTTCGCCTTCGCGACGTCGAGCTTGTACGGGTTCGCCTTCAGCGTGCCGAGGAAGCCTTCGGGCAGGAAGGTCTGGTGCACCTTGTAAGTCGTCTTCACGACGTTGGTCTGGATACCGGAATAATCGACCAGCCACTTCAGCGCTTCCTGCACGTCGGGCTTCGCGAGCGTCGGGTTCTTCGTGTTCAGGCCGAGATAGAGCAGCGTCGCCTGCGGCGAGGCCATGACCTTCGCCTTGCCGGATTTCACGACCGACACGAGATCGTCGGGGCTCAGGTCGCGCGCCGCGTCGACGTCGCCGTTTTCCAGCAGCAGGCGCTGGCTCGCCGCTTCGGGCACGTGGCGCAGCACGATGCGCTTCATCGCGAGCGGCAGCCGGTAGCCGTCGAAGCGCTGCAGCACGATGCTGTCGCCGGCCGCCCACTTGACCAGCTTGTATGCGCCGGAGCCGGCCTCGTTGGTCTTCAGCCATGCGTTGCCGAAGTCGTCGCCCTGCTGGTGCGACAGCAGCAGCTTCCTGTCGAGCACCGACGCGGGCCACGCGCCGAGCACGTTCAGCACGAAGGTCGGCGCGTATTTGTGGTCGGTCGTGATCGACACCGTCTGGTCGTCGAGTTTCTTCACGTTCGCGACGACGTTCGCCTTCGTGAGGCCGATGCCGGTCAGCACGGCGGCCGGGCCCTTGTCGAGCAGCACCGCGCGCTGGATCGACCAGGCGACGTCGTCGGCCGTCAGCGGGTTGCCCGAGTGGAACTTGAGGCCCGGGCGCAGCTTGAACGTATAGGTCAGCCCGTCGGGGCTCACCGTCCACGACTGCGCGACGTCGCCGTTGAATTTCGACGGATCGCGCAGGTCGACGCGCACGAGCCGGTCGTACGTGTTCGCGACGTATTCCTCCGGCACCAGCTCGTAGATCTCGCCGGGATCGAGCGTCGTGAATTCGTCGAGCAGCGTGGCCATCACGAACATGTCCTTCGGTGTTTCCGCGCGTGCGGCGGCAAGCGGAACGGCGGCGAGCACGGACGCGGCGGCCAGCGCCGCGACGAGCCGTGAGGTCAGGGGCTTCATGTGCGTTTCTCCATGTGTCGTTGAAGTCGTTGAACGTGAACGGTGAAGGGAACGTGCAGCGTCGTTACATCAGGCGCCACGGGCCGCTCGCGTCGTTGTCGATCTGCGGCAACGCATGCGAACCGGGCAGCTCGTAGTGCCACCACTCGCTGTCGATATGCGCGAAGCCGGCCGCGTGCATCACGCCGAGCAGCAGCAGCCGGTTGCGTTGCACGGCTTCGGGCAGCCCCGCGTGGAAGTGGCCCGACGCGGCCACCATCTCGTCGAAGCCGGTGCCCATGTCGAGCACCTCGCCGTTCGCGTCGACGAGTGTCAGGTCGAGCGCGGTGCCGCGGCTGTGGTTCGAGCCGCGGCCGAGATCGGCGACGAAGTTCGGGTCGGGCAGGAAATTCCACAGCACCTGCTGCGCCTGCGGCGGCCGGTACGCATCGTAGACGCGCAGCGTGAAGCCGGCCTGCGCGGCGACGTCGACCGCGCGGCGCAGCGCGGCTTCGGCCGGCTCGAGCAGCAGGCAGTGCGCGCGGCGGTAGATCGCCTTGCCGGTCAGGTTGCGCTCGGTCGCGTAGACGAGATCGATCTCGACGCGATGCGTGGCGGGTGTGATTTCGACGAGGCGGGGAGGGTTCATCGGCGGTCGGGGCGCTCAGGATTCGAATTGGTCGAACGTGCGCTGCAGTTCGCGGTTGCGCGCGACGCGCCGGTCGATCGCGGGGCCGAGGCGGTCGACCACGGCGGTGATCAGCAGGTTGAACAGGCAGGTGAGCGGCGCGAGCGAATCCCAGAACTGGCCGACGTCGGTCTTCACCTGCAGCAGGTCGGCCGGCCATTCACGTGCCCACGGGCAATAGAGATCGGTGACCAGCGCGAACGGCTGGCCGCGCTCGGCGGCCGCCTGGCAATAGCGGCGCGCGCTGCGCGAATAGGCACGCGTATCGGTGACGATGCAGTACGGCCGCTCGAATTCGGAATTCAGCGAATCGACGTACGAGCCCGACTGACCGTCGGAATAGAACACGCGAGGGCGCAGGTATTCGAGATAGCTGCTGAACGCATTGCTGATGCCGCGGGTCGACTGGATGCCGAGGATGAACACGGCGTCGGCATGCGCGATCCGGTCCGCGACCTGCGCGAACACGGGTTCTTCCGCGAGCCGGTAGACGTGGCGGATCGCGTCGAGTTCGCGATCGAGCGACGATGCCAGCGTGCCGTCGCTGCGGGTGCCGTCGCCGTCGCTCACGTGTGTGCCGGCGGCGCGGCGATATTCGTCGAGGCGATCGGTGATCATCCACGGGCGATCGCTGCCGCCGCGCAGTTCGCGTTTCAGATCGTCGAGGTTCCGGTAGCCGATGCTGCGCAGGAAGCGCCCGACCGAGATGCCGCTGGTGCCGGCCTGCTGCGCGATCTGGTCGGCCGTTTCGAGTCCGAGACGGTCGAGGTTCGCGAGCATGTAGCTCGCGATGCGCTTCGCGGTCGGCGTCAACTCGGCAAAGCGGGATTCGACGGTATGGGCGAACGCGCAGGTCATCGGTATGTTAGATATTTGTCATCGGATGATTCGGTGTCATCCATCTAACAAAACCAAAATCATTCGCGCCAGCGGATAAAAACTATGGCTTAGCGGAGGGTGATAGGGTCGGGTACGCGTCCCCGACGGCAATGTCGCGATGCGTAACCACACGGATTATTTCTGACAGAGATATTTTGCGTTTATGTCTGTCAGCAATAATTTGCGTTTATGTCTGTCAGAGATATACTGCATTTATTGCCTACTGGACCCGAGCCGTGGATTTCATCGTCAATACACCCGCGCAACTGGGCGAAATCCTGTCGTCCGCGCGTCAGGCCAAGGGGCTGACGCAAGCCGAGGCAGCGGCGCGCATCGGCGTCGGCCAGTCGCGCCTGTCGTCGCTCGAGACCACGCGCACCGCCAGCCTGTCGCTCAGCCAATTGCTCGAACTGACCGCGCTGTACGGTCTTGAGCTCAGCGTCCGCACGAAGGACGGGCGCGACGTTACCGACATCGACTGGTAAGCGATGGGGCGCAACTCGCACAGCCGCGCACTGTCGATCTGGGCCAACGGCCAGCGGGTCGGGACATGGCGGATTCCGGCGCGCGGCGACATGGAGTTGCGGTACGACGCCGGCTGGAAGCAATCCGCGGCGGGCCGCCCGTTGTCGCTGTCGCTGCCGTTCGGCGTCGGCGATGCGCCGTTGCGCGGCGAGCGCGTGAACCACTACTTCGACAATCTGCTGCCGGACAGCGACGCCATTCGTCGCCGGCTGGCGTCCCGGTTCGGCACGGCGACGATCGAGCCGTTCGATCTGCTCGCCGCGCTCGGCCGCGACTGCGTCGGCGCGGTGCAACTGCTCGGCGAGGACGAAGCACCGGCCGGCCATGATCGCATCGACGGTACGCCGTTGTCGGACGACGAGGTCGCGCGCGTGCTCGATCAGGCGAGCGGGGTGGCGGGTGGTGCGCAGGATGACGACGACTTCCGCCTGTCGCTCGCCGGCGCGCAGGAAAAGACCGCGCTGCTGTTTCACGACGGGCGATGGAAGCGCCCGCACGGCGCGACGCCGACCACGCATATTCTCAAGTTGCCGCTCGGTCTGGTCGGCAACAAGCGTGCGGATCTCACCGCCTCCGTCGAAAACGAGTGGCTGTGTCTCGCGATTCTGCGCGCGTACGGCCTGCCGACGGCCGATGCCGAAATCGTGCGTTTCGGCGACCACAAGGTACTGTCGGTCGCGCGTTTCGATCGCGCGCTGCATCGCGAAGGCGGATGGTTGTTGCGCTTGCCGCAGGAGGATTTCTGCCAGGCGCTCGGTGTGCCGCCGCATCTGAAGTACGAATCGCAGGGCGGCCCCGGCGTGCCGGATCTGGCCGCCATCCTGCGCCGGTCGGAAACGGCGCAGGACGACCTCGACACGCTGTTTGCCGCGCTGATCGTGTTCTGGATGCTCGCCGCACCGGACGGGCATGCGAAGAACTTCAGCCTGCGCCTGCTGCCGGGCGGTCGGTTCCGGTTGACGCCGCTCTACGACGTGATGTCGATCTGGCCGGTCGAGGGTGATGGCGCGAACCAGTGGTCGTGGCACAAGGCGAAGCTTGCGATGGCCGTGCACGGCAAGCGCAAGCACTATGCGATGCGCGACATCACACGCCGTCACTTCAGTGCGATGGCCGAGCATTGTCTGCTCGGCGATATCGCGACGCCGATCATCGAACGGCTGGTCGCCGCGACGCCGCACGTGATCGAGTCGGTCGGCGCGACGCTGCCGGCCGGGTTTCCGGCGCGGATCGCCGAACGCATTCTGGGCGGATTGCGGTTCGCCGCCGAACGTCTCGCCGAAACACCGCGCGCCTGACGTCGGGGAGCGAACCGCCTACGCGTCGTCCACTGCCTACTGCTGCATGTCCGGCGCCTCGCGCAGCCGCCAGATCGCGTTGCACTGCTGGCCGCCGAGGCTCGTCGAGCGCAGCGTGATGACGGTGCCGGCCGAGATCCGATACCAGAAATGGGTCATCAGATCAGGGCCCTTGTGCTGCGCCTGCCCATCGATCAGCACCTCGCATCGCAGCGGCGACGGCGAGCCGGACGGGTGCGTGATGTACACGTTCAACCGCGCGATGTCGCGGGTCGCGGTCAACACGATCTCGTGGTTCCCGCTGCCGACGAGCATCGTGCCGCCCGGTTCGTCGAGCGCCTGCAGGTACGCGCCCGCGCTGCCCTCGATCGCGGCGGAGTTGACGGTCAGCCCGGCCGAACGCACGTATTCGGTCGCGGCGATGCGGGCGGCGGCCGTGTCGGACGGTGCCGGCGTGCCGTCCGACAGCGCGAACGGCATGCCGTCGCGCAATGCGGCGTCGACATGGTTCGCGTAGTAGCGCCAGCGGTCGAAGAAACGGATGTCGCCGGTCATGTGCAGCGCGCGGATCGGTTCGCCCTGATAGCGCAACGTCGTGGCGCCGTTGCTCGGATCGAACGATTCGTGAATGCCGTTCTTGCTGACGAAGTTCTGGACCGGGTCGAGCAGCGCGGTTTCGCCGCGTGCGCCCCACAGGTGCAGGAACGTCGTGTCGATTCCGAAGCATTCCTGAAAGTCGGTGCCAATGCGAGCGACGCAATCGCGCAGATGCGCCGCGAAACGCGCCCACGCGGTGGCCGTGCCGGCGACGAGCCCGGCCTGCAGCGCACCGCCGTGACGCGCTTTCACTTCGTCCACGACGAGACGCCAGTGCGCGTCGCGTCGCTCGCCGATCAGCGGCGTGACGATGAACGTGCAGAACAGCGGGTCGGGGCACGCGTACAGGCGGTCGTCGGCGATCCGGGAGAACAGGTCGAACGAGGACGCGCAGAACCAGATGTCCGCGTCGTACAGCGCGAGTTTCGTGATGTGCGGATTGCGCGCGCAATAGTCGGCGGCCTCGATGAAGCGGCCGACCGGCAGCGCATGCGCGCTCGACGCTTCGACCACGTCGACCGACTGGCTTTCCAGGATGCGCCGCTTGCGTTCGGACAGTCCGTAGCCGATGACGGCCACCTGCCCGTCGTAGCCTGTCTGCCGCAGCGACAGCAGGAACGGCACGAGCATCTCGTACCACGCGCGGTTGTTGTCGTTGATCGCCACGCAGACCGCGTGTCCGTTCGCATGCATGGTGCCTCCCGTTGCGCGTGCGCGGCTCAATAGCCGACGTGACGCTCGCACACGACCGCGCCGCAGCCGCGGCTGTCGTGATATGTGATGTGAAACTGCTTGTTGTCCCACAGCCATTGGAAGACGGCCTGGTAGACGCCCGACGTGTTCATGTCGTGCAGCACGATCTTCTTGCGCGCGAGCGGGCCGAACCGGTTCAGTTCGGCGAGCGTCTGCTCGTACGTGTGCGTGGTGTCGATGAACAGCAGGTCGCACGCGAGCGGGTCCATTGCGAGATCATCGGCAATCCTGAATTCGAAGTCGATCGCCAGTTCCTGCGCCGCGTGCTTCAGCTCGTCCTGGATGTGGAAATACTGATCGGTGATGTCGACCGACACGAGCCGCTTCGGCTGCGCGAGCATGAAGGCCGTCGTGGTCAGTCCGGTGAACACGCCCAGCTCGAGGATGCTGTCGCATCCGGCGGCCGTGCGGGTATAGAAGTCGAAGCGCGACGGGCTGTCGCCGAGCCAGCCGATCGGTTCGATCTTGTACTGGAGGAATTCCAGCCGCAGTTCTTGTAATGAGCGCATTGTGTATTCCCCGAGCGAAGCGTATTGGATGACGGATGCACCCGCACGCCGGCGTCGCCGGTCGCGCGGGCAGCCGGGCTTATTTCGCCAGCGTCCGGTACGACACGAGGTCGTTGATCGGGCCGATCTCCGGCCCGGTCGTGCCAGGGCGCGTCGCGACCTGCACGACCTTCTCGAACATGATGATGAACGGCGAGTTCGCGAGCACGGCCTTCTGCAGCGCCTCGTAACGCTGCGCGCGCTTCGCGGGCGACGGCTCGACCAGCGCGGCCTCGGTGTCCTTCGTCAGTTGCGGGATGTCCCAGCTGTTGCGCCACGCGAGCATCTTCGTCTTCGACTGGTCGGAATTGTCCGGATTCCAGGCGAAGCCGCGCGCATTGCTGTTCGGGTCCATGTAGTCGGGCGACCATTCGCCGATGAAGATGTCGTGCTGGCGCGCGCGGTACTTGCCGATCGCCTGCTTCGCATCGCCCGGGATCAGCTTCACGCGGATGCCGCCCTGCGCGAAGTTGGCCTGCAGCGCCTGCGCGATCTCGACGTACGGATAATCGTTCGGCATGTCCATCGTCACGTCGAAGCCGTTCGCCAGGCCGGCCTTCGCGAGCAGCGCCTTCGCCTTCGCGACGTTCAGCTTGTACGGGTTCGCATTCAGCGTGCCGAGGAAGCCTTCCGGCAGGAAGGTCTCGTGGACCTTGTAGGTCGTGCTGACGATGTTGCGCTGGATGCCGTCGTAGTCGACCAGCCACTTCATCGCCTGCTGGACCTCGGGCTTCGCGAGATTCGGGTTCTTCGTGTTCAGGCTCAGGTACAGCAGCGCGGACACCGGCCACGACGCGACCTTGATCTTGCCGGCCTTGGTCAGCGCGGCGAGGCTGTCGGGGCTCAGGTTGCGCGCGGCGTCGACGTCGCCGTTTTCCAGCAGCAGCCGCTGCGCGGATGCCTCGGGCACGTGGCGCAGCACGACGCGTTTCATCGGGTACGGCGCGCGGTACTTGTCGAAACGCTGCAACACGATGCTTTCGTTCGGCGTCCACTTGGCGAGCTGGTACGGGCCCGAGCCCGCGTCGTTGGTCTTCAGCCAGCCGCTGCCGAAGTCGTTGCCCTGCTGGTGCGACATCAGCAGCTTCTTGTCGAGCACCGACGCCGGGCACGCGCTCAGCACGTTGAGCACGAAGCTCGGCGCGTACTTGCGGTCGGTTTCGAGCACGAAGGTCTGCGGGTCGACCGCGCGCACCTTCTGCATCACGTTCGCCTTCGTGAGGCCGAGATCGGCGAGCACGCCGGCCGGGCCCTTGTCGAGCAGGACGGTGCGCTGCAGCGACCATGCGACGTCGTCGGCGGTGACCGGGTTGCCGGAGTGGAACGCGAGGCCGGGGCGCAGCTTGAACGTATAGGTGAGCCCGTCGGCGCCGACCGTCCAGGATTGCGCGATCTGCCCGTCGAAGCGCGTCGGGTCCTTCAGGTCGACCCGCACGAGCCGTTCGTAGGCGTTCGCGACGTACTCGGACGGCACGAGCTCGTAGATCTCGCTCGGATCGAGGGTCGTGAATTCGCCGAGCTGGGTGGCGACGACGAAAATGCCGGGCGGCGTCGCGGCTTGCACCGGCAGCGCCGGAACAAGCGCGACGAGCGCGGCGCTGACGAACAGCCGGGACAGCAGGTGCTTCATGCGGGCTCCGTGGAAAGGGAATCGTGGTGCGATTCTCTCATCGACGGCCGCCCGGATGAAAAAATTCGACGGGCGCGCCTGACGGCGCCCGGGGGAAGCGGCTTGCGTGCCCGGCAGCGGCGGCGGTCAGATCACGCAGCGCGCGATCGCGAAGCGCATTGCTTCCTCGGCCGGCTCGCTGCCCGAGCCGCGCACGACCTTGACGACCGAACCGTTGCCCGACGGCGTGAGCGTGACGAAGTACGAGCGCGAGCCGACGGTGATGTCGGTCACGCCGTTGTGCTGCGATTGCTCGGTGCCGGACAGGCGGCTGTCGAGGCAGTTGGCGATCGCGTGGGCCGGACGCGCCGACGACACGTAGATCATCGGCGCCGGGCCGGACGCGGCCGAGTCGGACGAAGGTGCGGAACCGCAGGCGGCGAGCAGGGCGGCGGGAAGGAGCAGCAGGAATCGTTTCATGATCGGAATCGTCGTGTGTCTCGTGTCGAGGCTGGGGCGCGGGGTACGCGAAACGCGGAGCTTCGCGACGAAACCGCCGCAATCGTGCCGTTTTTGACGGTCGATACGGGCGGCGGCTGACGTCGGAGTATACCCGCGGCACTTGACACGAACGGCCGGCTGAAACGATTCGATACAACAACAAGCGCCCGCTGTCGCGCGGCGGCAGCGGGCGTTTCAAGCGATGGCGAATCGACGTTTGCCGGCGTTATTGGCCGATCTTGTGGCTGACCGCATTTTCCTGCTGGTTCAGCACGTGCTTTTCGCTCTGCGTAATGTGGCCGCGATCCTGCGCGGCCATGTCCCGCTCTTCCCGGCGGATCCTGCGGTCGTCACGGTGCAGGCGCGCGGCCCGGGCGTGCGACATCTCGCCTTCCTTCACTTCGTGACGGATCCGGCGATTCTGGTTGGCGAGACGCTGGTTGACCTCCTCGCGGCGCGGATGCGCCTGCTGCCACGGCGTTTCGGCGAACGCGGTGCCGGTCAGCACCGACATCAGGGTGGCGGCGATCGCGAGATGGCGGGTAAGGGCTCGCATGACGTTTTCTCCTGTCGTTGCGCGTCACGAAACGTGCGCGCTTGTCGAAAAAACGCTGTGCGGGCCCCGGCTGTTGACGTTTCCGGCTGTATCGCTTGCAAGTGTTTATTACAGCGCGTCGGCCGTATCGGCTCGTCAGGTGAGCCGATACGCCGGGCCGGGCGTCACCTCCGCCGGCAGCGGCTCGCGGTTCAGTTCGAGCAGCGTGCGCTCGATCGTGCGCGTCATCGCATCGAGCGCGAGGTGGTTCGGCCCGTCGCCGAACGGCTCCGCGATCGCATGCGCGATCGCGTCGAGCGCGATCAGCGTATAGGCGACGAACACGGTGACGAACGGCGTCGCCGCGCCGATCGAATCGACGAGACCGAACGGCAGCAGCACGCAGTACGCATAGATGGTCCGGTGCAGCAGCACGTCGTACGAGAACGGGATCGGGGTCGACGCGATGCGCTCGCAGCCGCTCACCATCGACACGAGATCGTCGAGGCGCGCGTCGAGCATCCACAGCCGCGTGTCGGCGAGACGGCCCGCATCGGCGCGCGCGGCGAAGGCTTCGCGCAGTTCATGAACGATCGCGATCGGCGCAAACCGGGCGGCGACGATGCGCGCATAGGTCGCGTCGTCGAGCAGCGTGCGCAGGTCCGGCGCCGGAGCGGTGCCGCGCAGCTGATGCTTCAGCGCATAGACGAACGCGACGACCTTGCGCACGAACGCCTGCCGTGAGGCATCGTCGCCGTCGACCGCGCCGTAGCAGAGCGCCTGCGACACCAGCGTGCGCGTGGCGGTCAGCACGCCACCCCACAGCTGTCGGCCTTCGCGATAGCGTTCATAGCTCGCGTTGTTGCGAAACCCCGCGAAGATCGCGAGCGTGAGACCGATCAGCGTGAACGGCGTCGGGTTCAGCGGCACCTTCTCGCCGAGCACGCGGCCGCCGCCCCACACCGCGACGAGGCTGATCGCGAGCGTCAGCACCAACTGCGGCAGGATGGTCGGCAGCACCGACCCGTTCCAGACGAGCAGCATCCGCAGCCAGTGCTCGCGCGGGCGGACGATCATCGCGGCGCTCCGTCAGGCGGCAGCCGACGCCGGCGCGGCCGCGCGATGCAGCAGCACCGGCACCGACTTCGATGTCGGCGTGTTGCACACGTCGCCGACGCTGTCGAGCGGCACCAGCGGGTTCGTTTCCGGGTAGTACGCGCCGATGCAGCCGCGCGGGATGTCGTATTCGACGAGCAGGAAGCCGTCCGCGCGCCGCTCGATGCCGTCGTGCCACACGGTTTCCATGTCGACCCAGTCGCCGGCCTTCAGGCCGAGCATCGCGAGGTCGTCGCGGTTGGCGAACACCACGCGGCGCTGGCCGTACACGCCGCGATAGCGGTCGTCGAGCCCGTAGACGGTCGTGTTGTACTGGTCGTGCGAGCGCGTCGTCATCAGCGTCATCAGGCGCTCGCCGTGCAGTGCGCGGGCGCGCTGGATCGGCGTGTCGGTCGGCAGCGCATGCGTGATGAAGTTCGCCTTGCCCGTCGGCGTCAGCCATTCGCGATCGCGCGACGCGACGCGCAGGTGGAAGCCGCCCGGCCGCGCGATACGCGTGTTGTAGTCGTAGAAGCCGTCGAGCGTCGCCTCGATCGCGTCGCGGATCTTCGCGTAGTCGTCCTTGTACGCGAGCCAGTCGATCTTGCCGCTGCCGAACAGCGCGTGGCCCATGTGCGCGACGATCGCCGGTTCCGACATCAGGTTCGCGGACGCCGGCTTGTTCATCCCGTACGACACGTGGACCATGCTCATCGAATCCTCGACCGTCACGCCCTGCGCGACGTTGTCCTGCAGGTCGATCTCGGTGCGACCGAGCGTCGGCAGGATCAGCGCGTCGCGGCCGTGGATCAGGTGGCTGCGGTTCAGCTTCGTCGTGATGTGCACGGAGAGATCGCAGCGGCGCATGCCTGCCCACGTGCGCGGCGTGTCGGGCGTCGCCATCGCGAAATTGCCGCCGAGGCCGATCAGCACCTTCACGTGGCCTTCGAGCATCCCTTCGATGGTTTCGACGACGTCGTAGCCGTGGTGACGCGGCGGTTCGAAGTCGAACACGTGGCCGAGCCGGTCGAGGAACGCCTGCGACGGCTTTTCCTCGATGCCGACCGTGCGGTTGCCCTGCACGTTCGAGTGGCCGCGCACCGGGCACAGGCCCGCGCCGGGGCGGCCGATGTTGCCGCGCATCAGCATCAGGTTCGTCAGCATCTGTACGGTCGCGACCGAATGCTTGTGCTGCGTGATGCCCATGCCCCACGTCGCGATCACGCGCTCGCTGCGCGCGTAGCGCTGCGCAAGGCCGTCGATCTGCTCGTACGGCACGCCGCTTTCGGCCGTCAGCGCGGACCAGCTTTCATTGCGCAGATCGTCGGCGAACGCGTCGAAGCCGGCCGTGTGCTCGTCGATGAACGCGGTGTCGAGCACGCGCGGCGCGCCGGCGGCGCGCGCGGCATCGTCGAGCTCCAGCGCGCGCTTCGCCATCCCCTTGATCAGCGCGAAATCGCCGCCGATCGTCGGCTGGATGAAGGTCGACGCGATCTTCGTGCCCGACATCGTCAGCATCTCGAGCGGGCTTTGCGGATCGGCGAAACGCTCGAGCCCGCGTTCCTTCAGCGGGTTGATCGACACGATCGTCGCGCCGCGCTTCGCGCATTCGCGCAGCTCGCCCATCATCCGCGGATGGTTGGTCGCCGGGTTCTGGCCGAAGATCAGCAGCATGTCCGCATGCTCGAAATCGTCGAGCGTGACGGTGCCCTTGCCGACGCCGACCGACGCCGGCAGTCCGCGGCTCGTCGCCTCGTGGCACATGTTCGAGCAGTCGGGGAAGTTGTTCGTACCGTACAGCCGCACCAGCAACTGGTACAGGAACGCCGCCTCGTTGCTCGCGCGGCCGGACGTGTAGAACGCGGCCTGGTTCGGGTCCGGCAGCGCGCGCAGGTGGCGCGCGATCAGCTCGAACGCGTCGTCCCACGCGATCGGCACGTAGCGGTCGGTCTGCGCGTCGTACACCATCGGGTCGGTCAGGCGGCCGTGTTGTTCGAGCTCGAAATCCGACTGTTCGAGCAGCTCGGTGACCGTATGCGCGGCGAAGAATTCGGGCGTCACGCGCTTGCTCGTCGCTTCGGCGGCCACGGCCTTCACGCCGTTTTCGCAGAATTCGAACGTCGATGCGTGCTGGCGGTCCGGCCACGCGCAACCCGGGCAGTCGAAGCCGTCGGGCTGGTTCTGGCGCAGCAGCGTGCGGTAGTTGCCGCCGGTGACCTTTTCCTTGATCAGGTTGATCGTGACGGCTTTCAGCGCGCCCCAGCCGGCAGCCGGGTGAGTGTACGGTTCGATGCGCGCGGCGGCGGATTTCTTTTTCATGATGCAGGGTGTCAGGGGCGATGCACGCAGAGTACGCGTGGCGCTCCGGCCGCTGTGTGTACACCTTTCGTCTTCAAAAAAGAGTACAGTTTCGGCCATCCGGGCAGTGCGGACCGCAACTGTGTTGTTGAAGGGAAGTTGAAAGGGAGGCGCGTGAAGCGTTATGAACAACTGGCCGACGATCTGCAGGCGCAGATCGAGCGCGGCGTGTACCGGCCCGGCGAGCGGATTCCGTCGGTGCGCCAGGCGAGCCGGCAGCAGCAGCTCAGCGTCACGACCGTGCTGCGCGCGTACCTCGTGCTGGAGAGCCGCGGCCTGATCGAGAGCCGGCCGCAGTCGGGCTACTTCGTGCGGGCGCGCGCCACGGCGCCGGCCGAGGCAGAGCTGCACATGTCGGCGCCGGCCGCCGAGCCGTCGGCGGTGGACGTGAGCCGGCTCGTGCTGTCGACGCTGCGCACGATCTCGCGCGACGACGCGGTGCCGCTCGGCTCGCCGTATCCCGACGCGTCGCAGTTCCCGGTGCAGCGTCTCGCACGCTACGCGCAGGCGATCGGGCGGCGCCGCACGCGCTGGGGCGTGATCGACGACCTGCCGCCCGGCAACCCGGAGCTGATCCGCCAGATCGCGCGGCGCTACGCGGAGCGCGGAATTCCCGTCGAGCCGGGCGAGATCGTGATGACGATCGGCGCGACCGAGGCGATCAACCTGTGCCTGCAGGCGGTCGCCAAGCCCGGCGACACGATCGCGGTGGAGTCGCCGACGTTCTACGCGATGCTGCACGCGATCGAGCGGATGGGCATGCGCGCGCTGGAGGTGGCGACCCATCCGGGCGACGGCATCGATCTCGACGCGCTCGAACGGATCCTCGCGCGCGAGCGCATCGCCGCGTGCATGGTGATGCCGAATTTCCAGAATCCGCTCGGCTTCCAGATGCCCGATGCACGCAAGCGCGCGCTCGTCGAGCTGCTCGCGAAGCACGGCGTGCCCGCGATCGAGAGCGACGTCTATCACGAGCTGCATTTCGGCGACACGACGCCGAGCGCGCTGAAGTCGTACGACCGCGACGGGCTCGTGCTGCATTGCGCATCGTTCACGAAGAGCCTGTCGCCGCGCTACCGGATCGGCTGGGCGATGCCCGGCCGCTACCGCGACCAGGTCGAGAAGCTGAAATTCCTGAACACGCTCGCGACGCCCGCGATCGAGCAGCTCGCGATCGCCGAATACCTGAAGCACGACGGCTACGATTTTCACCTGCGGCGGATGCGCAAGCAGTATGCGCAGCAGGCGAGCCTGATGAGCGCGATGGTGCGGCGCTTCTTCCCGGCAGGCACGCGGTTGTCGCAGCCGCAGGGCGGGTACGTGCTGTGGGTCGAGCTGCCGCGGCAGGTCGATGCGATGAAGCTGTATGCGCTCGCGCTCGCGCAAGGGATCACGATCGGGCCCGGCCACATGTTCTCGGCAACCGCCGATTATCAGCACTTCATCCGGCTCAACTACAGCTATCCGTGGTCGCGGCAGATCGAGGAGGCGCTGAAGGTGGTGGGGCGGCTCGCATCCGAGTGCGCGGGGCGGTGAGCGGCGCGATACCGCGTTGCCGGCGGCGACCCGTCGGCGGCCGCGCAGGCAAGCGTCACCGCGCGGACGGCGCGGGCAGTCCGGCTTGCGCCGTGTCGACCATCCGGCGCATGTCGAAGCCCGACGGATGCTGGTACACACGCAGCCCGAACTCCGGCAGCACCGCGATCAGGTGATCGAACAGGTCGGACTGGATCGCCTCGTAATCGACCCAGGTCGTCGTGTCGGTGAAGCAGTACAGTTCGAGCGGAATGCCTTCGGCCGTCAGCGGCAGCTGGCGCGCCATGCACGTCATGTCGCGGCGAATGTGCGGATGGCCCTTCAGGTAGTTCGCGACGTACGCGCGGAAGGTGCCGAGATTCGTCAGCTGGCGGCGGTTCGCCGGGCATTCACCGGCCGCGCCGAGCGTGCCGTTCCATTGCGCGATCGCGTCGACCTTGTCTGCCAGGTAGTCCTTCAGCAGCGTCAGGCGTTCGAGCCGTTCGATCTCGTCGTTGCCGAGAAAGCGCACGCTCGTCGCGTCGATGAACAGCGCGCGCTTGATGCGGCGCCCGCCGGCCTCGGTCATCCCGCGCCAGTTCTGGTAGCTCTCGGTGATCAGCTTCCAGGTCGGCACCGTGATGATCGTGTGATCGAAGTTCGCGACCTTGACCGTGTTCAGCGTGATGTCGATGACGGTGCCGTCCGCGCCGGCCGACGGCATCGTGATCCAGTCGCCGATCCGCAGCATGTCGTTCGACGACAGCTGCACGCCGGCGACGAGGCCGAGCAGCGTGTCCTTGAAGATCAGCATCAGCACCGCCGACATCGCGCCGATGCCCGACAGCAGCAGGCCGATCTGCTTGCCGGTCGCGTCGCCGATCACGACGAGCGCGGCCGTGATGAACATCACGAGCTTGACGAGCTGCATCGCGCCTTTCAGCGACAGGCGCGGCTGGTCGCGCCGGCTCGTGCGATGCGAGTGTTCGAGCGCGGACAGCGTCGCGCTGATCGTCATCGACACCAGGAACACGATCAGCGCGAACAGCACCTTGTCGGCAGCCCGCGCGGCCACGGCGGGAATGCCGGGCACTGCGCCGAGCCCGAGCTTGATCACGACGAACGGCACGATGCGGTTCAGCCACTTGAATGCGCCGAACTCGAACAGCGCGTCGTCGATGCGGGTGGCCGACAGCCGCGCGAGGCGCGCGACCACGCGAAACAGCAGGAAATGGACGGCGGCGGCGATCGCGCCGGCGGCGGCGAGCAGGATGAGGATGCCGACGAGCGGCGCAAACCAGGATTCGTTCAGGGTCATAAGGGTGGACAGGGGCCTTCTCGTGCGTTGAATCTGTACCGCGACGCGGCGCGCGCCCGGTGAAGGGCACATGAAAGGGACCGTGATTGTGCCATCGGGTTCCGGCCGGATGTCGCGAATGCGTGACGCAGGGCTCCTCAACATTGTCACCGTCGCGCGGAGTTTCCTTGTGGCCTTGTGTCGTCGAGTCCGTGTGCTCACGTAGCGCAACATACTGTGCACTTGCCACGCATCGCCCGCTCGGGGCACGATGCGCGAACGGCTTCGCGAACTCCGCTTCCACGTCGTTCCGGTCAACCACGCATTTCACGCATGCAAGATTCCAACGAAAGCCAGCCGTCACGCGTGCGGCTGCTGAAGGGCATTCTGCCGGTTCGGCGCGCGTCGGCCATCCGCGACGTGTTCGCGGGCATCTCGCTCGCGTCGATGGATATCCCGCAGGTGCTCGGCTATGCGCGCATCGCCGGCATGCCGGCCGTGACGGGCCTCTATACCGTGTTCCTGCCGCTGATCGCGTTCGCGTGCCTCGGCGCGTCGCGCCATCTGGTGGTCGCCGCCGACTCCGCGACCGCGACCATTTTCGCGAGCCGCCTGTCGTCGATGGCGCCGGCGGGCAGCGCCGAGTACGTCGCGCTGGCCGGCATGGTCGCGCTGCTGACCGCCGCGATGCTGCTGCTCGCGCGCATCTTCAAGCTCGGCTTTCTCGCCGATTTCCTGTCGCGCACGGTGCTGGTCGGCTTCCTGGCCGGCGTCGGCGTGCAAGTATCGATCGCGATGCTCGGCGACATGCTCGGCTTGTCCGTGCCGTATCCGGCATCGCGCAGCGTCGCCCAGCTCGACTACGTCGTCACGCATGCGATCCACGCGCATCGGCCGACGCTCGCGCTCGCGGCGCTCGTCGTCGTCGCGATTCTCGCGTGCAAGCGCTTTGTGCCGCGCGTGCCGATGCCGATGATCGCGGTGGCGGGCAGCATCGCCGCGAGCGACTGCTTCGGCTTCGCCGCGCAAGGCATCGCCGTGCTCGGGCCCGTCGCGGGCGGCTTGCCGCCGCTGCGCTGGCCGTCCGTCACGTGGCAGCAGTTCCTCGATCTCGTGCCGGTCGCCGCGTCGTGCTTCGTGATGATCATTGCGCAGAGCGCGGCGGCGGCCCGCGTGTTCGCGCAGCAGTACGGCGAGGACGTCGACACCAACGCCGACATCCTCGGGCTCGCGGCCGCGAACGCGGCGGCGGCGGTGGGCGGCGCGTTCGTCGTCAACGGCAGCCCGACGCAGACCGCGATGGCCGACGGCGCGGGCGTGCGCAGCCAGATCGGGCATCTGGCGTTCGCCGCGGTCGTCGCGGCGGTGCTGCTGTTCCTGAGTGCGTATCTGCAGTACCTGCCGCATGCGGTGCTGGCCGGCATCGTGTTCACGATCGCGCTCGGGCTGATCAACGTGCGCAGCCTCGCGGCGATCCGCAGGGAAAGCCCCGGCGAATTCACGCTCGCGCTCGTCACCGCCGCGGCCGTCGTGACGGTCGGTGTCGAGCACGGGATCCTGTTGGCCGTCGCGCTGTCGCTGATGCGGCACGTGCGCCACAGCTATCAGCCGCACACGATGGTGCTCGAAGCCGCCGACGGCAACGGGCGGTGGCTGCCGGTGCCGGCCCGGCCGGGCGCGATGACGGCGCCGGGGCTGATCGTCTACCGGTTCGGCTCCGACCTGTTCTTCGCGAACGACCATCGGTTCGCCGCCGAAGTGACCGAACTCGTCGACGCGTCGCCGGTACCGCTGCGCTGGTTCATCGTCGACGCGGGCGCGATCACCGATCTCGATTACTCGGCCGCGCGGACGATCACCGATCTCGTCAAGGCGCTGCACGCGCGCCGGATCGGTGTGCTGTTCGGGCGCGTGAACCGCTACCTGCACGCCGATATGGAGCGCCACCGGATCACGGAGATCGTCGGCGCGTCGTGCATTTTCCCGACACTGCACCAGGCGCTGGAAGCGGCGGGCGTGACGCCGGCGCAGCAGGAGCCGGGGGTCACGTAGCGGAAATTGGAAGGCGGAAGGCGAGAGGCGGAAGGCGAGAGGCGGAAAGCGGAAAGCGGAAAGCAGGGGGAACGCGGGAGGCGGGAGGCGGAACGCGGGAAGTGGAACGCGGGAAGCTTCACCGCTAAGCGGCTGCGCGCACGCGCGCGAAGCCGTTGCGCAAATGGCGGGCCAGTTCCGCCGCGGCCGGCGCGTGCTGGCCGCGCGGCAGATGCAGGTTGATCGCGAAGTTCGGCAGGGCGGGCAGGCCGCTGTCGGCCGGCAGGATGTCGAGATCGGCCGGCACGGTGGACGCGAGCCAGACGGTCACCGCGAGATCGGAGCGCACGGTCGCGGCCGTCGCGTCGATGCTGCCGTTCTCGAACACGGTGCGCCACGCGCGATCGCAGGCCCGTAGCGCGTCGAGCACGGTCGGGCGGAACGCGCAGGTCTGGTCGACCATCGACACGGGCAGCGGCGTCTGCAGATGGGCGCTGCCGCCTTTCGCGCCGACCCAGACCAGACGGTCGACGGCGATGCATTCGCCGCGCGACGGCCCGACCGGCGCCTCGATCAGCGCGACATCGATCTCGCCTTGCCTGAGCGCCTTGCGCAGTGCGGGCGACGCCGCGCACACGAGCGACAGCGCGACTTGCGGGTGCGCGTGCGCATAGCCTTTCAGGATCGGCGCGAGACAGCTGCCGACGAGGTCCTGCGGCGCGCCGATGCGCACAGCGCCTTCCATCGCACCGGCCGTCAGCTCGGTCAGCAGTGCGTCGTGCGCGGCGAGCAGCCGGCGCGCCTGCGCGAGCAGACGCTCGCCGTCCGCCGTGAGCAGCATGTTGCGATGCTCGCGCACGAACAGCGGGCCGGACAGCGTTTCGAGCCGCGCGACCTGCTGGCTGACCGCGCCTTGCGTCAGGTGCAGCGCGCGGCTCGCCGCCGTCATGCTGCCGTGATCGGCGACCGTGACGAAGGCGCGAAGCAGGGCGATGTCGAGGTTGCGTGTCATGGTTCGCATTATGAATGCTAATGACTGGCATAAAAATCTTTCGCTGTCGTAATGCACGGAGCGCGGGTAAAACGGAGCTTCGACGACCCGAACCGGGAGCCCGTGTGCCGCTTCAAGACTATTTGCCGCTGCTGTTGTTCGTGATCGTGTCCACGGTGACACCGGGTGGCGCGACGACCCTCGCAACCGCATCGGGCGCGCATTTCGGCTATCGGCGTTCGCTGCCGATGATGACGGGCATCGCGGCCGGCCTGGCATCGATGGCCGCCGCCGCGGCGGCCGGGCTCGGCAGCGTGTTGCTGGCCCTGCCCGCGCTGCAGCTCGGGATGAAGGTGCTCGGCTCGCTGTATCTGCTGTGGCTGGCCACGCGCATCGCGCGCGGCGGCAAGCCCGGTGTCGACGCGGCCGTGCAGCGGCCGCAAGGATTCGTCAGCGGCGTATGGATGCTGTGGCACAACCCGAAGGGCTGGGCGATGACGCTCGGCGCGGCCGCGTCGTTCGCCGCGCTCGCGTCCGGCCCCGTGAGGCTCGCCGCGTTGCTCGGGCTGGCGTTCGGCGTGGCGGCGATGGCGTCGCTGTCGCTCTGGTGTTGTGCCGGGCTGCTGTTCGCGCGCGTGCTGCGCACGGAGCGGCAGTGGCGTTGCGTGAATGCGGGCTTGGGGATCCTGCTCGCGGCGTCGATCGTGCCGATGTGGCTGTAGCAGCGGCGCTGCGCGCACGGCGCAGCCGCGACACTCAGCGCGAACCGTCCCGCGCGGCCCTGACGGGCCGTCCGCCCGCGCCGCTCGACCATCGCGGCAGCCGCAGTGTCGTCGCGAAGCTCGCCGCATGCAGTGCGCAAAGCAGGCCGAACGTCCACGCGTAGGCGGCCCCGTGCGTGCCGCCCGTCGACGCGGATTCGGCCTGCAGCCGCCACGCGAGAAACAGCGTGCACATCGTCGTGAACGTCGGGCCGCCGAGGCGCTGGACGATATTGAGCGACGTCGTCGCCATCGGCAGGTTGTGCCGCTCGACCGACGCATACGCGGCGGAAATCGACGGCGCGCCGATCGCGCTCTGGCCCATCCCGCGCAGAAACAGCGCGGGCACCAGCACGGCGGGATCGTAGCCGGCCAGCGCGAGATACCCGAACGGCAGCGTCGCGGCGAGCGCGAGCAGCGCGCCGGCGGCGGCCAGCCGGCGCACGCCGAACCGGCTGGTCAGCGCGCCCATCGACGGATAGGTGACGAGCATGCCGAGCCCGAGCGGCGCCAGCAGCCAGCCCATCTCGCCGGGCGAGCGGCCGCACGCCTCGATCAGGAACACCGGAATCAGCATCTGGCCCGCGTAGATCGCGCCGTTCGACAGAAACTGCGTGGCCGCCGCCGCGCCGAACACGCGCGAGCGAAACAGCGCGAGGTCGATCAGCGCCCGCTCGCCTTTGCGCAGCTGGACGCGCAGGAACGCGGCGAGCAGCAGCACCGAGCCCGCGATCGCGGCGATGCCGGGCACCGCGTCGATGCGCTCCGCGCCATACAGGAACAGCACGAGCGCCGGCGACAGCAGCGCGAGGCCGACCCAGTCGAGTTCGCGCTGCTGCGTTTCCTCGCGATCGCCGGGCAGGAACCACACGGCCAGTGCCAGCGCCAGCGCGCCGACCGGCAGGTTCACGAGAAACAGCCAGCGCCACGACGCGTACTGCAGGATCGCACCGGCGACGACCGGCCCCAGGATCGGTGCGATCAGCACGGGTACCGCCGCATAGCCGATCACGCGCGCCATCTGCTGGCCGGCCACGCGCGCGATCATCATCTGCGCCATCGGCGCGAGCAGCCCGCCGCTGACGCCTTGCAGCACGCGGAACGCGATCAGCGACGGCGCGGACCACGCGAGCCCGCACAGCGCCGACGTCAGCGTGAACGCTGAGAAACACCACAGGTACAGCGCCTTCGCGCCGATGCGATCGACCAGCCAGCCGTTCAGCGGCAACACCAGCGTGAGCGCGAGCAGGTATCCGCTCGTCACCCACTGGATCGTCGACAGGCTCGCGTGCAGGTCGGTCGCGAGGCTCGACAGCGAGACGTTGACGATCGTCGCGTCGAGTTGCGACAGCAGCGAGCCGAGCGTCGCGACCGCGCTGACTTTCCAGATCGACGGACCGAGCCGTCCGGCCGCACGGCCCGGCGCCGGCCGCGCGCGTTGGTCGTTCACGCGCCGCGGCGGTCGAGCAGCGCGACGATCTCGTGCGTCGAGCCCGTCTCGCCGAGACGCGGGAACAGCCGTTCGACGCTGTTCGTGTGCGCGTCCGCGTTGAGGTCGGTCATCGCGTCGACCGCGAGCGTCACGTTGTAGCCGAGTTCGTGCGCCTGGCGGGCCGTCGATTCGACGCCGATGCTGGTCGCGATGCCGGCCAGCACGATCTGCGTGACGCCGGCCGTTTTCAGGTGCGCGTCGAGATCGGTGCCGGTGAACGCGCCCCAGGTTTTCTTCGTCACGACGTGGTCGCCAGGCTGGCGGTTCAGTTCAGGCAGGAGCTCGGCCCAGTCGGCCGGGAACGGATCCTTGCGCGGCGGCAGTTGCGTGCGGCCCGGCGCGCCGCCGGCGACGTTGACGAGCACGACCGGCAGGCCGCGGCTGCGGAACGCGTCGAGCAGTTCGCGCGTGCGCTCGATCACCGGTGCGACCGGGTGGGCGGTGGGCAGCGCGACGATGCCCTTTTGCAGGTCGATGACGACGAGTGCCGTATGCGTGTCGAGACGGGTTGTGCTCATGATGCGGATGCTCCGTGCATGGGGAGAAGGGACACGTGCCGCACGAATACCGCACGGCACGCACGCGTGGTCATTGCTCGCCGATGCGCCGGATCAGCGGAATCGCGGCGGCGAGTGTGCGGAGGTCTTCGGCGTCGAGCTTCTCGAGCGCGGCGCCGAGCCACTTGTGCTTCGCGGTGTCGCGCTTGCGCCGTGCCGCCAGGCCGGCTGCGGTCAGCAGGAACAGGATCTGGCGGCCGTCGGTCGGATGCGGCTCGCGTTCGACGAGCCCGTCTTCCTCGAGACTCGCGAGAATCGCCTTCATCGACTGTGGCTTCATCGCCTCGGCGCGCGCGAGATCGGCGGTCGTCATGGGGCCCTGTCGTTCGAGCCGCGCGAGCGCACTCGTCTGCGACATGCCGAGCCCTTCGGACTCGATCTCGGCGCGCAGCCGTCGAATCAGCTGGCCGACCGCGAGGGTCAAGTCGGCGGCGACGGTGTCGGCGGAAATGCGGGTTGTGCGTGGCGGAGTCATGCGGCGGATCATATAACACGACAGTTAAACTTGCAAGTTTAACTGTCTAGTTTGGCGGGCGTTCGCGATGCACGGCGCATGACGTACGACGCACGATGCGCCGGCGAGGCCGGGAGAGGAACAGCGGGCGGCGGCCCGGCAACCGCCGATTGTCGGACTGTGGGCAGTGTGCGGCCGGACGCTATGCGCGGCGCGGCAACGGAGCCGGCACGACGTCGCTGTACTTCGGCGACGCATTTTCGTGCAGCAGGTCGCCGAGATATTGCGCGAGTTCGTCCGCGGCGAGCGCGGACGGAACGTGCAGGTTGGCCGGTCGCCGCTTGCCTTCGGTGCCGAGATCGAATACCGCCCAGCGGCCGTTCGTCCGCACGACGGCGAGCAGGCGTCCGAACGCGTTGAAACGGTATTCGTCCTGCATCGCATCGCTCCTTCGTGGATGAATGTGTCGGCCGCGCGCGTCGCGTTTACTGGATCGAGCAGGTCAGCCAGCGATGGATCTTCAGCGCATCGCTGGACACGCCGGCGCGGGTCGGCGCGCCGAGCAGCACGACCGTTTCGCGGCGGCCCTTCACGCGCATGCGCATCACGACGCCGTGCCCCGATTCGTTGATGAAGCCGGTTTTCTGCAGCCGGATCGGCAGGCGGCCGTCACGCACGAGCGGATCGGAGTTCACGTACAGCAGCTCGCCGTCGCCGGCCTGCACGGTGGTCGACGTGTCCGTCGAGAAATAGCGGATCAGCGGATCCTGCGCGGCCGCGCCGACGAGCCGCGCGAGATCCTCGGCGGTCGACACGTTGTGCGGCGACAGGCCGGTCGGTTCGCGGAAATGCGTATCGCGCATCCCGAGCCGGCGCGCCTCGCGGTTCATCGCCTTCACGAACGCGGCACGGCCGCCCGGATAGTCGCGGCTCAGCGCGGCGGCCGCGCGATTTTCCGACGACATCAGCGCGATATGGAACATCTGGCGGCGCGACAGTTCGGCGCCGATCGGCAGCCGCGAACCGGTGAACTTGATCGTGTCGCGATCGCGAGAAGTGACGCGCAGCACGCCGTTCAGCGGCCGGTCCGCGTCGCGTGCAACGACGGCGGTCATCAGCTTCGAGATCGACGCGATCGGTCGCACCGTGCGTGCGTTGCGGGCGAGCAGCGGCGTGCCGGAGTCGACGTCGAGCACGTAGGCCGCGCGCGAATGCAGCGAGTGCACCGCGCGCGGGCTGTAGCCGCAGCTCGCGAGCAGGCGCGGCTGCGCGGCGGGGCGCGGGCGAACCGCGTTCGTGCGTTTCGCGCGCCGGTGCTGCGGTGCGGGCGCCGTGTGACGCTTGACTGCATGATGCGTCACGCGCGGGCGGCGGTGCTTGACGGCCTTGTGCTTGCGGTGGGCGGGTTGTTTCTTGACGACTTTCGCATGCGCATGGGGCGTCGCCGTGCGATGCGGCTGCGCACGCTGCGCCGACGCGTTCGTTGCGAACGCAAGTGTCAGGAACGAGAGGGCGATGAGCAGGGTGGTCCGGGCGCGAGGCAGGCGCGCGATGAGGCCGGTCAAGCGAGAGTCTCCTTTTCACGCGCGTTGCGGCGGCGCGAAATGCGTGGGCGGTCAGCGGGTGCGGGAAATTATAAGGTCGATTGTGTGGCGATGACGATGGATGTGCGCGCAATGGTGTGCGATCCGGGCGGATTCAAGCTGTTCCTTGGCCGTCAGCGGAGTAGCCGTATCCGGGCCATGCTCAGGGAAATGATATGTGACTCAACGTTATGGGTTACACCGGATGGCAATAATTACCTAATTGAATTGTGTTGGTAAATGTTACCTTTTGAGCTGTAAATTTATTGAGATTAGTGGGTGGGCGTTCAGCACTATCGTGTTGTTCAGAAAGACATTTATAATCAGCCCTCGGCAGAAACCCACCTGAATACCAAACCAAGGGCAAGCTGCATGGGCCACACCGCACTTTATAAGACGTTGCGTCTGGGCAACGCGCAATACAATCGTCTAGTCAAACTCGACACGCCGCTTGGCGTCGATTGGCTATTGCCGCTCTACGTAAAAGGAACGGCCAAGCTGGGCCGCGATTATGAATTCGTGGTTGATGCGGTTTCGCCGCGCGGCAGTCAGATCGAACTCAACGCGCTGCTTGGC
Organism: Burkholderia sp. BCC1988; assembly: GCF_905339895.1. Classification (NCBI taxonomy): domain Bacteria; kingdom Pseudomonadati; phylum Pseudomonadota; class Betaproteobacteria; order Burkholderiales; family Burkholderiaceae; genus Burkholderia; species Burkholderia sp. BCC1988. The sequence goes on from NZ_CAJPHA010000011.1 coordinate 221,761, forward strand.
AAACCCGTCACGCTTTGGATTCAACAGACCGACGGCACGTACATGCCGATCCACGGTTACGTTCACAGATTCAGCCGGTTGGGATTCGATGGGACGTTGACCTATTACAAGCTGGCATTCTCGTCCTGGCTCTATTTCTTGCGGCTGCGTCGCGATATGCGCGACTGGCAGGAGCAGAACGGCGAGCAAATTCTGACCGATGTATTCAACGAGCATCCTCAAGCGCGCGGCGCGTTCCGCTACGATCTTCACAAGCCGCTGCCGTCTTATTCGAATCGAGTGCAGTGGGAATATGACCTGAACTTCGTCCACCGCAGCCTTGAAGAAGTAGGCGTGTTTCCGTACTTCGAGCAGGCGGACAACGGCCGGTCGCACATGATGGTCCTGACGGACGACGTCTATTTCGTCCCGCAACTGAGGCAGTCCATTGTCGAGTTCGGTCACACGGGGTTCAGTGGTGAGATGGACGGATTCGTGCAGTGGAAGGAGCAGCTTCAGATCGAAAGTGCTCAACTGACATCGCGCTCGTTCGACTACAAGCGACCTGATCTTCCGCGGCAGGTTCAAGGCGTCACCGATACGCAGAGCGAGTTGCCGACGGATGGCGAGGTCTACGACTATCCGGGCGCATACATGTGGTCGGACCGTGAGCAGGGCGAGCGCCTCGCGCAGATCCGACTCGAGGAGAGGAAGTCGCGAATGAAGCGCTTCCACGGAGTGGGCGGCTTGCGCTGCGCGATGCCCGGGCGGCGCTTCGAATTGCACGGCCATCCGGTCCATGACGCCGGAAGCCAGCCGGATCGTGAATTCGTGTTGCTCGGGGTGGACTGGCTGATTCGCAATAATCTGCCCGGTCTGGATGAGGTGGGGGATTTTCCCGACGGCCTGGCTGCGGAAATCGCGGAAGCGAAGGTGGGTGCCACGGTGAGCCACGCGGATGGTGGCGAAGGTTTCTTTCAGGTGACGGTTGAAGCGCAGCCCCGCAACGTGCCGTTCCGCAGCCCGTTCGAGCACAAGAAGCCTGTGATGCAGTTGCAAAATGCAATCGTTGCCGGGCCGAACGGGGAGGAGGTTTATACCGACTCGCTGAATCGTGTGAAGGTGTGGTTCCACTGGAATCGCCGCAACGGTCAGGATGAACGTGCGTCGTGCTGGGTGCGTCCGACCTTCCTTGATGCAGGCTCGAATCGTGGCGGGATTCAGCCGTTACGCAAGGGCGATGAAGTCGTCGTCGGTTTCATGGAAGGCGACTGTGACAGGCCCGTCATTATCGCGAGGATGTACGGGGGTGCTACGCAGCCGGTATGGCATACGAACGGCTTGCTGTCCGGTCAACGCTCGCGCGAGTATGGCGGCACCGGCTACAACCAGCTCGTAATGGACGACTCGACGCAGCAGAATCGGGTTCACCTTTACTCGAGCAGTTATCAGTCTCACTTGCACCTCGGATACCTGATCCAGCAGACGGACAATACGCGCGGTGCGTTCCTCGGCAGTGGTTTCGATCTCAAATCGGACGCCTACGGTGCCATTCGGGCGGGGCAGGGCTTGTTCGTATCTACCCACCCGACAGCGACGAACCAGCCGTTGAACGTGACGGCTGCTTCCGAGCAGTTAGCCAGCGCGGAAACCGTTGTTGATTTGACGTCGCAGGCAAGTTCGGCGAATCAGGCGGAGAGCCTGCAAGAAGGGCAGGACGCGCTCAAGAAATTTACCGACGCGACGCACTATAGCCTGAGCGGCGGCGCTGGCAGCGGCGGTCGTACGGGCGGCGGCGGCACGGGCAACGCGAATGGCTTTTCGACGCCGATCATGTTGATGGCGAGTCCTGCAGGCGTGGGGCTGTCGACGCAGGAGTCGGCGCAGGTCACGGCGAACCAGCAGGTCAATATCGTCGGTGGCAAGAGCGTGCACGTGGCGGCGGGAAAATCGCTGATCGCGAGCGTGATGGAGAAGATCAGTCTGTTTGCGCAGAACGCAGGGATCAAGCTGTTTGCGTCCAAGGGAAAGGTCGAGATCCAGGCGCAGAGCGACGAAATGAAGCTCTCGGCGCTCAATGACGTGACGATTACCAGTTCGAACGGGAAAGTTGTTATCTCGGCAGAAAAAGAAATCTGGATCGGTGCAGGCGGCTCGTATATCAAGATCACGCCTGACCTGATCGAGAACGGCACCAGTGGCCAGATTCTGGAAAAGTGTGCGTCATGGGATAAGCCGGGCGCATCGTCGATGCGCCTTCCTTCGCCGATCGCCAGCGTGCCGAAGGGGTGTGCCTGGAAGACGGCTTCGGCGTCCGCAGATAGCGCATCGAGCGTTGTGCTGGAGTAATGGATATGGACACCTCAGACGCGCCGGGTAAGGACGAATCCCGCGAGGCCGCGGCGACAGATGCGGCTGTCAGTAGCTTGCGCACATATTTCAGCAAGCGGCCGGAGATGCACTGCTATCTCGTCGTCGATCCGAGCCAGCGGGATTTCACAAATGACGACGAGGAAGCCGAGCGATTCCGGGAATTGACGCGCGCGATCGTGGAGGTCAGGCACGACGCATTTCCCGACAGTCACCGGCCATATCTTGTCGACTTGGACCTTGCGACCGCCGAAGGGGCTGGAGTTTTGGCGGAGAGCGTGAAGATTGCCTTCGAGGATCGTCGCCCGATCTCAATGGCCGAAGGGCTGGGGCAGCGTGTCGGTGGATGGCTCGCCAGTGAGGCATCGTTGGATGAGGTCGCCGAGCATTGGGGCCGCCACGTTCTACAGTACAACGAGGACGGGCTGCCGTCTGTGCTGCGCTTCTATGATACGCGAGCACTCAGTTTGATCTGGCCAGTGCTTACCGAAGAGCAACAGCAGGCGCTGCTGGGGCCGGTAAAAGTATGGCATGCGCTCGACGCGGGCGCCAAACCTCGCACGTACAGTGTGTCGGCAGGGTCACGTGCCGATCTTTCGTTGACGACGGAGCAATGGCAGCAGATTCATCTTCACGGATTGGTCAATAGAGCGCTTGCGTTGTATGCCATGAAGGTTGAACGTCAACCGGAATCATCCGAAGTTGCTGCGGCAGTCGCTGCCGCCGAGCGTGCGGAGCACTATGGACTCTTTGACCGGGACGATCGCGTGGCATTCATTGAGAATGCGCTGACATGGCATCCGCAGTTCGATCTACATCCGAAAGTGCTGCAACTTTTGGGTGCGAGAGCGCCAGACAAGTTTTATACGGCAGCCGTTGGCGTATTGACAGAAGAAGATGTCGCGGAAATTCGAGACGGTGCCTGGTACGAACGATTGAGCGCTTCGTCGCTCCGTTGATTGGTGTTGGCAAAATTGCCTGAATTCGATACGAAGAGAGCGTATGGCAGCAAATAACCAGAAATGTGCCAACTGTGAGAAAACGGGGCTGCCGATCTTGCCGGTGCGGTACACCGTCCTGCCCAAAACGGTAAAGGCCAAGATGCCAGCCGGCATCGTCGGCGACCGTGTGACGAACGTCAGCCTCACCGAGCATCAGTATGGGCTCCGGACTTTGCGCGACGGTTGGCTCTATCTCTTCTACCCGGTAGGTGCACGTGGTACCAATTACTGGGAGGCATACAAGGTGACTGAAGACGGTAGGTTATGGAAGCAGTCGCGCCCGCTCCCGTCGGTTCCGACCACTCATCCTACTTGTGCGAAGACGAGCATTGCCGTTCCGATGGACGTCATCGCGATCGAGCAACCCGAACTGTGTACGGGCAAGGTCTATATCGCATTCTCGCAACTTGCATGGCATCCACGAACTTTCGATAAATACGAGGTTTACGTAGACTTGCGTGAACAACGCATGCAATGGATCGAGCCGTCAAAATGGATCGCTACCGGAAAGGATGGGACAGGCCACGCGGTCGTTGCAACGGAGTCGTCAGTTAACGACGTACTCGAATACATGCCGGGCCTGGATGCAAAACAGTTGGGCCTGTTTGACGACAAGCAGCGCTTTACTGCAGACGATGGTAGCTATCGAGAAGATCTGCTTGCCCGTGAGGTGTCGCGTTATCCTTTGAACATTCGGCAGGCATCGCCAGCATCGGCGAGCCAGTCGCTTGTGAAAATGATGGGCCACGTTGGGAAAAAGGATGCCGGCGGTGGCGGAGCTGCTCCGTCGACCTATCCCCCAATGTTGTTCGCTTTGTGGGATGCGGTCGGCAACGTTCACGAACTGAACGGCTTTCGAAACGACCCGGTGTCCTGGCTCGACCGTTATGGGTCGCAGCAGGAACTCGGCATGAAAGTGATGGCCCTGAACGACATCGACACGGCCAAACGTATCGTCGATTCGCGTACGAAACAGAACCTCGCCACTCAGGAGGCCATGGCGAAAGAGGCGCATGCGATGACACCGCTCGGCTCGGCGACAGCCCGCGCGGGTTTGGCCGCGCAACGCACCAGAGCGCTGGCGGGCGCGGATGCTGCGCGTGCCCAAGAGATCAATGCGTATTATGACGATCTTGACTGGATGGCTGTCAATAACATCCCGGGGAGCTATCAGACGCGTCTTATCCAGATTGGCCGATTTAGTCGCGCGGGCAGCGCGAGTTCAAGCGCGCCCTACCTTGGCAAGTACCGCGATGAGATCATGAGCGAAGCGCGTGAGTATGCGAAAGCGCAACCCGGGTTCCATGATCGCAATCTGGACAGAATGCAGAAGTCCGAATGGTCTAGGTACGAAGCCCGGCTTCAGCGCAAGCGGATCGAGGACTTCCGCAAGCCATACAAGAAATTGCAAGACACGGTGTTCCAATTGCAGGAAACGCGCAGCAACGATGTCGGAAAATGGTTGCGGGCGAAACTTCTTTCGGACACGCTGGAGGACTATTACTGCGACGATCTTAGTGACAGCTTCGAATTCGAGGTTGTGGTTGCAATGGCAATCGACGGGCTGGGGTCAACGCCCAAAGGGCTTGCGATTCTCGATGATCTGGTCGGGCGCTGGAAGCCGACGGACAAGGAAAGCATAGTGTGGCGGGCGGTTGCCATGAACCATCCAGCTGGGCGCGAGGAGCTTGAGAAACTGCTCGCCAGCGCGTTGGAGCACAAGGATAAGCCGCTGGAGGGCGATGGTGTCAAATATGTCGTAACGGCGGTGAAGCACATCGGCAAACTGACCGACTACTATAAGAAATATTCGAAATTGGCGCTCGAGACAAACCCGGCGAAGATCTCGTACTTGGGAGCGATGTACAAGGAGCAAGGGCGTGACGTTCTGCTCATGAATATTGGCGATCGAGTCTTCGAAAAACTCCGAATCAATAAGCTGGGCGATTTTGTCGGGGAGAAGATTGTTCAGACGCTGTTTCTCCAGCGAGCGGGCATACCTGTCGAGGACGCGCTGACACTCGTCCGCAAGCAAGCCCTGTATGACAAAGTGAGCCGAAGCGAAATTTTGCAGCGCTTTCGTACGGCGCGAACCGTGTTAGCGGCGTCGACGAAGGCAGGGCCAAACCCGACCACCGAGTTGTATGAGGTATGGGAAAAGTTGAAGGCCGACAAGGACGCGAACGCGATGAAGGAGCTTCGTCTCGGTCGTATCGCGGTGATTGCTGCGCTGTGTGAGTTGGTGAACTTCTGGCATCTGTTGTCTGAGGCCAAGGATGAAGATACCAACACCAAGCTGATCAAGTCGGGCGCATCGCTCAGTGCGTCGATCATCACAATCACGATGACTCCGTATTACGGGACGCTGAAGAAGGCTGTTCGGACGATGAGTTGGAAGATGGTGGGGGGATTTTTGTCGGGAGCCGGCGCATTTGCTGCAGCATGGTTGGACTATGGAGCAACTCAAAAAAGGCTGAAGAGTGGTCAGTATGACGTCATGTGGGTCTTGGTCGCCAAAACGATGTTGGGGGTCGCCTCCGGTACGGCCTTTGTCATCGATGCCATCAGTACTGCTGCACCGTTATTCAAGAAGTTGGCAGCCCGCTCAGGGAATAGAGTTGTCATCATGGCGGTCGAGACTGTTGCATCGCGGGTGGCAATGGTTGCATCGCTCCGAGTGGTAAGCATGCTGATTACATGGGAAGCGACGATTGGGGTGCTTGCACTTCAAATACTCGCCGACGTCCTGACCCCGAACGAGTTGGAATCGTGGTGTTCTCGCTGTGCATTTGGCACCGGGCAAGAGGCTATTCTCCGTGTGAAAGATCACGGTGTCGAAAAATACGCGGATATGGCACAGCAGGAAAAAGCCTTCGATAAGGCAATGACGGAGATGGCATGAGCTTGGAGCGCGAATACCCAGTTCAGGTGTTGCGAGGCACGATCAGCAGGTTGAAGTCCCGACGGCGCCAGCAGGACTTTGTCTTGAATGAAACCGAGCATGCTTATATGCAGGCAACGGCCGCAGGTGCTGCGTTGGCCGGCATGGGGGCATTCGCGATCGGATTGGTCCAATCGTCTGCGAATTCCGAGGAGGAAGCGGACTGGGTGGAATTTGAACTCGACGGCAAGCAGATCGAGGGATGGCTCTGGAAGATGCCGATGAAAGAGGGTGACGAGGTGGAGATCGTAGCCGAACCGAGGCCGCGTGATCGGTACTTTGCGTATTCGATCCGGAGAGTCGGGGACGATACGGTGGCGGTGTATCCGCATGCGACGAGGGGAAGGACGGCCCTTTATCGATGGCTGATGAAGATCATGTTGTGGTTTTTTGTACCGATCTACGCCCTAATGTGCTTCATGCTGTCACGTGATGCAGATGGTATCGACAGGACGACCCTCGTGATAGTCCTCGGCGGGGCAGGTGTCTTTTCTCTATTGATATTCTGGATCTTATTTTATCGCGCTTATCTGAAGATGAAGCGCTTTGCCAAATTGGCCGAAGTCATTTTTTCGTGTTATGGCTGGAGGGATGTACGTAAAATCAGCCTGATACATTCGTCGAAACAGATGAGGCCGGAGAATCGGGATCTTGACTACGGCATTCACTACTTTCGTTATCGGCCTTGAGGGGTGGATGGCGGAGATGGCATGAGTTCGGAGCATGAATACTCAGTTCAGGTGCTGCGAGGCACGATCAGCAAGCTGAAGTGCCGGCGTCGCCAGCAGGACTTCGTCTTGAATGAAGCACAGCACGCCTACATACAAGCGATGGCGGCCGGTGCAGCGTTGGCTGGCATGGGTGCATATGCAATCGGGTTGATTCAGTCTTCAGCGAACTCAGAAGAAGAGGCGGACTGGGTGGAGTTTGAACTCGACGGCAAGCAGATCGAGGGATGGCTCTGGAAGATGCCAATGAAAGAGGGTGACGAGGTGGAGATCGTAGCCGAACCGAGGCCGCGTGATCGCTACTTCGCCTACTCGATCCGAAGGGTCAATGACGATGTTGTCGCGGTATATCCGCACGCGACAAAAGGTAGGTCAGCACTCTATCGATGGCTTATGACGATCATGTTGACTACGTGGGTGTTTTGCAGTGGCATTGTAACGGTCCTGATGTCCCGCGATCACGCGGGAGTTGATTTAAATACGCATATCTTAGTAATGGCCGCCGCATGGATTTTTTCGTTACTTGTTTTTTGGATATTATTTCACCGTGCCTATCTGAAGATGAAACGCTTTGCTAGACTGGCTGAAGTCATTTTCTCATGCTATGGCTGGAGCGATGTGCGCGGGATCAATCTTGTGCGCTCGTCGAAACAGATGAAGCCGGAGAAGCGAGATCTCGACTATGGCATTCACTACTTCCGCTATCGGCCTTGAGGTGCGGACGGCGGAGATGGCATGAGTTCTGAGCGAGAATATGCGGTCCAGGTGCTGCGAGGCACGATCAGCAAGCTGAAGTGCCGGCGTCGCCAGCAGGACTTCGTCTTGAATGAAGCACAGCACGTACATACAAGCGACGGCGGCCGGTGCGGCGTTGGCGGGCATGGGGGCATTTGCAATCGGGTTGATTCAGTCTTCAGCAGACTCTGAAGAAGAGGCGGACTGGGTGGAGTTTGAGCTGGACGGCAAGCTGGTCGAAGGATGGCTCTGGAAAATGCCGATGAAAGAGGGTGATGAGGTCGAGATTGTTGCTGAGTTGAGGCCACGGGATCGATACTTTGCCTACTCCGTCCGACGGATCAGTGATGATGTGGTGGCAGTGTATCCGCACGCAGCGAGAGGTAGCTCAGCACTTTATCGATGGCTGATGAAGATCATGCTGAGTCTATTTGTCCCTATTTTTGGGTTGTTGTGCATTCTACTATTCCGCGACGCCGATGGTGTTGAGCGAACGACGCTTGTAATATTCCTCGGCGTAACCGGCGCCGCCGCTCTAATGATCTTCTGGATACTATTTCACCGTGCTTATATGAAGATGAGGCACTTTGCTAAATTGGCTGAAGTCATTTTCTCGTGCTACGGCTGGAGCGATGTACGTAGGATCAATCTCGTGCGCTCGTCGAAGCAGATGAAGCCGGAGACGCGAGACCTCGAATATGGCATTCACTACTTTCGCTACCGCCCGTAAGGCAATCGACGATGATGAATCTCATCCGCATCGGTGACGACACCGACCACGGCGGCAAGGTGATCACAGGTTCGTCGACGATGCGTTTCGATGGGCGTTTCGTTGCTCGCAAGGGCGACGAGGTATCCTGCCCCCAACACCCAGACGTCAAACCGAATTTGATCGAGGAGGGCGACGAATCGATGACAGATAACGGTGTTCCGATTGCCCGGCACGGTCACCGGGCGACCTGCGGCTGTCACCTGATTTCGAGCCTTACGTGACCTGGACGAATTGCGGCGCGACTTGATCGTTGAGGCTTCGGGGCAGGCAGTCAGGCGAGCATGACTGTGCCTGGCCGCGGCGTGCAACGTCGAATTTCCGCGCCTGTGTTGGCCGACATCACGACAAGTTGGACAAAACTCGTCACTGGCGCATGCACGGCGAAGAAGTGATCCATCACGACGATGAATGTGCTGAGACTGGCGGCGGCAAACGCTTGCTCGTCGACCGTCAACGTCACTTCGAAACCTCGCACGAAGCTCGGCATCGGTTCTCCCGGCAGCCAGAGTCGCTTGACGCTATGGCTCAGGTTCGTCAGTCCGTCGAGCAGGTTCGCGTATCCCGCAGAGTGAGCAGCGAATTGGCGGAACAGGCGCTTTAGTTCCACGAGCCCGGTACGGGTCAATTCGATCGAGTGTGGGGCGAACTGCGTGATGAGCCGCCAAGCTGCATCACCTTCCTTCGACAATCGTGCGGCTTCCGTCGGTGCGTCCAGCATCACGATGCGTGAAACCATCGTTCCCTGTTCGTTCACCAGATCACCGTCCTCGGCTCCGGCCCGCATCGCGCGAGGGAGACTGCCATTCGAGCAGGAGACATCCGCCGTTATCTGTTCGATCCCGGTGTCGGTCGCCGGTCGGCCGTCGAGTTCGACCAGGCTCAGCGCGGTTTCCTTCTTTCCCGATGGCGAGGCGACGTTGTGTTGCTTGAGAACCCAATAGGGACCGGCCGGTTTGGCGGAACTGCCGTGCATGAGCGACGTGAACGGATGAATGATGTTCGCTCCGGACCGGCCCGTGGTGGTGCGGACCGCGTCGACGGACCAGATTTCGACGCCGGCGGCATCCGTATTCTGGGATTGCACGGGATACGTGTCCGTGATCGGATTTCGCTTGACTGGCAGCGACGTAAGCCGGAACAGGTTGACGATCGGTGTGCAAAAGAGCTTCAGATTGTTCGCCGACAGATTCTTCAGTCGCTGTGCCGTCCACGAATCCGGATGAACGCCGCAAATGGCGAGATGCAATGTGAACTGCTGGCCGGAACCTGCCGCATGCGCGAGCGCAGCGAGGTCGACGTCAATGAAATCGAATTTCTTCGGAAACGCAAAATATTCGCTCAGTAGCCGCAGGGCCGGCGGCCCGTGATCTTCGTCGATCAGTTTCTCGGCGCCATCGAAGCCTGCGGCGGTGAGCGGCGGTGTGGGCAGCGTTGACCAGCGACGTTCGGTGCTTTCGACGAAGGCCGCCGTTGTGCGCATCGTCATCGTGTCCATTACCGTACCGACGACTTCGCGGGTGCCATTGACATGGATGCGCAACGGGCTGGGGACGGCTTCGAGGCGAAAGTCAGACCGCGCTACCTCGAAGGTGATGGAGAGCAGGCCGGTTGTACCGGGAGGCAGCACGACGTCGGCGGGCACCGCCGTAGCCGATGCGTAGCGCGCTGCCGAAATGCGCACAGGTGCCAGCGTTACGTCATAGACGGTGCGGAAACGGCAGTCTTCTACCTTGCTTGCGAGTTCCGTGTGGCGGGCAATGACCGATGGCTCAGTGAGCTTTTCGAAGATGTCCGAGACATCGAACTGGGCAACTGCGCACGCCGGAACCGCTCGAAGATACTGGGGATACAGCATGCCGAGGAGCGCTTCGGCAAATTCAGGATAGTTGTCGTCGAGCCGATTGCCTATATCGGCGGCGAGGAGCGCGAACGACTGCAACATCCGTTCGATATGGGGATCTTCGGAATGGTCGCCGGAAATCCCCAGGCGAACGGCAATTTTGGGATAGCGTGTCGCAAAGGTTCCAATCGATCGGCGCAGTAGCGCAAGTTCTCGTTCGTAGTGCGGAAGCAGTTGATCCATTGCGTGAAGTGATGAACCTGCAAGGCGGCGAACCGATATATTCGCCGACTGTTTCGGTTGCGCTGAATGGTGTCGGGCACGCTAACGTCTGACGTTGCCATGATAACCGCTTGACGAAAAAACCGTCGATCGACTCGGGGAATTCCAATTCCACGATCGGCGCGCCCGAAACGGCTTTTTAAATTTCGTACTGGAGGCCGCATATCTTTGTCGTACGTGTCCCAACATGACGAATTACATGCGGTGCTGGGCCGTAGTCGCGCTTTGCGCGACGCAGTCGGAAAACATGGACCGGTTTGCCGGGATTCGACCTTTCGCGGATTGAAGGCGAAGCACCGCTTCGCTTGTGACTACCGGTCGCGCGCAGGACGGCGCCCGAATTCACCGTTCGTATCGACCGACGGGCAGATCAGCATCCATCAAGAAGAGAACCTTGAGGGGATCGCGATGCACGTGGCCGAATGTCGTCGTTTGCCGCGCAACGCTGGAGATGGCGGTACGACGCTACAAACCGATGACGATGAATGTTCGACGGGGGCACATCGCAGCAGGTGGCGTGGTTCAGCGCGGCCAGTTCCGCCGCGACACTACCGCAAAGCTGATCGCGATCGAACCCGTCACGGTGCGTTCCGGCGCGTCTTCAATCGCATCGCCGAAGCGAAAACGGCGGCTGCGTCCGTCGCTGCGTCCAGCACGACGCTTCGTTGCGCGTGCATCGGCCGCGGCGACGGCATCGCACGATGTATCAGCCAAGCACTCGGCCGCTTGATCAACAGGCATGACAGTGAATTCCGTGAAGGGCATGCCCGTATTGAACGCCACGCGGTTCGATCAGTAAAATGAATGTTTCGATCGCTACGATTCCTTAAAAGAATGGAATTGAAACTGCTCCGAACCTTCCTGACGGTCACCGAGCTCAGCCATTTCAGCCGCGCGGCCGACACGCTGCACATGAGCCAGCCGGCGCTGAGCAAGCAGATCGGCGCGCTCGAGGCGAGCCTCGGCGGCAAGCTGTTCGAACGCGGCAGGCATGGCGCGGAGCTGACGCCGTTCGGTGAACGCTTCCTGCCCGACGCACAGGCGCTCGTGCGCGATGCCGACGAAATCCTCGCGCGTGCACGGGAGGCGACCAGCGGGCAGCGCGGCCATCTGCGGCTCGGCATCTGCCTGTCCGTGCTGACGCTCGTGCCGAAACTCGTCGCGGAATTCCGGCGCCGCAATCCGGGTGTCGCGGTCACGCTGAGCGACCTGTCGTCGTCCGAGCAAACCCGTCGGCTGCGTGCCGGCAAGCTCGACGCCGGGTTCCTGCGTTTGCCGTCGGATGAAGGCTTGTCGTCGTTCAAGGTGATCGACGAAGGGCTCGCGCTCGCGGTGCCGCCGCACCTCGGCTTCAAGCGGGTGCCGGCCGATCTCGACGTGCTCAACGAGATCGGCTTCATCGCGCTGCAGCGCGCACGCGCCCCCGGGCTCGCCGCGCAGATCGACCGGTGGTGCGTCGAGCGGCACTTCGTGCCGCAGGTCACGCAGCAGGCGGAGGACGTGCAATCGGTGCTCACGTCGGTCGCGGCCGGGGTCGGCGTCGCGTTCATTCCGTCGCGCGCGCAGTACCTGCTGCGCGACGCGACCGTGTTGCCGCTCGCCGGCAGGGACGCGAAATGGCGCGTCGGGCTCGCGTGGCTGTCCGGCCGCGACGATCCCGTGACCGCGCGTTTCGTGTCGTTCATGCGCGCCGCGATCAAGGGCGCATGACCGGGCGTATAGTGTCCGCGATCGCCTTCCGCCCGAATGCCGGCCCGGCGCCGGCTCACGAACCCGACCCGATGACTTCAGAACCCGACGACTCCCCGCTCGATCCCGCACTCGTTGCGACGCTCGCGACGCTGCATGAAGCCGCGACCGATCCGTCCGGCAAAACGTGGTCGCTGCCGAAGATCGCGAAGCGCACGCAATTGCCGATGAGCACGCTGCGCCGCGTGCTGACGCAACTCGACGCCGCCGGCCTGAGCGCGACGACGTTGAACGACGACGGCACCGGCAGCGCCGCCTTGACCGAAGAGGGGCGCGCCGTGTGCGAGCAACTGTTCGGTGCGAGCGACCGCGGATGAAAAAACGGGTCGCCCGAAGGCGACCCGTCATATTGCGGTTCGACATGCAACATCACCACCGCGCCGTCACCCCACCCATGACGGAATGACGGTAGGTCTGGTCGTTCAGCCCATGCCGGTAGCCGACGTCGAGATCGAGCCAGGGCTTCGGCGAGTAGATCGCGCCCGCGATCACGAACGCCGGATTCGCGCCGGCCGTGCTCTCGGTGTTGCGCGACAGGCCGATGTCGGCCACGAGCTGCACCTTGTCGGTCGCCTTGTAGAGCGCCGCGGCCGACACGGCCCAGACCGAGCGCAGGTCGCCCTGGCGGTTCGGCTGGTACGCGAGGCCAGCATTCGCGAGCAGCGAGAAGCGCGCGACGTCGGCTTGCGCGAGCAGCGTGGCGCCGGTGCCGACGCGGCCTGTGCCCAGCCCGCGATCGTCGTTGCCGGTCGGCATCGTCACCTGCGGTTTCAGCGCAAGCGACAGCGGCCCGCGTTCGACGAAGCGCCACTTCATGCCGATCTCGACATCGCCGATGCCTGTGCCATGGTCGTCGGTGCGCGTTTGCAGATGCGTGTAAGGCGCGTTCACGTAGAGATCGACGTGCTCGCCGAACCCGCGCGTGAGCGTCGCGTTCCACAATTGATGGCGGCCGTTTTCGTCCTGTTTCGAGGTTTGCTCGCCGTTGAACTCGAACTGCCAGTTCGCGTTGCCCTGCGTACCCGTGTCGTCGCTGACGAGCGGATGGGCCGCGTACGCGTACAGCGGCGCGAGCAGGGTGCTCGCGGCCGCGAGCGAAAGCATTCTTTTCATGAAGTCACCGTTGTTGCGTCGTGGGCGGCCGGCCCGCGCGGGCCGGCACGCCGTCGTTTCGGAGGCGATCAGAACCACTGCTTGTAGCGACGCACATAGATCGTCTTGACGATCTGCGCGAGCAGGATGTAGCCGACCATCGTCGCCGCGAGCCACAGCCAGTAGGTGCCCGGCAGGTGCATGAAGCCGAGCGAATCCGCGAACGGCGAGAACGGCAGCCAGCAGCCGATCGCGATCGCGGTGAACGTCGACAGCAGCACCGGCAGCGCGGCCGTGCTCTGCAGGAACGGGATCTTCTGCGTGCGCAGCAGGTGCACGACGAGCGTCTGCGACACGAGGCTCTCGATGAACCAGCCCGAGTTCATCACGATCTGGCCGCCCGAACCGCCGTGCAGGTGATACATCGCGCCCGCGCCGAACACGGTCCACATCAGCACGTAGGTCGTGATGTCGAACACCGACGACGTCGGCCCGACCCACAGCATGAAGCGGCCGATGTTGCCGGCTTCCCACTTGCGCGGCTTCTTCAGGAACTCGGGATCCATCTTGTCCCACGGCAGCAGCATCTGCGACGTGTCGTAGATCAGGTTCAGCACGAGCAGCTGGGTCGCGAGCATCGGCTCCCACGGCAGGAACGCGCTGGCGACGAGCACCGAGAACACGTTGCCGAAGTTCGAGCTGGCGGTCATGTTCAGGTACTTCAGGATGTTGCCGAACGTTTCGCGGCCCTTGATCACGCCTTCCTCGAGCACCATCAGGCTCTTTTCGAGCAGGATGATGTCGGCCGTTTCCTTCGCGATGTCGGCGCCGCTGTCGACCGAGATGCCGACGTCGGCGTCGCGCAGCGCCGGTGCGTCGTTGATGCCGTCGCCGAGGAAGCCGACCGTGTGGCCGTTCGCCTGCAGCGCCTTCACGATGCGCGCCTTCTGCAGCGGCGTGAGCTTCGCGAACACCGTCGTGCGTTCGACGATCTCGGCGAGCGTCGCGTCGTCGAGCGCCTCGATTTCGGCGCCGAGCATCGGCTTGCCCGGTTCGAGGCCGACCTGGCGGCAGACCTTCATCGTGACGGTCGGGTTGTCGCCCGTCAGCACCTTCACCGACACGCCGTTCTCGCGCAGCGCGGCAAGCGCCGGCGCGGCCGATTCCTTCGGCGGATCGAGGAAGGTCAGGAAGCCGCGCACGACGAGATCGCGCTCGTCGGCGGTGCGGTATTGTTCGAGTTCGTCGCCGCGCGGGATCGTGCGCGTCGCGAGCACCAGCACGCGGAAGCCGTCCTCGTTGTACGCGTTCGCCTGTTCGAGCAGCCGCTTGCGTGCGACGAAGTCGAGCGGGCGTACGCCGTCCTCGTCCTGCACGTGGGTCGACACCGCGAGCATTTCCTCGACCGCGCCCTTGCAGATCAGCTGGTGCGTGCCGTGCGTGTCCTCGACCACGACCGACAGGCGGCGCCGCACGAAGTCGAACGGCAGCTCGTCGATCTTCTTGTAGCCTTGCGGCTTCACGCGCTCGCCGATCTCGTCGGCGCGCGCGACCACCGCGATGTCGATCAGGTTCTTCTGGCCGCTCTGATGAAAGCTGTTCAGCCAGCCGAGCCGCAGGATGTCCTCGTTCTTGTGGCCGGACAGGTCGAGATGGTGCTCGAGGATGATCTTGTCCTGCGTGAGCGTGCCGGTCTTGTCGGTGCACAGCACGTCCATCGCGCCGAAGTTCTGCACGGAGTTCAGCCGCTTCACGACGACCTTGCGACGCGCCATCGCGATCGCGCCGCGCGCGAGGTTCGCGCTCACGATCATCGGCAGCATCTCGGGCGTGAGGCCGACGGCCACCGCGAGCGCGAACGTGAGTGCGCTCAGCCAGTCGCCCTTGGTCAGGCCGTTGATCATGAACACGATCGGCACCATCACGAACATGAACCTGATCAGCAGCCAGCTCACGCTCGCGACGCCGCGGTCGAAGCTGGTCTCGATGCGCTTGTGGCTCACGACGTTGCGTGCGAGCGAACCGAAGTAGGTGTCTTCGCCGGTCGCGACGACCACGGCCGTCGCGGTGCCGCTCACCACGTTCGTGCCCATGAAGCACACGTTCTCGAGATCGAGCAGCGACTTCGACGCATCGTTCGCGGCGGCGGACGAGCCCGTCGCGCCTGCGCCGGCTGACTTGCCGGCGACCGCGCCGAGCGTGTCGTATTTCTCGACCGGCAGCGCTTCGCCGGTCAGCACGGCCTGGCTGATGAACAGGTCGCGCGACGCGAGCAGGCGCACGTCGGCGGGGATCATGTCGCCGGCCGACAGGTGCACGATGTCGCCGACCACCACTTCACGCATCGGCACCTCGCGGCGCGCGGGCTCGGACACGTCGGTCACCGCGCGCTGCACGGTCGCCGTCGTGCGGACCATCGCCTTGAGCTTTTCGGCCGCGCGCAGCGACCGGAATTCCTGCACGAAGCGCAGCAGCGCGCTGATCGTGACCATCGTCAGCAGGATCGTCATCCCGACGAAGTCGCGATCGCCGGGCGCCGCGAAGTAGACGTCGGTGCAGAAGCTGATCGTGGCCAGCACCAGCAGCACGTAGACGAACGGATTGTGGAACGCGTGCAGCAGCTGGCGCGTCCAGTGCGGTGGCTTGTCGTGCGCGATCTCGTTCGGACCGTTGTGCTGCAGGCGATCGGCGGCCTGGTCGTAGGTGAGGCCGCGCGTGCTGGTGCGCAGCGACTTGAAGGTTTCTTCGAGCGGGCGGGCCGCTTCCTGCGCGGCGCGCATGTTGCGCGGTTCGTTCTGCTGACCGGGGCCGGCGTTGATGAAGCCGCGCTGTTTCTTTTGCGATGTTTGCGAAGTGTTGTGTCGTGTCATGAGTCGCTCCTTGCGCACGAGGCGGCGGGCGGGGAGCGACCGTGACGTCAGCGACGCACGAGCGCTCCCCGCCGCGTCGCGTCAGGCGCGATCGGCTGTGGATCGGTGAAGGGGGGAACGCTCGCCGGCGCGCGGAGTGCGACCGAAGGATCGATGCGCGGCGTCGCACCGGCGAGCGGTAATCGACTACTGTCGTCCGAGTTCATCTGCACTCCTTTCGGTTGCGAGTAGGCGGCACGGGCGATCGGAAGCCGCGCACGCACGAGGGCGCGCGGCCGGACGGCACGCGAACGGAACACGCACGCAGCTTGCGCTGCGCGCAGCACGAACGTACGCACGCTGCAACGCAGGGTTGCGCAGCGCGGACATTCGGCGATATCGAAAAAATTCGGCGGGGGATTCTGGCCGGTCAGGCCGGAAGGACGCCGCATCCTGCTTCCCGGGATGCGGCAGAAGACGAGGCTCTGCGCGGTTTCCTCAGGCAGCAGTCAAGTTGGTCGAGGACCAACTACAACTCGCATCGGTGTTCACAGAACACTCCATGTAATTCAGACGGGGGCGATGGTAAAGGCTCGTTGTGCGAAGCGTCAACCCTTTTGTCGGAAGATGCTTGCGAAATGTTATCGGCGCGATGCCGGACAGTCGGGCCGCCGGACGGTAGAAAACGCACGAGTCGCGGGGGGGGCCGGATAGGGCCCCCGCCGGGGGCAGGGGGGGGAAACGGGCGC